>LADN01000024.1 GCA_000961585.1 Peptococcaceae bacterium BRH_c4a | reverse complement strand
TCTGTCATAACCCCGTAATTCCCACTGAACAAGAACGGAGTTGCGGTCTTTCCCTCCTGCTCGGCCAATTCTCCATATGGGCCGTAGATAAACCGGTCGGTTATATTACCGCTCTGGTCGGTCAGGGCCACGGTGCTGCCCCTTAGGTCATAATGATAGGTCTTATAGCTACCGTCCTGCTCCTCCTGACCAATGAGCCCCAGGCCATATACATAGCAGGTCTGGTTGCCCTTTTCGCCGGTACTTATCAAGACCTGGCTCAGTAGGATGTTGGGGTTTATTACATAGCCGGTTTGACTTCCGTTTACGGTAACACCTGTCCTGTTGTTTTCAGCGTCATACCGGTAGGCGGTACTGCCTGCGGAGGTCAGTCGGTTGCGGCTGTCGTAGGTGTAGCTCCCCATGGCCCCGCCCAAGGGCCCTTTGGTCATGTTTCCGTCAGAGTCGCACTCCGCCTGCCGGCCGTTATAGGTGGCCAGGCGGTTGTCCGAGGTGTAGGTCATTGTGGCCCCCTCCATTGTGTGGGGTGCGGCATTGCCTGCCTCCTGCTCTGTGGTTATGTTTCCGGCAGAGTCATAGGTATAGTCATATTGTACTATTGTTCTTCCGCTGCCATCCACATCCTTTTGCTGCAGTATCTGGCCTGCGGCGTTGTAGTCCGCAGTCAGGACAGTGCCGTTAGGCCTGGTGGTCCTTACCAGTCGGCTGTTGGCGTCGTACTCATAGGAGGTGGCCCTTCCGGCCCAATCGGTGACCCGGGTAAGGCGGTTGGCGGCGTCGTATTCGTAACGCACCTGCCTGCCGCCGGGATAGGTTAGGGCGGTTAGGTTACCTACGGTATCATAGCCGTACTGTATCACGTTTCCTCTTGAGTCGGTGTACTTCTTCACCCTGTTCAGGACGTCGTACTCCCGGGTGATGGTCCCGTTATTGTCTTTGACGGTCAGAAGGTTGCCGTTGCCGTCGTATGTGTATGAGACAGTTTCTTCTGGATAATCTGCGCTGGTTATCCTGCCGGCGGCATCGTACCGGAATTCCGCTTTCTGTCCCCGCCCGTTGGTTAACTGGGTCAGTAGGCTCCGGGCGTCGTACCCGTAACTGACCGTGCTGCCGGAGGCCGAGGTGCTGGAAGTAAGTCTCCCGGCCCTGTCGTAGCTGTAGGCAGCCTGGTTGCTGTTGGGGTCAGTGAGGGCGGTGCGCTTCCCGGCAGAGTCAAAGGACTGCCGGGCCTGTCCGTTCAGGGCGTCGGTGGTTGTTACCAGACGATTAAGGTCGTCATAGTCGAACCGGGTTATACGGCCCGCAGGGTCGGTAATTCTGGTCAGCCGGTTTAGGATGTCATACTGGCTGGAGACTGTACGCCCCAGGGCGTCTGTCACGGTCAGCGGGTTGTTGACGGCATCGTAGGTGATGGACAGTATCTGCCTGGACATGGCGTCCTTTTGCCCCACCAGGCCGTCCACGGCATTGTACTCATAGGTGGTGGTGTTGCCTACGGGGTTGGTGATGCTTATTAACCGCCCCTTGGCGTCGTAGTTCATGGTGATGGCGTTGCCCCTGGCGTCAATTACTCTTTTCAGCCTGCCCTCTCCGTCATACTCGTAGCCGGTCCGACTGCCGAGGGCGTTGGTTATGCTGGCGACCCTACCGCTGGAATTGTAGCCGTAATTAGTGGTATAGCCCATGGGATCAGTGGCGGTTACCATTTTGCCACGGCTGTTATAGGTATAGCTGGCGGTGTTGCCCAGGGGATCGGTAACGCTCAGCAGGTTGCCCCCGTTATCATAGGTCATATGGGTGGTGTTCCCGGCCCCGTCTGTTAATGAGGTAACCCTACCGGCCCCGTTGTAGCCATAATTGACAGTATCACCTTCAGGACCGGTAACCGACTCAAGCAAACCGCTGCTGTAGCGGTAGGTTGTGGTTCCCATCCCGGGTACAGCCGTACTTTGCAACAGCCCGTTGGAGTTATAGGAATAATTGGTTGTATTGCCCATTGGGTCGGTGATTTTAACGGGGTTGTTGTTGGAGTCATATTCAAGAATCACTTTCTTTCCGGCGGCGTTTTCCACCGAATGGAGGTTGTTCTTTGAGTCATATGTCATTCTGGTTATACGCCCCGCCGGGTCGGTGGCGGTCAGCAGGTTCCCCCTGGCGTCATAGGTGAAGCTGCTTGTCCGGTTAGCGGCGTCGGTGGCTGTGATGCGGTTGCCGTTCAGATCGTATATGTATGATTCAGTGCTGCCCAGCTCGTCTTTTACACTCAATAATTGATATTTATCGTTATAGGTGTGAACCCTGGAGTGACCGACCCAATTGGTGACAGTGGTAATAACCATGCCGGGCTGACTATTCTCATCATAGGTTATGCGGGCAGTCTGGTTGCTCTGGTCCGCATCATCCTGGGCTGTCACCCTTCCCTGATCATCATAGTTATTGATAATTGTTTTAATTCCATCAGGTTTTGTAACGGTTAACAACTGACCGTCGGTATTGTACGTATATGTTGTGATTTTACCGTTTGTATCGGTAATACCTGTCAGGTTTTCAGCGGTATCATAAGCAAAGGAGACCCTTAGGCCGGATCTGTCAAAGACCGAGTCAATCATTCCAGCGGCATTGTAGGAAAAAGCAAGATACTGCCCGGACACCGGCTCGCTAACTGATGAAAGTCCTCCCGTTCCGTTGTAAGACATGGTCAGGGACTGTCCGTGGCCGTTTTTCTGTTCGGCCAGTTTACCGTTGGAGTTGAAGATGTATACGCTCTGATCCTGTCTGGTAAGGGTGTAGCTGCCGTCACCTTTTTTCACCAGGGTGTCGAAGCGGTTGGCCAGGTCGGCGGGGGTGTAAATTCCGCTGCTGTTGGTAAAGGTATTTTTACGGCTGTTGTCCCAATATATATCAATGTCCCCGTTGGCTCCGACCTGTGCCCTGGCCTCAAAGTTATGGCCCCAGCCCCTGCCCATGGGCCCTTGGTGAAGGAGAAGGGAGTTGTAGTGGGCTGTGAACTCAACGGGCTGCGCCCCATTCACGGTAAGGAGCTTTTTAGCCGTAACGTAAGCCCCGTTGGCCAGGTTCACAGGATCAAGACCGTAGTTCTCACCGTAAACTCTGGTTATTTCTCCGTCGAAAGTTCTGCATATTTTTTCTGTGGCATCCTTACCGGTTATGGGGGCAAGAACGATGTTTATACTGCCCGACTGTAAAATATTCTGATCGGCGTTGTCGGCCCAGGCTTTCACCGATACCGTCTTTACGCAGGGGGAGGTGACGCTGGCCGCTAACTGCCATTCTGCGTTTGTTTGAGATCCGGCCCCCAGATTTCCCAGGTTTTTCACCAGACTGCCGCTGTCTAGGGTGAGTCCGGACTGGGGTATAATTTCCATCCTCACGTTGTTGGCGGTTATGCCGGAGGTGTTTCTGACCGTGGCCTCCACGGAAAATACCTGTCCCGGGTTGACTTTAGCCGGGACGGTGATTGACGTTACTGACAGGGTGGCCCGGTTGGGCTTAAGGGTGGTGGAAAAGCGGTACGGGCTGCCGCTGCTGTCGTCGCCGCAGCCGTATATTCTTATATAATAGGTGCTTCCTGCACTCACCTGGCAGGTAAAGGACTCATTGGCCTGCCAGCCGTAGCTTCCGGCAATGGTGCCGCCGCCGCTGTTTTTTAACTGCACGTCATAGTCCAGCCCCGAGGGGCCGGTCATGTTAAAGGTGAGGTCTCCGGTTAAGGAGGGTATAAAGCGGTAGTAGTCCTCATCGCCTGAATAGTCGATGTAGGCTGTGTATGCGCTGCCCAGGTTTATTGGGGTGGCGCTGGGCCGGTCGTTGTTGGGCTCGTAGACGTCCCTTATTATCTCAAGGTTGGCGGAAAAGCGGTACGGGCTGCTGCTGTAATGGCTGCCGTATCCCTCTATCAGAATGTAATAGGTTGCGCCGCCGGTGACGTTGCAGCTGAAGCTTTCATCGGCGCTGCTGCCGGCGCTGCCTGTGAGGTAACTGCCGCTGCTGCTGAGCAGCTCGACGTCAAAGTCAACTCCGGAAGGGCCGTCCATTACGAAGTTTAACATTCCGGATCCGGACGGGGTGAAGCGGTAATAATCAATGTCATAGGCCCGCCCAATATAGGCGGTATATGAGTTTCCTATACTTATTCCGGTGGCGCTGCTGCGGCTGTTGTTTGGCTCGTACCGGTCGTAGGGCTCTTCGGACTCGGCTTCCTCGACGTAGATGGTGAAGTAATCGTCAAAATCATTGTCGTATATGTCGTTGTCCGGATAGTGGTACCATATGGTATAGGCGCCGGGGGCCGTGGAGGCGCTTGTCTTCCAGGTATAACTGACCGGATAGTCAGCCTGCACGGAGTAGTAGGTTCTGGATGCGATTATATTACCGGGATTGGAGTTTTTATAAACTCTTACTTCTACTCTGGAGTGCTTGCTGTATAATTTGAGGGATACCGTGGCGCTTTCTCCTGCCGTTATGGTCTGGCCGTCGCCCTCCCGGCCATAGGCCAGGAGCTTGACGATACTTTCGGCGGTGTCTCCGGAATAGGTCAGGCCTGTGAGATCTGGGCCGGCGCTCTGGGTGCAGACGGCCTCCAGCACACTTTTTCTGACCGGGTCGGCTTCGCTGGACAGGGCCTCTTTGGCCACTGCTCTGGCGCCGTCACCACTCATGGCTGCCAGTTGGTAAAGGGCGTAGTCCCTGGCCGGGGACTGATCTGAATTGAGCAGGTCCTGCAGGAGTGAGAGTTTTTTGTTCTCGTCTGTGGCGCTGCGCAGGTATATTTTGGCCTGGCTGACGGTGGCCTGGGCCCTGACGTTTTCCCGGGGATCTTCCTGGGCTGAGGCGGCAAGTGGCGGCAATTCGCCTTTTTCTCCTATCTCTCCGAGTATTTTTGCGGCGTATTCCCTTACGGCGGGATCTGCGGATGAAAGTGAAGCCACTGCGGCGGATCTGGCCAAGCCCTGGTTTGTAAGGAGGTATTCTTTAATCTTTCTTGTTTCGTAGCTTGCCGGCTCTATTTCTTTCTGCTCCGACCGGCCTCCAAACACTCCGGAGAGATCAACCAGCCCGTAACCATACTCGGCAGGGCTCCCCAGGGGCAGGGCATTTGCTTTAAGCAAGTCTCTTATTTGAATATTTGTCAGTTCCGGCCGGTAGCTCCAGATAAGGGCTGCCGCCCCGGCAATGTGGGGGGCTGCCGCTGATGTTCCGGACATGGTTCCGTATTTGTTTCCGGGAAGGGTGCTGTCAATCCCTACCCCTGGAGCCATGATCTCAAGCTCCGGCCCTGTGGAGGAAAACGACGCTCTCTGTCTATTCCGGTCAACTGCCCCCACGGCAATGACCGGGGCATATTTGGCCGGGTAAAGAATCTCCCCTCCGTTGCCTGCGGCGGCCACCAGCAGTATTCCGCTGTCATAGGCCTTTTGCATGGCCTGTTCCAGTGCCCGGGAGTACTGTTCGCCCCCCAGGCTCATGCAGATAATATCCATATTGTGTTCTATGGCCCAGTCAACTGCTGCAATCACTTGGCTGTATGTTCCGGCGCCGGCACCGTCCAACACTTTGGCGGAGTATAGTGCGGACCCGGACGCCACTCCGATGGTTCCTTTCCCGTTGGCCAAGGCGGCGATAATTCCTGCCCCATGGGTGCCGTGACCGTTGTCGTCGGTGTAATCTCCGGCGCTCTCTGGTGATAGCCCGGCTTTTTCGTCAATAAAGGCGGCTCCGCCTGCTACTTTTATATCTTCATGGCTTTGGTCTATACCTGTATCCAAAACTGCTATCTTTATCCCTTTCCCGGTAAAGGACCGGGAAAGGGATAAGTCGGCGCTTATTTCTGAGGCGTTCCAGGGGAAGGCTTCCTCTGCCCGCACTAGGCCGTCCGGCTCTACAAACAGTATGTCGCTGTCTTTTCCCAGTTCCTTTGCCTTACCCGGGGTCATTTTCACGGCTGCCAAGGGCAGGTGTTTATACTTTCTCTTGATCTTGCCTTTGGCTTTGGCTTTTTCTAAGCCTTTTTCCTGGTTCTTTAACCCGACCAGATATGTTTTTTCTCCATCCCCGCCCTGTCCGTCGGCAAGGCTCTTCTGTATTTCTCCGGCTGAGGCGGCTGAATAGAGCATTGTTGTAATAAGCATCAGGGCAATTACATAAATAATCCGTTTCATTTTCTGATTTGCACCTCTCTAATACAGATTAGTATTAAAAAAATAAACACCATCCCCTGCCAGGACGGCGCTTATATACGGTAACCTGATAATTGTGCCTCTAATATTGCCTTCGGTAACCTGGCCGCCCTAGCAGCGATTAATACTGCCTTAGACCCAATGGCTTTGCGCCCCCGCCTTTCGGTCGGGTTTGCCTTTTTCGTGTAATTTATGACAGATTACATAGGTTATATATTTTTTATCACACTTATACACTAAACAAAATAGGACTATATTGTTATTTATTACCAAGCGGCATGGGTCTTTTTGCCTATTTTGACATTTGTTACAGTCTGCATTAAAAGAGATCCCGGAGGAAACCAGGGCCAATAAGGCTTTGGCGCTTTAATGCTTTTATATGGCATATGATTTCCTTAACGATAAAAAAACGCCCTGACGGGCGCTTGGGAATCCAGAAGCCAGAATCCAGAATCCAGAATAGTGACAGCATGCCTTAAAAGCGACCCTCCAGAGACCCCACAGCGACATGCAGTGAGGGGGAGTGATTTAAGTCCGTGCGGAATGTACCGGAGGCTGCTACTGTCTCTTAACGACCGAGCCTACGGAATGCCGAGCCGGCTGCAGGACGCAGCCGGAAGCCGGAATC
>LADN01000041.1 GCA_000961585.1 Peptococcaceae bacterium BRH_c4a | reverse complement strand
CTGCAACTGTCTCTAGGAGGCTGTTGAAAAAGTCCATCTGCGGCGTTGCGGCGGCGGCTTCAATGCTCAACGTACAAGGAGTACGCCTCCGCTTGAAACCTTGCCGCGCCTTGCATCTGGAGCTTTTTGAACAGCCTCCGGTTGTAGTCGAATAAGTACTTTGTTGACCTCTTAATATAGTTTTGCAACTGTCTCTAAACTCGGTCGCCAACGGAATGCCGACCATTTTGGAGGTGGGAGGCCAGAGGATAGAGGTTAGAAAACTTGTAGGAAATGACCTCAGAGCCATTTCTAGCTTAATCCGACTTCCGACTTCCAACATCTAACCTCCAAATTCGTAGGCTCGGTCGTTAAGAGACAGTAGCAGCCTCCGGTAAATTCCGCCCAGAACCAAAAATCACTCCCCCTCACTGCATGTCGCTGTGGGGTCGCTTGAGGGTCGCTTTTAAGGCAGCCTGTCACAATTCTGGCTCCTGGCTTCTGGCTTCTGGATTCCGCCGTCTGCAAGACGGCACCGCCGGCAAGGCGGTTATTTTTATCCTCCTTTTTGCCTTGGACATTATGGAACCTGCGGGTGTGAAATTTTTTTAAAACAATCCTGGAATAATATGGTTAATTTCACAGAGGGTGCCTTCAATTTATACAATCCGGTCATGGCAGGTTTTTAACGCTGATTAAGCTCAGGCCTTGCGGGGGGTGGTTTAGCGGTTGTGGCCAGTCAGGGGCTGTATGATAATCGGTCAGTGGTGACAAAAAAACCGTCAGGCGGTGATTGCTCGATCCCGGAAAGCCAGTGAAATTGTACTGTATGGAACTTTTTTAGTGGCATCTGCTTTGCACAATAAGGTTCACAAAGAGGGAGGGGGTGCTGCCGGGGGTATTAAACCAGTTTAAATGGAAGAGGAGGGTTATTAATGGCTAAAGAGACAGAATCAGCCGGTAAGTCCCTTGAGCTGGAGCGGCGCCAGTATGATGCAATAAAAAAAGAGAGAAATGAAACGGCTATAACCGGTATAATCAAGGGATTTTTCTACCTGTCCCTGGCAGGGGTAGTGTATTTTCTAGTGTTTTTCAACGCCAATAAGCTCACTGGACTTCTCACCGCAAAGAATTTTTTCGCGCCCCTCATTTCGATGTCCATAGTTGTGTTGGTGGCGTACCTTCTGGGAACCGGAATTAACAAGCTGATTAAAAACACCCTTGAGCAGGCGTTGGAATCACAGAAAATGAGGGAGGAGTGAGATTATGGCGGGAGCGGTGGAAATACCGGCGGCAGTTGAGGCCATAAAATTTGTTGCCATGACCCCTAAAATGGGGTTGTCCCTGGTGGCCATAGGCTTTGTAGGAGGCCTGTTGAGTGGTTTTCTGGGATCGGGGGGGGCTTTTATCATGACCCCGGCCATGATGAGCCTGGGCATACCCGGAATAATGGCGGTGGCCGCAAATATTACGCACAAGTTCGGTAAGGCCATAATGGGTTCCAAGAAGCACGGGGAGTTTGGTAATGTTGACAAGAAAATGGGTTTTGTAATGTTTATAGCCCTGCTTGCCGGAGTTCAGGTGGCTGTGATTTTAAACAAGGGAGTGTTTCAAAAATTAGGTCAGGCTGGCTCAAATCTGTATATCAGCCTTTTGTTCGTGGCAATATTAACCTGGGTGACACTTTTTATGTACAGGGATATACTGCGCATCCGCCGGGGTGGTTCGAATATCGAATCTGATGGCGGACTGGCCAAAAAAATAAGGGAGTTCAACATTCCGCCAATGATCCACTTTAAGGTGGCCAATGTCAAAACTTCACTTTGGCTGGCCCTGCTGGTGGGATTTGCCACAGGATTTCTGGCCGGGTCCATCGGGGTGGGCGGATTTATCGGAGTTCCAGCCATGATTTACCTGCTGGGGGTTCCAACCTACGTGGCTGCGGGGACAGAGCTGTTTTTGGCTATTTTTTCCGGGGCCCAGGGGGCATTCCTGTACTCCCTGTACGGTTACGTGGACCTGAGAATAGCGCTGTTTCTCTACCTGGGGTCCATCCTGGGGGTGTATATCGGGGCCGTGGGCACCAGGGTGGTGAGGGGATACCAGATTAAGCTGGTGATGACCTCGGTTATAGCAATGGTGGCCTTAAGCCGGGTGGTTATTGTTCCCAAGTATCTGGGTGAACTGGGAATACTGTCTCTTTCCAGCAGTGCGGCTGTTGCTGTGGATCTGATCAGCAATGTGTTTTTATTCGGGAGCGGCTTGCTGGGAGCCAGTATCATATTATTCTGGATGTGGCAGGCGCTGCGTAAGGCCAGGAGCGAGAGGACCCTGGAGGAAAGTGTCGCAGTTAAGGTGTAGACGCCCGCATGTATATGGAGGGGGGTCTGGTTTTGAGAAACAAGGCGGCCAAATTCCATCTCTGGATGGAAAAAAATTTTCAAGATCCTTTTTTAAAGGCTGAAATGGAAAGGGCCCGGACAATGGAAAAGAGGAACGGTGCTTCTGCGGGGGTTTGTTTTGTAACTGCGGTTGGTTTGGTGGCGATGGTTTGCTGGATTGCTGCCACTGCCCTGAGATAGGCTGCAGGGGGTTCAACTGGAAAAGTTTTACCGGATCTTTGTATGAAAATTTTAAAGCAGAGGCGGTTTCGAGCCGCCTCTGAAAAGGCTTTGCAAGGGGTGGGTAATACCTTGGGCAGTAGTAATTTTTTCGATTCGTTTGAATTGTACAAGAAAAGATACTTGCAGCAGGAAAACACTTATGAAAACAAGAAAGCGTTGGATCTTTTTGAAAAATGGCTTAAGGTAAATTCAAAGCTAGTGCAGTTTAGAGTCAGGGAAAAAAATAAAAAAATAGACCTGGGCAATCTTTTTTCCGGCATCATTGACGAGGCTAGGGTAGCTCTGTCCGGCAAGGGCATACAAATAAGCAGCATATCCCTGGGATTGAAGGAATCGTCAAAATGCATCAGCGTATTCAAAGATAAAACCATATATTACAGGCTTAGCCGCACCTGCCCCAGAAAGGGCTCGTACGGCGGAATGGAAATGCTGGTGATTGAGTTGATCATGGATGGGAATAAAAACAATGTTTTTGTTCCTCTCCTCAAGCATATTGATGCATTGGAAAGCCGGCTCGGCGAAAAAATAGAGAGAGAAGGCGCCAAGGTTGAGGCTACCGGCAAATACAGGTTTAAGTTGTTTTTTCCCTTCGAATACGACGAATCAGCGGTGGCTGTCAGGAAATTTGCTGAAGTGCTATCGAATTTCATATACCATACAAGGAAAGAATTAATTAAGCTGGATGTTACATGATTGCTGCAATGTTTAAGATAAACCAAATACTGGCATACCTGACAACAAGTGCGCGATTTAATGGACTTGGGGCCAGGGGGCCATTTTTCTGCGGACCATGGTGTATTATTGCACAAAGCCAAGGCGTCAGTTTGTTTTTTATTTCTTTACTGTGATTACGCCCGGTTATATAATATAAATAAGGCTGTGGAAAGTAGTAGGCTTAAAAATGATTTACATGAAAAACATAAGTTTTGGCAACAGGATTTTGCTTCTTATACTGCTGATATTGCTAATAACTCTTTTATTATCGGCGTACCTTCTTCATATCATAAAAAACAGTGAATTGTCACTGCTGAGGAGCCAGGAGGCAAGGCTTGAGCAGGCGGCATTCCTGTTTGACCAGAGTATTCACGGGGATCTGGAAAAATACATCAAAGACCGGGCAACCCAGGATGGCAGCCGGTCAGAAAAGGTGCATACCCTTGGACAGCTGATCAACGAAAAAATACTTTCGGTGGAAGAGGAATATCCTGGCATACACCTGGGGCTGTATTCTTATGAACTGGATGTTTTCTACGACGGTACCCAGAGGTTCGATGAGAATTTTTCCCTTAGACGTAAGAAGGCCTTTGAGGAGGTCATGAATACCAAAAAGCCGGTTATCCAGAACCTTGGGCCCGAAGAGGGAGGCATTGTGGAGATATACCGCCCTCTGGTGCGGGACGGCAAGCCCGAGGGAGTTATCAGATCGGCCCAATACCTTGCCGAAACGGGGTATTACGGTAAAAGAAAAGAAATAGAAACGGTGGTTTATGTTATTATTGGCGCAGTGCTGTTCACGGGCATCGGGGGGGCAATGGTTCTTTTCAGGCAGTTTGTGTCACAGGTTCAGAATATCAAGGCCGGTGTCAGGAGGCTTGAGGACAACCTGAACGATACACTGCCCCCGGCCCCCGGTGAACTGGGGGAAATAGTCAAGGCCATAAACGGCCTGGCCCTGAAGATATCCTGCCTTAACCTTTATAATGAAACCATGCTGGCCTCCATTGACGATGCCATTGTGGTGGCGGACAACGGGGGCCGGGTGGTAATAGCCAACAATATGGCGGAAAAGATGTTTGGTATGGCTGAAAAAACTAAAAATGCAGATTATGAGGAGATATTGCCCGGGGAATCCCCCTTTGTGGGACTGATGCGGGACACCCTTTCCAGGAATATCAACTATAAGGACTTGCAGGTTGAGTGGTTGAACGGGGGCCACAACGCCCACCATTTACTTGTAAGCACTTCCACACTGGCAGACGGCAGGGGGGATATTATCGGCGCAGTGCTTACCTGCCGGGACATTACCGAGAGGATAAGGCTGGAGGAAAGAGTTCGCCGGCAGGAGCGGCTGGCCTCCCTGGGCAAGCTGGTTGCCGGGGTGGCCCACGAGATCAGAAATCCCCTTACCTCCATAAGTTGTTATATACAGCACTGGCAGAATCAAAACAAGCCAAATCCCAGAGCCCTGGCTACAATGTACCGGGAGGTGGCGCGGCTTGATTCAATAGTTAATCAGTTGCTCTATTTTGCCAAGCCGGCCGAGGCAAGATTCAGCTTTAATGATATAAATGTCATGGTGGAGAACGTAACTGACTTTTTTAAAGAACTCCATCAGGGCAGGAACAGCCTGATAAAGGATCTGAGGCCGGGATTGCCCGGGGTATGGGCGGATACCGAACAGTTGGAGAGGGTAATAGTGAATATTATGTTCAACGCACTGCAGGCGCTTCCGGAGGAAGGAATAATAAAAATATGCACCGGCACCGGTCCTGGGGACGATACCGTGATGGTTTCAGTCGCCGATAACGGCTGTGGCATTCCCCAGGAGAATTTAATGCACCTCTTTGATCCCTTTTTCTCCACCCGTCCCAAGGGCACCGGTTTGGGGCTGGCCATAGTCCACGAAATCATACAGGTGCACGGTGGCAATATCGAGGTTGAGAGCGAGGTGGGCAAGGGTACCAAGGTGACTTTCTATCTTAAAACAAGGGAGGATGTTTAATGTTGTCCAATCTTGTTCTTGTGGCCGATGATGAGACAGGCGTCAGGGAAGCGCTGAAGGATATCCTTGAGGACAGTGGGTACAGTGTTCAGTTGGCTTCCAATGGAAAAGAATGCATTGACAAGATCGAGTCCATTCAGCCCGACGCCGTTCTCCTGGATGTCAGGATGCCCGAAATGGACGGCATCAGGGTTCTGGAGGCGGTCAACAAGAGGGGTAAGAATGTTCCCATTATTTTGATCACGGCTTACGGATCCACAGAAACCACCATTGAGGCCATGAAGTTAGGGGCCTTCGATTATCTGATGAAGCCCCTTAATGTGGGAGAAATATTGGAGACTGTGGGTAAGGCTGTTGAAATAAAGGAATTGATGGATCGTTCGGTAAGTCAGCGGGGGGACGGGGAAGAGGTTGATTCCTATGCCATGATTGGTCTGTCCGGAGCTATGCAGAGTGTTTACAAGACAATAGGCCGGGTGGCCAATACCAATGCCACGGTATCCATTCGCGGGGAGAGCGGGACGGGTAAAGAATTGGTGGCCAGGTCCATTCATAAAAACAGTGTCAGGTGTGACAGGCCCTTTATAAAGATAAACTGTGCCTCCTTACCGGAAAACCTGTTGGAGAGTGAACTTTTCGGGCATGAAAAGGGCGCCTTTACCGGGGCTGTGTCCCATAAGCCGGGTAAGTTTGAACTGGCTAACCGGGGGACAGTATTTCTTGATGAACTGGGTGAGATGTCTCTGAATACCCAGACAAAGCTTCTGAGGGTGCTGCAGGAAAGAGAATTCGAAAGGGTTGGGGGCACTGATACCCTACGGGTTGATGTCCGTATTATTTGCGCTACCAACAGGGATCTGGAAAAATCAATTCAGGAGGGGAATTTCCGGGAGGATTTGTTTTACCGCCTGAACGTGGTTGAAATCGTGATGCCTCCCCTCCGGGAGAGAAAGGCCGATATACCCGATTTGATAAAGCATATCATAAGGTATTGCAACCGGGAGTACAAAAAAGCAATAACCGGCTTTTCGGGTGAAGCCATGGATCTTCTGAAAAGCTACGACTGGCCGGGAAATATCAGGGAGCTGAAAAATGTATGCGAAAGGGCCGTTTTAATGTCCAGCGGTCCATTGCTGACAGTCCTGGACCTGCCGGTAAATTTGCAAAAAAAATCCCGTAGTGTCAGTTGGTTAAATGAAATCCCGGGAGGTTCCCTGAAGGAGATTGTGGCAGAGGTTGAAAAGGAAGTAATATTGAGATCCCTTGAAGAAAACAACTGGAACAGATCGGCAGCGGCCCAGTCACTCAAGATGAACAGGAGCACCCTCTACGCCAAGATGAAAGAGCTGGGCATAATTGAATAATTTTTGGAGCCGTAAGGGGGCGCCGGCATGTCACGGGTACTTAGGGTAAAAAATGTCATGGTGCCAATTGGAGAATACCCGGTTATACGCGAAGATGCGGTGGTGGCCGAGGCCCTTTGCGCCCTGGGCGGCAGTTTTCATGAAAGGGGCGGGACATGGTATGGTTTTCAGTCCCTGCTGGTGCTGAGCAACAGGAATCGGTTGATAGGAATTCTCACTTTGCGGGGGCTTCTGAAGGCGTTTGAAAAAAGGGCGGTTTACGATCATCTGCTCAAGGGGGATCCCGAGGGGCTTATGTTTGTAAAGCCCTTCCGCGGCGGCCTGGAAATTACCGTCAGGGATATTATGAGGCCCCTCAGGCTTATTACCATTGGTCAGGACAGCAGCATACTGGAGGCCATTAAGATTGTCTGCAGGAAGAAGGTGAATTCCCTGCCTGTGATGGATGGCAAGAGGTTGGTGGGAATAGTGCGCACCATTGATCTTTTCTGGTCGGTGGGAGAGTTGTTGGAGTCTCATTCCGGGGGGGAGTGATGCAGTTGTATGGAAAGACTGCGGAAGACATCATGGTGGCCATAGGCGACTATGCCGCCATTACTGAGGACGCCACCATTTTTGAGGCTATAAAGGTGCTGCGCCAGACCTTTCACAGGGACAAAAAGGCATGGTACGGCCACCGCAGCGCAGTGGTGCTGGACAGTAAGGGCAACCTCACCGGAATACTGACTCTCCGGGGCTTACTAAAGGCTGCCGGCTTTCGGGAATTGGATGAAGATGCGGGTATAAAATCAGAGTCCTGGGGCTGGTATTATACCAGCGGGCTTAGGGAAGAAATGAATATAAAGGTTAGGGATGTTATGAGGCCCATCGCCCTTGCCACTGTAAAGTCCGAAACCCCGGTGTCGGATGTTGCGCTGGCTTTATTAAAACATCAGGTTAATTCGCTGCCTGTTTTGAGAAGAGGAGAGTTGGTTGGTATAGTGAGAACCATAGATATTTTTCTTGTGATGGGAGATTTTTTCCGATAAATAAGTGCATTACACCTGCAGCCCGGTTTGCGGCGGCAGGTGTTTTTAGTTTTAAAATATTTTTTAAGATGCAGGAGAAAAAATAAAAACGTAGAAAAGTTGTACAAAAAACGTAGTCAAAATGTGGATAATGTGTTCTAATAAGAATATGGTCATGATGTTTCCATGGGTGATGGAATGAAGATAGAGATTCGCGGTGTGGAAAAACTTAGCTTCCGGGAGCGTCAGGTAGTGGTTCTTAAGGAAACGGGAGTGTCCAACGATCAGGTGGCAAAACGCCTGGGCGTAAGCGCCAGTACGGTGGCCACCCTTTTAAACAGAGCCAGGGGCAAGGGCTATGAGGTTGTTATTGTCGTTCCGGGGGGCAGTCTTGGCGTTTATGGATTTGAAGATGAGGAGAATAGTTAATGGGTATTTCTCCTAAAGTTAGTTATTTTCCCGGTCAGGAGCGGGAAAAAAGAAATCAAAAGAAACGCCGTATTTTTAAACCGGGAAAAAAACTTCCGGCAATTATTGCGGGTTTTTTATTATTTTATCTATTAATTTCTTTTTTTGCACATTTTCATAAACTTTATGCCCTCCAGGGGGATATTAAGGAAATTGAGCGCCAAGTTGGAGAATTAAAGACAAAAAATGAAGAGTTAAGAAAACAATTAAAACAGGTACAATCTGACTCATACATAGAACAGACGGCCAGGGAAAAGCTGGGGCTTGTAAAACCCGGGGAAACAAGGATTGTGCCGGTTCCCGGAACAGATGGCGCAAATAATTAAATTTCCGCTGATTATATATCCAGAGGTGGGGCCAAAAAGTTACCTTGACACTTTTGAGGCTATTTGCATATAATTATAACAGTGGTTTTTGATGCAAAAGGGAGGATAAAAGACAAATCATGCCGGTGGAATTGGGCAGCGTGCTAGAGGGTGCGGTTGCAGGTATTACCAACTTTGGGGCTTTTGTGCAGCTCCCTGGAGGGGAAACCGGACTTGTTCACATTTCTGAAATTGCCGAGGTATATGTCAGAGACATTAAAGATTTCCTGAAGCCAAACGATAGGGTTTTGGTAAAGGTTATTTCGGTTGATGCAAAGGGGAAAATCGGTCTCTCCATCAAGCAGGCCAAGCCGGCGCCGGTGGAACACAAGGCTCCCCCCCCCCGTAAAAAACCACAGGGATCATTCGAGGACAGATTGGCGCGTTTCATGAAAGATAGTGAAGAGCGGCTTCAAACTTTGCGCCGTAGTACAGATGCAAAAAGAGGCGGTCGGGGAGGTCCCGGGCGCAAATCCGAGTGATTGCCGATAAATGTATCTTTTTGGCTTATAAATCGCTGGGAAATAGAGCATTCCACCCGGAGTGCTTTTATTTTTGTATTCATGAAAGGAGAAGTCAACTTGGCCCGTATTGCGGTAATCGATATAGGAACCAATTCAACCCGTCTTCTGGTGGCCGAGGTTTCGGAAGCCGGCGGGATCATTCCACTGCACTCCTTTCTTAGAACAACCCGGCTGGGAGAGGGAATTGAGGGTGGGGTGCTCCTGGGAGGCCCTGTTGCCCGTACGGTGGAAGCCTTGTTGGAGATGAAGGCCGAGGCCCGCGCCAGATCATCCTCCGCGATTGTGGCGGTGGCCACCAGCGCAGTCAGGGATGCAGACAACAGGGACTGGTTCCTTGAAGAGGCGTTTCGTAAGACAGGAATAAAAGTCCGGGTTCTAGCCGGGACCGAGGAGGCCTTTTACAGTTACCTGGGTGTGGCCGGGGAGTTCGGGGAAGATTTGAAGTCCACGGTAATAGTGGATATAGGCGGGGGAAGCACCGAGTTCACCTGGAAGATTGACGGGGGTGTAATGTGCCGCAGCGTTAACGCCGGGGCTGTCAGGATGACCGAGGGGGGGCATGGCGACCCCATGATAAAAAAAATAATGAGGGAAGCCCTGGACGAGGTAAGCCGGGGGAACCCCGGGAAATTGACAGGGGTGGGCGGCACTGTCACCACCCTGGCCGCCATGGATATGGGTTTAACGCAATATGACCGATCCCTGGTTCATGGATATACCCTCACCGGGATTAGGGTGGGAAAACTGCTGGAGAAGCTGGTGAGGGCCGGCCCTGAGGGCAAAAAGAGCATACCCGGGCTTCAGCCGGCCAGGGCTGACATAATAGAGGCCGGGGTGCGCATACTCCTCATTATTATGAGATTTCTGGAAATTGACACCATCACAGTTTCAGAAGCCGATCTGATGTACGGTCTGGCCATTGAGGCGGCAAAGGCTGTCGAAAGAAAAAGTGTTAATGCTAACCAAAAATGACAATTATTACTCGCCTTCTGTACTATAATTGACAATACAACAATTGGACAGGGGTGAGTTTTTCTTTGCCTGATAGAACGGATGTATATCCTTACAAGCGTAGCTGCAACCCTTTTTATTACCGGACTGCGGGCGCAAGGCGCAAGTCTGCCCCCAAAGGGCTGCCGCAGACCATTGCCGGAATGTTCAGCCCGGGGATAATACTGGCCGGAACTGCGGCTTTTTTTGTGGGGCGGGCCGTTCTCCTGGGAGAGCTGGCGCCTTTTGCAGCCGCCTATGCTGCGGCCACGGCCATGGTCTTTGGAAGATGGGGCATTGTGGTAATAATACTTCTATGTGGAGGAGTGGCTACCATTGCCGATGGATACCGCCTGGCATCCCTTTTGGCCGTGGTCACGCTGTCTTTTTTAGCGGTGCAGGCCGTGCCTCCCAGGTACTCCGGGCGCTGGCCGGTAATACCGGTGATCATTTTAGGTCTTACTATAAGTGTAAAGTCCGCTTTTTCCGCCTTTACCGGATCCACACCCTATGATTACATCAGCATTCTTTTTGAGGGAGTCTTTGCCGCCTTCCTTACCCCGGTCTGCATTTCCGCTTTTTCTTCGGTGAAAAAAATAAACGGGATAAAAAAACTCAGCGCTGAGGAGGCGGTGTGTCTGCTGGTGCTTACCGCCGGGATTATCGCAGGTACGGGGGATCTGCATGTATGGTATATCTCAGCCAAGGGATTATTGAGCAGGACCATAATACTTCTGGCCTCCTTGGCGGGAGGGGTGGGACTGGGCGCTGCGGCCGGGGCCGTGGTGGGGATCATCCCCGGGCTGTCATATACTGTTGCACCCTATCTTGTGGGGGCTTACTCATTTTCAGGAGTGCTGGCAGGCCTGGGCAATGTACTGGGGAAAATGGGGGTTTCACTATTCTTTCTTGCCTCAAACATAATCATGTCGGTTTATTTTAATAACTTTGAAAGCATGGAATCTGTCATTGCTGAAACCTGCCTGGCCTGCCTGGTCTTTTTGCTGGTGCCGGAAAAACTGGTGCGGGGAATTGCCACCGCCGTCGTCAGGGAAGCGGTGGCACCAAAGCCCGATAACAGCCGCGAGGCGCAAAGGGATGGCTTTAGGGAAAAACTAAGGGAATATTCGTCTATCTTCCGGGAAATATCCAGGGTTTTTGGTGAGACTACGGTTTTATCAGAAAAAAAGGATAATGAAAAGGGCATAAAGCAGTTGATGACAGAGATAGGCAAAAAGGTATGCAGTGACTGTGGAATGCACCGCGTGTGCTGGGACAAGGAGTATTACAAAACCTATCAGTATATGCTGGACATGTTTGCCCTGACCGAGGTGTGCGGACGCGTTAAAGTCAGCGACATTCCTGAAGAGCTAAAGGTCCGCTGCGCCCGGCCCAGAGAGCTGACCATAACAGCCACCTGCCTTTACGAGGCCTTTAAGGTGGATAGGTACTGGAGCAAAAAATTCTACACTGGAAAGGCGCTGGTGGGGGATCAGTTGAGGGGGATGGCCGGTGTCATTGAAAGTCTGGCCGAAGAATTAAATTTTGGACAAAAAGACGGTGGGCATTCGGATGCCACCCTGAAGCAGAAGCTAAGGCAACTGGGGCTGCCGGTAAAAGACATTAGAATTGCTGAAACCGCTGGAAGACCCGAAATGCTGGTTACCATGAAATCCTGCAGGGGGGACCTGGACTGCCGTTACAGGGTTGCCCCGGTGGTCTCCGAACTGATGGGGCAGCTTTTTTCGGTTACCGGCTGTGTTTGTGATGGGCAGCAAAGGGAAGGGATTTGCAGGTTTCGCCTGTATCAGGGGCTCCACTACAGGGTGGAGGTGGGCGCCGCCTGGGCTGGAAAGGACGGCAGCCCGGTCTCCGGGGATGTTTATGATTTTATGCAGCTCAGGGAAGGAAAGTTTGCAGCCGTTCTCAGTGACGGCATGGGGTGCGGAGAGGACGCCGCCAGAGAGAGCGTTTCAGCCGTTGCTCTGATCAGGAGGATGCTGGAAGCCGGGCTGGACACCGAAGTGGCCATTAAGTGCGTCAATTCTGTGCAGGCCCTGAAAAAACCGGAGGAAACCTTTGCCACTGTAGATATGGCCATAATAAATCTGTACAGCGGGCAGGGGGAATTCATTAAAATTGCAGCTCCCCCAACCTATCTGATACGCGGGGGGAGGCTTCGGACCATCCGGTCCAGTTCTCTGCCGGTGGGTATTCTCAGTGAAATCGACATAAGTGTAACCGAAAAAAAATTAGCTTCCGGGGATGTCATCGTTATGCTTACCGATGGAATACTGGCTTCCCGCCATGGTCACCAGGACAGGGAGGAATGGATTTCCGGGGTGCTTAAGGAGCTAAACGGGCTGGATCCGAAGGAAATGGCTGGGCTGCTGTTAAAGCTGGCCCAGACCGGCGGCGGGGATGATGAAGATATACCGGATGACATGGCGGTGGTGGTTATCAGGGTGGAAAAGGAAAAAGTGGTGGAAATTTCCCGATAACTGTCGAAATTAATTCTCATCCGTCTGTGGCGCCGCATTGGCGTCATGTTTGTCTGGCTTCTGGCTTCCCGCAGCCCGCAGGGCTGCTTTTTTATCGTTCAGACTTTTTAGACACAATAATACACTTTTTAGACAGCGTCCGGCACTTTATAGTCATGTCCTGCAGGAAAATGACATTTGTCGCAATATACACCTTATATACGAAAGTGACGAGGATCCCGGGGACACGATAAAAACAAGGAGGGAAAGCCGAATGAAGGAACCGGATGGGACAAAGAGAGAGTTCCGGCCGGGGCCGGGAAGGTTGAATTTAGCGGAGCGGTTGATGGGTTATGGAGTGCTTGTGCTTCTGACACTTCTTATCTTTGTTTTATACCTGCCCGGCCCAAGTTCAGCCCAGACAGGTTCAACCGGATCCGTTCTTTTATGCAATGAAATTCCCGGATTCAATGTAAGCCCAGGCGCAACATATTTTACCAAAAAAACAAATGTATACTATCATGGAGGTACCGTTCTGCTGGCAGCCCAGTCGGACGGAAGCGGGAATATCAGCGTGGATGATGCTTTGGAAATAACCGTAACACACGAAGACGGAACAACCGCAACG
>LADN01000061.1 GCA_000961585.1 Peptococcaceae bacterium BRH_c4a | reverse complement strand
AAAAGCGACCCTCAAGCGACCCCACAGCGACATGCAGTGAGGAGGAGTGATTTAAGTCCGTGCGGAATGTACCGGAGGCTGCTACTGTCTCTTAACGACCGAGCCTACGGAATGCCGAGCCGGCTGCAGGACGCAGCCGGAAGCCGGAATCGACGCATGGATGCGGCGTTGGAGGCGGTCGGCATTCCGTTGGCGACCGAGTTTAGAGACAGTTGCAGCAGGAGGTTATGCAGGCCGGACTTAAATCGCTCCGCCTACCCATTAGCGACAATGCAGCGACCCTCAAGTGACCCCGGAGTGACCCCGGAAAAACTATGGGCTACATAAAAATGCTTTGGCGATTTAGCGCTTTAATACTTTAATATGGCATATACTTTCCTTAACGATAAAATAACCGCCTTGCCGGCGGTGCCGTCTTGCAGACGGCGGAATCCAGAAGCCAGGAGTCAGAATCCAGAATAGTGACAGCCTGGCTGATTGCTGACAGCTATATTTTGAGTGAGGAGGGGAAAAATGGTTCGCGTACAGGTGCCTGCGACAACAGCAAACCTGGGTCCCGGATTTGACTGCCTGGGTATGGCCCTGCAGCTGTACAACTCCGTGGAGATGTCATTAACCTCCTCCTCCGGACTTTACATTGAAGTTCAGGGTGAAGGAAGCCCGGATATACCCCGGAACGAAAACAACATGGTCTACCAGGCGGCCCTCAGGGTTTTTAAAATGGTGGGAAACAAGCCTGCCGGATTAAGGCTGAAGCTTATCAACAACATCCCTATTGCCAGAGGACTGGGCAGCAGCTCCGCAGCCATTGCGGGCGGAATGATAGCCGCAAATATACTGTCCGGAAACACCCTCACCCATAAGGAAATAATAAACCTTGCCCACGGAATGGAAGGACACCCGGACAACCTGGCGGCTGCGGTGCTGGGAGGAATTGTGGTGGCAGTGTCCACCGAAGGGGAGATCAGATTTCAAAAAATACCGCCGCCGAAGAATTTGCGAACGGTGGTGGCAATTCCGGACTTCACCCTCTCCACCAGGACGGCCAGAGAGGCCTTGCCCCAGCAAATACCTTTAAGTGATGCCGCTTTTAACCTGGGAAGGGTGGCCCTTCTGGTGGCGGCTCTTTTCACCGGTGACATCAACCAGTTCGGCCCGGCCATGGAGGACAGGCTGCACCAGCCATACAGGACGTCCCTTGTTCCGGGCATGAAAAAAGTTTTTGCCGCAGCTAAACTGGCCGGCGCCAAAGGAGTGGCCCTAAGCGGGGCGGGACCGGCCATCATTGCATATACCGATGATAATGTGGAGCTGATTGCCAGGGTAATGCGGGAAACCTTCAGGCAAAATGGAATATCCGCCAAATCATTGATTTTGGGCATATCCCCCGTGGGAGCCAGGGCACTGGAAATTAAATAGCGGTAAGCTATAAGCTTTTGGTTATACTTATTACCAACTACCTAACAGCTTAACGCTTATAGCTTACGGCTTACGGCTTAAAGCTAAAAAAGGAAGGATACTGTCATGCTGATAGTTCAAAAGTACGGGGGCAGTTCAGTGGCGGATGCCGAGCGCATCAAAAGAGTGGCCGGGAGGATTGCCGACCTGAAAAAAGAAGGACATAACCTGGTGGTGGTGGTGTCAGCCATGGGTGACACCACCGATGATCTCATAGAGCTGGTCAAAGGAGTTTCCGACCGGCCTGAGGACAGGGAGATGGACATGATCCTGTCCACCGGCGAACAGGTCTCCATAGCCTTGCTGGCAATGGCGGTAAAAAGCCTGGGGCTGGACTCCATTTCCATGACCGGACCCCAGGCCGGTATTATCACCAACAGAATTCACACCAAAGCCAGGATAAAGGAGATAAACTGCCGGAGGCTAAAACAGGAGCTTGACTCTGGAAAAGTGGTGATAGTGGCCGGGTTCCAGGGCATCAACCGGGCCGGTGACATAACCACCCTGGGGAGGGGCGGATCGGACACCACTGCAGTGGCTCTGGCAGCGGCGCTGAAGGCGGATCTTTGCGAGATATACACCGATGTGGACGGTGTTTACACCACCGACCCCCGGGTTGTAAAAAACGCCAGGAAACTGGATTGCATAACCTACGATGAAATGCTGGAACTGGCCCACCTGGGGGCGCAGGTACTTCACCCCAGGTCTGTTGAGTGCGCCAAATTGCACAATATAACGCTTCATGTAAGGAGCAGTTTTAATCAGAACTCCGGTACAGTTGTCAAGGAGGTAAATGACGTGGAGAAATCCCTGGTGGTTACAGGTATCGCCCATGACCTTAATGTGGCCAAGATAGGTCTGTTTGATGTCCCGGACAAGCCTGGTATAGCCTGGAAGGTTTTTAGCTCGCTGGCCAATGAGCATATTAATGTGGACATGATTGTACAGAGCGCCATGAGGGATGAAATAAACGACATATCCTTTACCGTTGCCACCACCGACCTCAAGAAAGCCCTTGCGGTGGTGGAAAGAATCAAGGATGAGGTGGGAATATCCGGTTATACCTGGGATGATGGCGTCTCCAAGGTATCTGCGGTAGGGGCCGGAATGGCCAGCAACCCCGGGATAGCGGCCATGATGTTCGAGGCCCTGGCCGGGGTGGGCATCAATCTTGAAATGATCAGCACCTCCGAAATAAGAGTTTCCTGCATAATTAAGTCCGACAGGACACTGGAGGCGGTAAGCGCCCTGCACGAGAAATTCGGACTGGGAAAATAGCGGTAAGCGGTAAGCTGTAACCAAAAAGCTTACAGCTTACCGCTGGTCGCCCGCAGGGCGACCAATAAACATGTCCATAAGCTCGTGGCCCTTTTCGACGAGATCACCCCTGGCAGCGTCCTCCTCGCAGTAGGTAACTCCTTTATTTTTGCAGGTCTGACCGGAATGGTAAATAATGAAGGGAACCGGTTCGGCGGTATGCGTCCTGATAGAAAGGGGGGTGGGGTGATCGGGAAGCACCATTATCTTATACTCCCCAAACTCTTTCATTTGTTCCATCAGTGGCCCCAGCACCTTCTCATCAATCTCCTCAATGGCCCTAACCTTTGTTTTTAAGTCTCCCTGGTGTCCGGCCTCATCCGGGGCCTCTATATGCGCATACACATAGTCCGATCCCCTTTTAAAAGCCTCAATAACAGCCGAGGCTTTTCCTGAAAAGTTGGTATGAATGTTCCCGGTGGCCCCCGGAACCTCTATCACTTCCAACCCGGCGCAAATTCCTATGCCTTTGATTAAATCCACCGCAGAGATGACTGATCCGGACAGATTGTATTTTTCCCTGAAGCTTTTAAGGTGCGGAGTTCTACCCTGTCCCCAAAACCAAACCGAATTGGCAGACCTTCCCACCCTGGCGGAATTTACACCGTGAGCTCGGAGAAAAGGATGGCTTTCCTTCATGACCGACAGCAGTTCTTCACCGCCTATACCCCGGGGAAGGTGGTCGGAAATAACTCTTCCGGATATATCGTGGGGAGGGGTTAGGGAGGTATCGGCGGGTCCACCGTTCCACACCATCAGGTGTCGATAGCTTATACCGGGGTAAAACCTCATACTTTTCCTGCCCAGAAAGCTGTCCAATTCCTTTATGAGAATGGACGAGTCCCGGGTTTCAATTTCTCCGGCACTATAATCCACCATTTTCTTATTCTCAAAAACAGCCTCCCGGGAAAGTGTCACCAAGTTACAGCGAAAGGCCACGTCGTTTTCGCCCAGATTAACCCCCATACTAACCGCTTCCAGCGGTGCCCTGCCGGTGTAATATACAGCGGGATCATAGCCCATAACACTAAGATTGGCCACATCGCTGCCCGGCGGAAGTCCCCTGGGAACAGTCCTGGCCAGTCCCATCCTGCCTCCCTCGGCCAACCGGTCCAGGTTGGGGGTTCTGGCATAGCGCAAGGGGGTCAGGCCGCCCAGTTCCTCGCATGCTGTATCCGCCATTCCATCGCCCAGAATGATAACATATTTCATAATTCAGCAATCCCCCAAAAAAGATTTGCATTTTCCGATAGAATAGGAGTTCTATGTCTTCCGTTGTATTCCTCCATAAATAACAATTTGCTTTCAGGCTAAAAATATGGGAGAATTAGAATGTTTGAGATATCCCATTAAATGGAGAAAAAAATGAGCCAACAAGAATTATTCACACCCATTTCAGGCCAGGATAACTCTTACTCGGTTATCTCCTTCGGCTGCCAGATGAACAACAGCGATTCGGAAAAAATAAGCGGAATACTGGAACAAATGGGATACAACAGCACCGATGACCTGGAAAAGGCCGGTGTACTAATCATCAACACCTGCTGCGTCAGGGAAACCGCAGAAAACAAGGTTTATGGACTCCTGGGCAGGCTGCGGAAGGTAAAGGAAAAGAATCCGCAACTGATCATAGGAGTGGGCGGCTGCATGACCCAAGTGGAAGAAACAGCCCGCCACATTAAAAAAAGATACCCCTATGTCAATATTGTATTCGGCACCGGCAACCTGCACCAGCTACCGGATATGATTAATAAGGCTTTGGTCCGTAAAGAAACACTGATGGAAATCTGCCGGCCCGAGAGTATACCGGAAGGAATCCCGGCCAGGAGGCAGGGGGGACTGAAGGCATGGATTCCAGTGATGTATGGGTGCGACAATTTTTGCACCTACTGCATTGTACCTCATGTGCGGGGAAGGGAGAGAAGCCGCCAGCCACAGGACATACTGAAGGAAACCCGGGACTTGGCCGAAAAGGGATTCAAAGAAATAACACTGCTGGGGCAAAATGTCAATTCCTATGGTAAAGACCTGGGCATGAAAAATGGCTTTGGCAACCTTTTAACCATCCTAAACCCAATAGAAGGCCTCCTCAGAATAAGGTTTATGACATCCCATCCAAGGGATTTCACGGACGGTCTCATAGAGGCCATAAAGAATGCGGACAAAGTTTGCGAACATTTCCACATACCCATTCAGGCAGGCAGTAACAGTATTCTGAAAAAAATGAACAGGGGCTATGACAGAGAATACTATCTGGAACTGATCAATAAAATCAGGCAACACATTCCCGCAGCCGCCATAACTTCGGATATAATGGTGGGCTTCCCTGGAGAAACTGAACGGGATTTCCTTGATACCATGGATATACTGGAAAAGGTCCGCTACGACACCGCCTTTACATTCGTATACAACAAAAGAAGCGGAACACCGGCCGAGAGAATGGCCGATCAGATCCCGGACCGGGAAAAAACCCGTCGCATAGAAATACTGATAAAAAGGCAAAACCAGATTTCCCTCGAAATAAATGAGGGCGAAACAGGGAAGGCACACCAGGTTCTGGCGGAGGGCATGAGCAAAACCAACCCGGAGATGGTTAGCGGCAGAACAAGAACCAATAAGCTTGTAATGTTTCCCGGCAAAGAAGGAAACACAGGCAGAACCTTCGCAGTAAAAATAAAAAAAGGAACCCTTACCTACCTGGAGGGCGAAGCGCTGCCGGAATAGTATATTTCCTGAAGAATTATTTATGGAGGTTGTGAAATGTCAATTTTGGAAAAAGCCAGAGAACTGGGCGAGGAGATCGCATCATCGGTGGAACTGGAGCAAATGAAGGAAGCCGAGCTGGCCATGATGACCGACAATGAGGCAAGAAATCTGGTGGAAGAATTCAACACCAAGCAAAGAAAATTTATGGAAATGAAGTCCCAGGGGCTCACCCTTTCGGAGGAACGGTTAAAAGAGTCCGAAGACCTTGAAAGACGGGTGATGGAAAATAGCCTGATGGTGGATTTCTTCACTAAACAGCAGAATTTTGAGCAAATCATCGAAAAAATCAACACCATTATCACCAGCGCCATTACCGGTGAGGATTCGGGTTGCTCCGATGAGGGCTGCAGCTCCTGCAGCGGCTGCTAAAACTGATTCCAGGCCAGTTCCAGGTTAACAAAACCCCGGATACTACCGGGGTTTTCCTTTTTCAAAGCTTAAAGCTTATCGCTTATAGCTCACGTTATGATATAATATTTAATCAGGGAGGGCTGACAGTGAGTTACACCCCAATGATGCAACAGTACCTTGATATTAAAAAAGAGTACAAAGATTCCATCCTTTTTTTTCGTTTAGGTGATTTTTACGAGATGTTTTTTGAGGATGCGGTGACAGCTTCCTCCGCCCTTGAAATTACCCTCACCGGCAGGGACGCCGGCCAGCCCGCCAGGGTCCCCATGTGCGGTATTCCTTATCATGCGGCCGAACTATACATATCCAGGCTTATCCAGAAGGGCTTCAGGGTTGCGATTTGTGAGCAGACTGAAGATGCCCTGGCAGCTAAGGGTATAGTTAAGAGAGAAGTGGTAAGGGTAATTACCCCGGGGACAGTGATTGACAGCGCATCGCTTGATGAAAAAAATCACAATTACCTGGTATCTGTTTCCACCGGCCCGGAAGGATTGGGACTGGCTGTTTCAGACATTTCCACCGGACTCTTTCAGTGCACCCAATTCACCGGGCCCGAAGCCGCTTCCTTGCTTATGGATGAATTGGTGCGGCTGGGGCCGGCGGAAATAATCATGCCCCACTCCCAGAAAGGCCGGCAGCTGTCAGAAGAAATCAACTCCCTGAACAAAACTATAACCTATTACAATGATGAACACTTTGCCAGGGATAAATGCGTTAATAAACTTTCCTCCTGCATGGGCAGCCACTGGCAGGACTCTCTGGAGGGATATACATTGGCCCTTACGGCATCAGGATCACTTTTGTCGTACCTGTACGAAACCCAAAAAAGAGAGGCAGCCCAGATAAAAAGCGTTACCCTGTACTCCAGCGGCCAGTTTATGATGATGGACCGGCCCACAAGAAGGAATCTGGAGCTGTGTTCCTCCTTAAGGGACGGAGGAAAATGGGGCACCGTAATATGGATTCTTGACCGGACACAAACCTCTATGGGCGGAAGGCTTATAAGGAGATGGATAGATCAGCCTCTTACCGAGCCTGAAAAAATCAATTCCCGGCTGGATGCTGTGGAGGAACTAAAAAACGATATTATCCTGCGTCATGACCTTAAAAAAATGCTTAAAAGCATCTATGATCTGGAAAGACTGGCCTCCAGGGCCGTCTACGGCACCGCCAACGCCAGGGATATGCTGTCACTGAGAGATTCATTAAAGATACTTCCGTCGCTGGCCAAAAGACTGGAGTGCGTAAAATCATCCTTTCTCGTAAAGGCCCTGGACAACCTCGACCCCCTTTCTGATTTCTACCTTCTTTTGCAGGAATCCATTTCCGAAGACCCGCCACTGACGGTAAAGGACGGAAACATAATAAAAAACGGCTACAGTACAGAGGTTGACAAGCTGAGAAGCATTCAAGCCGAAGGGAAAAACTGGCTGGCCAGGCTTGAGGCTGAGGAAAAAGACAGCACTGGAATAAAGTCCCTGAAAATAGGCTTTAATAAGGTTTTCGGATACTACCTGGAGGTAACCAGGGCTAATACCGGCCTTGTCCCCTCATATTTTATAAGAAAGCAAACTCTGTCCAACGCCGAAAGGTACGTCACGCCAAGATTAAAGGAGCTGGAAGAACAAATTATAACGGCGGGGGACAGGCTGGCGCACCTGGAATACAATCTTTTTAACCGGATCCGGGAGAATATTTCCGGCGGTGTTGATAGAATCCAAAGAACCTCCGGAGTTATAGCTCTGGTGGACGTAATTCTTTCATTGTCTGAGGTAGCCGTAGAGGAAAATTACAATCGGCCTAGAATTTCTAAAAATAGAGAAATAAATATCAAGAATGGCCGTCATCCCGTGGTGGAAAAGGTACTGGGGACCGGTGGCTTTGTTCCCAACGACACCACAATAAACCGCCAAAATAATGTTATACTGCTTACCGGTCCAAATATGGCCGGCAAAAGCACATACATGCGGCAGGTTGCTCTACTGGTTTTGATGGCCCAGATGGGAAGTTTCATACCCGCCGAGGAAGCTGAAATTGGTGTGGTGGACAGGGTTTTTACACGCATAGGCGCAGCCGATGACCTGGCGGGCGGTCAAAGCACCTTCATGGTGGAGATGATGGAGTGCAAAAACATTATCGCCGGCGCCACTGAAAAAAGCCTGGTGCTGATGGACGAGGTGGGCAGGGGCACCAGTACCTATGACGGAATTAGTATAGCCCGGGCTCTGGTTGAATACATTATCGGCCATATTAATTGCAGAACACTTTTTTCAACTCATTACCATGAGCTGACCGATCTGGAAGATCTGGAGGGAGTAAAGAACTACACCGTCATTGTAAAAGAACAGGACCAGAGGATTATTTTCTTAAGGAAAGTCCTTCCCGGGAAGGCGGACAGGAGTTACGGCATCCATGTTGCCGCCCTGGCCGGACTTCCAGCCTCTGTCATAGACAGGGCCAGAGAAATTCTATATGGGCTTGAATCGGCCACAATATTCCTGGATCAGGTTGCAGCCTCCGGTGAGAATAGTTGCCCCGCAGAATACGAGGAAAAATCAGCGCGGACAAATGGCGCTGAACTGGCTGTAAAAGAGCTTCGGGAGATTGACATAGCAAACACCACTCCCATAAAAGCCTTGAATATACTGGCAAATCTACAGTCAATTGTTTCTAAATAGTACGGGAATTTTAAAACGCCTATCGGGCGTTGCCGCCTGAGAGAATAATCAAGTGAGACCCTAAAGCGACATGCATGAGGGGGTGTGTTGGGTTGTATATAGGCCTGGATGTTGGGGGAACATGCACCGACGCCGTATTACTGGAAAAGGGACAGGTGCGCGCCTGGGCAAAGGTTACCACCCGGGAGGACTTGCTGACATCCCTGCTGGAGGCTTTCGATAAAATTATGAAGGGAGTCCCGGCAGATTTAATAGAGAGAGTGGTCCTCAGTACAACCGTGATCACAAATCTCATCGCTGAAAAAAAATATGATCCGGTAGGCCTAATATTAATTCCGGGCCCCGGTATGGAGCACAGCCACTATAATTACAAAACGGAGACCTGCATATTAAATGGTGTGATTGACTACCGGGGCAGAGAGACAGTTCCCCTGTCGGATCAAGAGATAGATAGCGCCCTGGCTCGCCTGTCGTCACTGAAGTATAAAAAAGTGGCCCTGGTGGGGAAGTTCAGTTTGCGCAACAACAAACATGAAAAGGAAATATACGGCAAAATACAGAAAGCCAACCCGGACTGGCAAGTGGATATGGGACACCAGGTGGCAGGACAGCTGAATTACCCCAGAAGGATCATGTCCTCTTTGCTGACCTGCGCCACCAGGGATAAATATCATTTTTTCGCCCAATCAGTGCTTACCGCCCTTGATAACAGAGGCATAAAATGCCCTGTCTACATTCTGAAGGCGGACGGAGGCACCATGCCCTTAAAGACTTCCCTTGCCACCCCTGTGGAGACCATATTCAGCGGGCCTGCGGCAAGCATACTGGGAGTTCAGGCCCTGATTCCCCCGGGAGAAACAGCGGTTGTGGTGGATATAGGGGGCACCACTTCTGACCTGGCGCTTATTTTGAGCGGACAGCCGTTACTTTCCTCAAAAGGGGCCGCCCTGGACGGTTATATGACCCACATAAGGGCACTGTCGGTAAAATCAGTTCCCGTGGGCGGCGATAGTGTTATAGAACGTGTGGGCAAGGAAATAATTTTACTTTCAGAAAGGTTGGGACCACCTTACTGTATGGGCGGACCCATGCCCACCCCCACCGATGCCCTTAAAGTTCTGGGGCTGACCAAGCTGGGAGACGCCAAAAGGGCCCAAGAGGCAATGAAAATGCTGGGGGACCCCATAGGCATTGAAACCTGGGAAGTGGCTGCCAGAATAATGTTGCTGGTGAATAAAGCCATTACCTCTGAGATTACAAAGATGTTTGAGAAGTGGGAACAGGAACCGTCTTACAGGGTGTGGGAGGTCTTGCAAAAGAAAAAAGTCCGCCCCAATACAGTGGTGGGAGTGGGAGGCGCGGCCTCCGGATTCCTTACCCAGATCGCCGCCGCCCTTGACTGCTATCCCGTGATCCCTCCATACGCCCGCATAGCCAACGCCATCGGGGCCGCCGTGGCCAGGCCCACTCTGCAGATTAGCCTGAGGGCCGATACTGAGCAGGGAACATACAGCATACTGGAAGAAGGCTTCCAGGGGCCAATTGAAACCGCTACCTTCGATGAAGACCAGGCATTGGATCTGGCAAAAAAATGGCTGTGGAAAAGAGCAGAGAAATACGGGGTAAAAGAAGAGCTGGGCGAAGTGGAGATCACCAGGAAAGAAGTATTCAACATGGTCAGAGACTGGGTTTCGTGCGGTAAGCTTATTAATGTTTCGGTACAAACCAGACGCGGAATTCTCCACTATATAGGAACGGGGGTGGAGCAGGGTGAGAAATAAAAAAACCGGTATAGTATTTTTCCCGGCCTTTGACTGGGCCATCTCTCCCACCCATCCGGAAAGAGAAGAACGACTTTTATACACCCGGGATCAGATCTTTGAAGAAGGACTTATGGATCTGCCGGAAATTGAGGAATACCCTCCCAAACTGGCAACCATCCACGACATTGCCAGGGTTCATTTCTGCGTGCCCAGGGTCCAGAGTCAGGTCACCGAAGCTCACATGATTGCTGCCGGAGCGGCCATGTCTCTGGGGGACAGCATAATGCGGGGAGAAATCAAAAACGGCTTTGCCCTGGTGAGGCCCCCCGGACATCACGCCATGAGGGTGGTACACGGAAACAGGGGTTTTTGTAATATAAACAACGAAGCTGTTCTTGTGGAATATCTGAGGCGCCAGTACGGAATAAAAAAAGTGGTCATAGTTGATTCCGACGTTCACCACGGGGACGGAACACAGGAAATATTTTACCACGATCCCAATGTGCTTTTTATTTCTTTTCATCAGGACGGACGCACCATATTCCCCGGCACAGGTTTTACCCATGAACTGGGAGGACCCGGGGCCTATGCCCGAACCATCAATATTCCGCTGCCACCGGGTATGACTGACAACACATTCCACTACGTTGTTGACAATCTGGTCCTGCCCGTGATCAGGGATTTCAAGCCGGAATTCATCATAAACTCAGCCGGTCAGGACAACCATTATACCGACCCCCTGGGCAGTATGAAATTCACCGCCCAGGGTTACGCCGAGTTCACAAAAAAGCTCAATCCACACCTGGCAGTTCTGGAGGGCGGCTATGCCATTGAAACTGCGCTGCCCTATGTCAATATGTCTATTCTAATGGCCCTTGCGGGAATTGACTTTTCCAACGTGAGGGAACCTGATTACTCATCCGCCAGTTTCAAGGAAAACCCGGAACGGTTTGGCCAGGTTCAAAAGATGGTGCAAAACCTGCTCGAGGTATGGGACCGCAGGGACAAAACAGATATTGAAAAGATATTCGGGACAAGTAAGTTTTACCAGCGCAAAAAGAATATTTACTATGACACCGATTATATAGAAGAAGACCAGATTGAAAAAGTACGTTTTTGCAGTGGCTGCTCAGGCTATATTGTAATTGAATCAAAGGCCAACCGGGGTTTTGGAGAAGCCGGCAGACTTTTGGCCATATCCATACCCATAGATGCCTGCCATAACTGCCAGACAGAGGCTTACACACTATACGAAGAGGGTATTAATGATAAAAAGGACTATCATTTTGTTAAACTTCAGGATAAATCTACCGATACCTGCCTTTCTTACGACAGAGATAAAAAACAGGAATGGAAGTCCGAAGGACCCAGGCCGGGGGTGTAGACTTTGCCCAGAATAGTGGTGTTGGATGAGATTACCGCAAACCAGATAGCCGCTGGCGAGGTGGTGGAAAGGCCGGCCTCAGTGGTCAAGGAACTGCTGGAAAATGCCTTTGACGCCGGCGCATCCAAGGTTTCCGTGGAGATAAGGGGCGGCGGCCGGGATGAGATAAAAGTCACCGACAACGGTTGCGGCATGGATGAAACAGACTCGGAAACCGCCTTTCAGAGGCACGCCACCAGTAAAATAAACAATATTAATGATATCAACGATATACGTTCCCTTGGATTCCGCGGGGAGGCTCTGCCCAGCATTGCCGCAGTAAGCAAAGTGGTCCTGATAACAAGGCCGCCCGACACCGACAGCGGCACCAGGCTTACGGTTCAGGGCGGACGTTTATTATCCCGGTCTCCGGCGGGCTGTCCTGCGGGAACTTCAATTATTGTGAGCGATTTATTTTACAACACCCCCGCCAGATTAAAATACATGAAAACAAAGTCTGCAGAATCCGGTCAGATCAGTGATGTAGTAACAAGGCTGGCTATGGCAAGGCCGGATATCAGCATCAAATTGGAAAACGAAGGAAGAACATCCTTTCACTCAACCGGAACAGGCCATTATATAGATGCGCTGGCCGCAGTTTACGGGGCCGAAACGGCAAAGGAATTTATTCCCATAGAAGGCGCTGAAGACCAGGTAAGCATAAAGGGGCTTATTGCGTCCCCTTTAGTCAGCAGGAGCTCAAAAAAACATATTACAGTAATTATTAATGGCCGGTATGTACGAAACCCCCTCATCAATACGGCCGTTTTGGAAGGCTACGGCACGCTTCTGACCCAGGGACGTTTTCCCCTGGGATTGATATCGGTTAAACTGGACCCCGGCTTTTTGGATGTAAATGTTCACCCTTCCAAAATGGTTGTCAGAATATCCGGTGAATCAAAGCTTTTTAACCTGGTTAAAAGGACAGTCATGGCGGCCTTAAGAACAGAGAAAATAATCCCCGGCTTCAGTCCGGAGGCGGATTATGGCACACAAAGATCCGATTATACCGGTTCGTTGTCAGTTTCCGAAAAAAGCGTCCCGCCGCACCCAATACCGGAACCGCCACAGTCTGTCTTTGTATCCCCCGGCCAAGTCCCCCGGGTCGGCCAAACAGTGGATCACCGGTCGCTTTCCCCAATGCCGGGACTGTTCGTCCCCGTGGAAAAACTGCTGGAAACCATTTATCCCATTGGATTTTTGCCCCCAACGTACATACTGGCCGGAAGTATCAACGGTCTTTTTATAATCGATCACCATGCCGCCCACGAGAGAATACTGTACGAAAAATTTCTGGGAATGCTGAACAACAAAAAGGTAAACTCACAGATACTGCTGGTACCCTCGGTGGTGCAGTTAAGCCCCCGGGAGTTCCAGATAGCTGAAGGAAACCTGGATTATATATGCAGTCTGGGCATACAGGCACAGTTTTTCGGCTCCAACTCCCTGGTCATAAGGGAAATACCCGCGGAAATGACTACAGTTCCGGTGGAAGATGTATTAAGAGACCTTTTGGAGTATCTTTATGAATCCGGGCAGCCTGTCCACAGGGAAGAATTGATCAAAAAGATGGCCACATCGGCCGCTTGCAGGGCTGCCATCAAATCAGGAACAAAATCCGCCATGGAAGAGGCCTGGTCCATCATCAGAGGACTGGCTGACGCCGATGTTCCTTATACATGCCCCCATGGCCGGCCCACCATGATTAACATTAATGATCATGAATTAAAAACAAGGTTTAAAAGAACCTGATATGTCGGGTGAAAAAATGTTTGCCGTAACCACATCCCTTAGGAACAATCATAATGAGCATATGAAAGCCATGGAAATAAGCTCGGTTCTTAATATCCCGTACATACCCAGAAAAAATAAAAACATTAATGAAATGTTCTGCCAAAATAAACTGGAGGGAATTCTGGTGGCAGGCAGTGGCAGACTTACATATAAATACCAGGGGGGAGATTTATTCTTCCATCTCGGAATGGTTAAACTGCGTATAAAAGAAATAATAAATGGGAAAACTGACCAAATGATTAAAGCTCTGGATCTTAACCCGGGTGATTCTGTGCTGGACTGCACAATGGGCCTGGGCTGGGACTCCATTGTGGCTGCATATTTGAACGGCGAGGGAGAGGTAACCGGGCTTGAGCGCTCCAGAATAATAAGCTTTATAGCTAAAGAAGGCCTCTCCGGTTACTGTGCGGGAGATCCGGAGCTTGAAAAGGCAATGAGAAAGATTAAAGTGATCTGCTGCGACTATAACGTCTTCCTGAAAAAACAGGCCGACAACTCGGTGGATATTATATATTTCGATCCCATGTTCAGGATTCCGGCTAAAAATTCATCCTCCATGGAGATTATGAGGCCCCTGACCGACAGATCGACACTTACCCGGGAAGCCATACAGGAAGCCTTACGGGTGGCCAGGCGCCGTGTAGTGGTAAAAGAGACCCGGAACAGTACAGAATTTTTAAAGCTTGGTATAGACAAGATATCCGGAGGAAGGTATTCCTCCGTTTCATATGGAATAATCGAAAAAGGGGGTGGCGGATGTTTACAGTGAATGTGGAAAACCAATGCCGCTCCTTGCCATAGTTGGGCCCACCGCCACCGGTAAAACCGATCTGTCTGTCAGGGTGGCCCGAAATCTGGAGGCTGAAATAGTTTCCGCCGATTCCATGCTGGTATACCGACATATGAACATCGGTACCGCCAAGCCCACTCCGGAAGAGACAAAAGGAGTGCCTCACCACCTGATTGACGTGGCCGACCCTGGCGAGATGTACAATGTCTCCCGGTACAGCCACTCTGCAGTGAAAGTTATTGAATTATTACACAAAAGAAAAAAACTGCCTATTCTGGTGGGGGGAACCGGGCTCTATGTAAAAGCGGTAATTGATGGTTATAATTTCAGCAAGGTGGGAACCGACCCGGAACTGAGGGAAAAGCTTACAAAAGAATGCGAAAATCTGGGCAGTGAAGCCCTGCACGACAGATTAAAAAAGGTTGACCCTGAAACCGCCGCCCGTCTGCATACAAATGATCTAAAAAGGGTTATAAGAGCGCTGGAGGTATTTTATTTAAGCGGCAGGACACTCTCCTCCGACGCAGGCAAATTAGAAAAGCCGCCCTATAATATATTGATGTACGGCCTTACCATGGATAGGAAGGAACTCTATTCCCGCATAGAGCGGCGGGTGGACAAAATGCTGGGCCAGGGCCTGGTGGATGAGGTAAAGGGTCTTCTGGATAAAGGTTACTCCAGCAGCCTGACCTCGATGCAGGGCCTGGGATATAAGGAGATAATACTTTATTTAAACGGCACTCTTAAGCTGGGAGAAGCAGCGGATCTCCTTAAAATGAACACCCGACGTTTTGCCAAAAGACAGCTGACCTGGTTTAGAAGGGACGACCGGATCAGATGGATTGATGCAGGACAGAGAACGGCGGAAGAAGTATCGGAAGAAATTGCAAAGGCGGCGGAAGGAGTATTTAAACCGGTGTCGAATGAGTTTAAGTAGAAAAAAATACCAACGGAGGGACCCGCATGACAAAAACACAGATAAATCTACAGGACGCTTTTTTAAATCAAGTCAGGAAAGAAAACATTCCTGTCACCATTTTCCTGGTAAATGGTTTCCAGTTAAAAGGTATGGTGAAGGGATTCGATAATTTTACCGTTATCCTTGAAAGTGATGGCAAGCAAATGATGGTTTACAAACACGCCATCTCTACAATAAGTCCCTTGAGGCCGGTAAACACGTCTTTTTCCGAGGTGAAGCCGGTTTAATATAATAACTGTGGATGGAAAAAGTCTCTCTGATGGGAGACTTTTCTTTTTTTTGCACAAGTCAAATCCTCCCCCGGACAGCGTATAAATAACTTATAGATAAATGGGAGGTGTTGACTTGAAAGTAAACATGAGGCAAAAGCCTCCCCTGCCTTATCCGGCCAGAGGCAATACCCCTGACCCCAGGCGACCGCTCCCGTTTTCCAGGGGGAGTGACAAAAACACCTCATTGTCTGAACGGAAAAAAAACAACGGTGTGGATGAAATTTTCAAGGAGCTTAATGATCTTATCGGACTGGAAAAAATAAAGTCACTGATAGGAGAAATATATGCCTTTGTTGAAATTCAGAAAAAGCGGCAGAAAGAAGACCTGGCCTCAGAAAACACCGTACTTCACATGATCTTCAAGGGAAATCCCGGGACCGGAAAAACAACAGTGGCCCGGATTATCGGAAAGCTTTTCAAAGAGATGGGGGTACTGCAAAAAGGTCATGTGCTGGAAATTGAAAGGGCTGACCTAGTGGGGGAATACATAGGCCATACCGCCCAGAAAACCAGGGATCAGATGAAAAAGGCCCATGGCGGTGTGCTATTCGTTGATGAGGCGTACTCCCTGGCCAGAGGGGGCGAAAAAGACTTCGGCAAGGAGGCCATTGACTGCCTCTGCAAGGGAATGGAGGACGGCAGAGAAAGCCTGGTACTGATACTGGCGGGATACACAGAGGAAATGAACTGGTTCATGGAAACCAATCCCGGTCTGCGATCAAGATTTCCCATACATTTGTCCTTTCCAGACTACGCAACCGATCAATTGCTGGATATAGCCGACAAGATGCTAAAGGAACGGCAATATGTAATAGCTCCTCCCGCCAGGGAAGAATTAAGGCTGATCATAGAAAAAAAATCCAGGAATCATCAGTATAATGGCAACGCCCGTCTGGTAAGAAATATCATCGAGCGCTCCATGAGGAGGCAGGCTGTACGACTGATAGATAAAACAGAGATCACCCGTCATGATCTGATGACCATAACCAGAGAGGATATGATAAAGGCATGGGAGGATCTGTAACGAGAAATCACCTGTATAAACTAGCCGAAGAGGTGGAAGAGGAAATAAGGGATATTTGCCATGACATAGAAAAGTCGGCCTTTATTAATCACAAGAAAGTTTTGGACCAATTCATCAGAGCCGGGATTTGTGACTTCCACCTGAAAGGCTCCACCGGATATGGCTACAACGACTCAGCCAGAGATAAGCTGGAAGAACTATACTCCGGGGTATTCAGGGCGGAGTCCGCCCTGGTCAGGGGACAGATAGTCAGTGGAACCCACGCCATAGCGCTTTGCTTATTCGGAGTGCTGCGGCCCGGGGATGAACTTCTTTCAGTTCAAGGCGCACCTTATGACACTCTGGTGAAAATGATCGGTATCAGGGGAAACGAGCCGGGATCCCTGAAGGAATTGGGAGTAACCTACAGGCAGGCGGAGCTGCTTAAAGACGGCGCACCCGATTTAATAGGCATAAAGAAGGCTCTGCGCCCCAAAACCCGCATGGTCTACATTCAAAGATCCAGGGGTTATTCCCTGGAACCATCCACAAGCATAAATAAAATAACTTCATTAATCAGGTTCCTAAGGGATTGCAAAAGGGATCTGGTAATTTTCGTGGATAATTGCTACGGTGAGTTCGTGGAACACAGCGAACCCATAGAGGCGGGAGCGGATTTGATTGCAGGCTCCCTGATAAAAAACCCCGGGGGAGGTCTGGCCCCTTCTGGCGGATATTTAGCCGGCAAGACCGATCTGGTCAATATGGCGGCCAACAGGTGGACCGCTCCGGGTGTTGGATCCGAAATTGGTCCTTCCCTGGACTTCATCAGATTACTGTGCCAGGGGCTTTACATGGCTCCCCGCTGTGTGGCCGAGGCCCTGCAGGGTGCGGTATTTACCGCCCGGTTCTTTGAGAGACTGGGTTATCAAGCCATACCGTCCTACAGTGAGCCCAGGACTGATATAATCCAGGCTGTGGTGCTGGGAACCGAGGAAAAGATTATTAAGTTCTGCAAAGGAATTCAGTCCGCATCCCCGGTGGACTCCGGCGCCAGCCCCGAGCCGGGTGATATGCCCGGTTACGAAAATAAAATAATAATGGCGGCCGGCACCTTCATTCAGGGAGCATCCCTGGAACTAAGCGCAGATGCCCCCATTCGCCACCCGTACGCCGTCTATCTGCAGGGAGGCCTTTCACGATACTATACCCGGCTGGCGGTCATTAATGCCGCAGAAAAACTGGAGGGTATCTGAAGTAATGATTAAGACCGGCAGAAACTACAAACTAAGCACAAAAATAATAATACTGTCTTTTTGCTCTGTCCTTCTGGTGATACTGGTGGGCGGGTCGGTAATGGTCAACAAGATAGCCGCCATCATGGAAGATGAGATGGGAAAAAGGGCGCTGGCCATTGCCAGAACCATGGCCCAAACGCCTTTAATACAGGAAAATGTGCAAAACAGCCAGGGTTGGCTGAAAATACAGCCCATCGCAGAAAAAACACGGGTTGCCACAGGGGCGGAATATATAGTGGTGGTCAACATGGATGGCATAAGATATTCACACCCTGTGGCCGACCGCATTGGAAAGCGTTTTACCGGGGAAGATATTTTCCCCTCACTATCTGACCAGGAAAGCGTTTCATCGGCAAAAGGTGTTTTGGGACCGTCGGTAAGGGCCTTTGTTCCCATAAAGGCTGATGAAGGGACAAGACAGGTGGGGGTTGTGGTGGTAGGCATACTGACCCCCACCTTTTCCGGCATATATAAATCAATCCGGTTTGAGGTATACTCGGTATTGTTTTTGTGCTCCGTATTAGGGTTCCTTGGATCCATTTTCCTTGCCGGCAGGATAAAAGAAGCCCTGTTCAAGATGGAACCGGCGGAAATAGCCCGGCTTCTGGAAGAGAGAACAGCCATTTTTCAGGCCCTGGGTGAAGGCATTATAGCAATCGACAGTGAATACAAAATAACTGTTGCCAATGAGGCAGCAAAGAAAATACTGGGAACCACCGACAAACTGATTGGAAAATCAATCCGGAATGTATTGAAAAACAGCAATCTTCCCAGGGTTCTGGAAAACGGCGAACCAGAATTTAACCAGGAAAAGGTAATAAATAACACAGTAATAATAAGTAACCGTATTCCCGTCCGGGTAAAGGGACAGGTGGTGGGGGCAGTGGCCACCTTCAGAGACCGGACCGAGATCCACCGCCTTGCCGAGGAACTGACTGGCGTGAAGGCTTTTGTGGAAGCCTTGAGGGTGCAAAACCACGAACACCTGAACAGGCTTCACACCATTGCCGGATTAATACAGCTTAAAAAGTACCATGACGCAATGGATTACGTATTCAATGTAACCGAAGAACAGAAGAATATCACATCCTTTTTAACCAGAAGGATCAAAGACAACAGCCTGGCCGGCCTCATCCTGGGTAAATACGGCAGGGCCAAGGAGATACGGGCCGATATGATCATTGACAACAACTCCAGCCTTGCCAGGCTTCCGGACAAGGTTGACAGCAATGCCCTGGTGGTGATAATCGGAAACATCCTGGAAAATGCCATAGAAGCCCTTAAAAAATACCATTCATTCCCTAAAAAAATATATTTCTCGGTTTCCGACAAGGGAGGGGGGCTGAAGATAACTGTGGAGGATTCAGGTCCGGGCATCCCTGAAGAGATACGAGATCGGATATTTGATAACGGCTTCAGCACAAAGGAGGAGGAGGGGCATGGACTGGGACTATACATTGTCAAGGAACACGTGCTGGCGGCCGGAGGTTCAATCTGTGTTGACAGCTCTTCAGGCCAGGGAACCAGATTTACGATAACTATTCCCAACCGGACGGATGAACAAAGAGGTGATGACTTTTGAAACCAATAAAAGTCATAATAATAGAAGATGACCCAATGGTGGCCGGGATAAACAAAACCTTTGTCAATTCAGTCCCGGGGTTTGCCGTAGTGGATACCGCCGGAACCGCCGCCGAAGGAATTGCCAAAACCACTGTGCAAATGCCGGATCTAGCCCTGATAGATGTTTACCTGCCCGATCAGGACGGTCTGTCACTGCTTCAGGAACTCAGAAGGATTAATATTCCCACCGATGCCATCCTTCTTACCGCCGCCCACGATACTGAAACCATAGAGCGCGCTTTCAGGTACGGGGCCGTTGACTACATATTGAAGCCCTTCAAATTTCAAAGACTAAAAATAGCCCTTGAGTCTTATAACATGATGCGCATGAAACTTGACAGCATGGACTCGTTAAGCCAGCAGGAAATCGATCATTTAAAAAATAGCCGGCGCCTGACCATGGGCGAAGAAGAAGGAATGGCGGATATACCCAAAGGACTGAACGACCTGACCATGAAACAGGTGCTTCTGTTTATGCTCAAAACCCCCTATGCCATGTCGGCTGAGGAAGTGGCCGAAGGGCTGGGACTTGCCCGGGTAACCGCCAGAAGATACCTGGAATACCTGGACATCATTGGCAGGGTGAGCGTAGACCTACAGTATGGATCGGTGGGAAGACCGATTAAAAAATATAAAATTTCATGAACAAAAAGACCAAAACATCCTTGAATGTTGCCTCTCAGTGGTGGTTGCTATAGAATACTAAATACAGAAAAAATTTTTGAAATATTAGAATACACAATAAAGTACCAACCTAATCAGGAATTCTATATGATGGACAGGTAGGGAAATGCAGATGATATTGTCGCAGAGAATCCTACATTTTTTATGTGTTTTAGTAATTCTTTCCTTGATGTCCGGATGCAATAAGAAGATTATGGACTACGAACAGGTTACCCCGGGTGAAAAAATTGTATTGAAATTTTCACACGTGGTGGCGGAAGAAACGCCCAAAGGACTGGCCGCCAGAAAATTTGCCGCACTGGTGGAAAAAAGAACCGGAGGCAGGGTGGAGATTCAGGTATTCCCCAATTCCAGCCTTTACGCAGATGGTGAGGAAATACAGGCGCTCCGCAGTGGGGCGGTACATTTAATAGCACCCTCCACCTCCAAACTCAGCGATCTTTTTCCACGCTGGCAATTATTTGACATGCCCTACTTCTTTGAGGATACCAATGATATTCACAGTGCCATGAGAGGCAGCATTGGCCATACCCTTTACGGAGACCTCGAAAAGGGTGGAATACATCCCCTGGCTTTTTGGGATAACGACTTCAAGCAAATTACGAACCGCATAAAACCCCTGAAATACCCTGAGGACCTAAAGGGGCTTAAGTTCAGGACAATGATAAACAGCACCATACTGGAAGAACAGTTCAGACTTCTGGGGGCAAAACCGGTTCAGCTTAAATTTAACGAGGTGTATTCCGCCCTTTCTGCACAAACAATTGACGGTCAGGAAAATACCATGTCAAACATAGTCACCCAGAGGTTTCACGAGGTACAGCCATATCTGACGGTGAGCAACCACGGCTTTCTGGGATATGTTGTGATGACCGATAATAAATTCTGGACCCAGCTTCCGCCGGATATACGGGCGATAATTGAAGAATCCATGAACGAGGTAACCGAATGGGAGAGGGAACAGGCCAGAGTCATTAACGAAAGGGATATGACAATACTAAAAGAGTCGGGAAAAGTGACCATCCATATCCAGAGCCCTGAAGAAAAGGCGGAGTGGAAAAAAGCTTTATCCGGGCTTGAAAATAAACTAAACGATATAGTTGGACCTCAGTTTTCTAATGAAATAAAAAACCGGTCCAGGTAATGTCAAAAATTAAGATAGGGGGTGTGGATTAAAAAGTTTTCCAATTGTCTTAATATGCTAAAAATTAAAGGGGGGCTGACTAATGACCAAATGTCTTGTGAAAAGGACTCTGTTTTTCCTGTTGGGCGCAATTATGGTGGCAACCGCCGCCGGCTGCGGCGGAGCGTCGGACACTAAGAAGGCCGATACCGGCAAAAAAATAAGCGTAAAATTTTCCCACGTTGTGGCCGAAGGCACTCCCAAGGGACAGGCAGCCTTAAAATTTAAAGAAATCCTCGAAAAGTCAGGACAGTTTGAGGTGCAGATTTTCCCGTCCTCTCAGCTATACGGAGACAAGGAAGAACTGGAAGCCCTGAAGGCAAATAACGTTCAGCTTATCGCCCCGTCGGTAACCAAATTGGTGGGATTTGTACCTGCCTTCCAGCTTGTGGATATGCCTTTCCTCTTTAAGAGCGACCAGGCGGCCTACAACTTCTACGACGGCCCCAAAGGACAGCAACTGATGAATACCCTGAAGTCCCACGGAATGCTGGGACTGGGATGGTGGCCCAACGGTTCCAAACACCTTACCAACTCCAAGCGCCCGCTGAAAACCCCCGCCGATGTTAAAGGGATGAAGTTCCGCACCCAGAGCGGCGGAGTCCTGGACGAACAGTTTAAGGCCCTGGGAGCAGGTTCCCAGACCATGGCCTTCGGAGAGGTCTATCAGGCACTGAACAGCAAGGCGGTTGACGGTCAGGAGAACACCTTCAACAACATAGACACCCAGAAATACAGTGAAGTACAAAAATACATGACTATTTCCAGTCACGGCAGGCTGGACTATGTGGTCATCACCAATACAAAATTCTGGGAAAGCCTCACTCCCGATCAGCAGAAGATATTCACCGCAGCTATGACTGAAGCCAGCCTGTTTGAAAGAAAACTGGCCGACGACCTGAATAATAAGAGCTTTGAAAAACTTAAGAGCAGCGGCAAAATGGAAATATACACCCTCACCGACGCCGACCGGACAGCCTTTGAGAAGGCCATGGAACCGGTTTACGCAAAATATGCCGATGTCATCGGAAAAGACTATATTGAAGCCGCCAGGAACAGCAAGTAATTTATGTGGCGGGGGTCCCAAGATCCCCCGCCACCCCTGATCAAAATTTGACTGCCATGGAGAAAGGGGCTGGGACATTGAAAAATTTTAAAGACATATACTCCGCCCTGGAGGACTATTTCTCGGGACTTATGCTTGTTATAGGCTTAACCCTCATTTTTATCAACGTGGTACTGAGATACTTCTTCGGAAACCCCAAATCAATTCTTGATGAATTCTCGGTATATTTCGTGGTATGGGGAATACTGGCCGGGACTGCGGTGGCTCTGAGAAACAACCATCATATCAAGGTGGATATACTGTACAACTCTTTCAGCATTAAGACCAAGAGAATTGTAAGCATCTTTTCCAACACAATAGGACTGGCCTTCACAGTATTTTACACCTATTTCGGTTATCAACTGGTAAACAACTATATTATTTCCGGCCAGCGATCCGCCGACAGCCAGTTCCCCCTCTGGATAGTAAACCTTATCATGCCCCTCAGCGGACTCCTGCTGGGAGCCCGTTTTATTGAAAAGATATACCTGCTTATCAAAAATGGGGGACAGGACTGGCTTGAGGAAGAGGCCGAAGGGGGGCATCATTAATGGAAACGGTTGTGCTTTTCCTTATATTCGTAGGCTTGTTCCTGATTAACGTGCCAATTGCCATAAGCCTTGCCATTGCCGCCCTGGTGGTTTTGGCCGCCACCACAGACTTTACCCTGTACATGATGGCCCAGCGCATGTTTGCGGCCCTGCTTTCACCTCCCTTGCTGGCAATCCCTGCCTTTGTGTTTGCAGGCGTGGTAATGTCCTACGGCGGAATATCCAAATATCTCATAGCCTGCCTCAAGGCCTGGTTCGGCCATCTCCCCGGAGGCCTGGCTGTGGTTACCATCGCAGCCTGCTCAATTTTTGCCGCCATATCAGGCTCCAGTCCCGCCACGGCGGCCGCCATAGGAGCCATTATGCTTCCGGCCCTTATCGAGGGCGGATACCCCAAGAGGTATGCCATGGGCCTTATAGCAGCAGCTGGTACCCTGGGCATACTGATACCTCCCAGCGTAACCATGGTAATATTCGGCATAACAGCAGAGGTTTCCATAGGCGATCTTTTTATGGGCGGATTACTGCCCGGAATATTCCTGGCCCTAATCCTCATTGCCATAGCGGTGCTTAATGCCCTGAAAAACAATTATGGACGGGCGCCCAAGGCCACCTGGGATGAGCGGGTAAAAACCACCGTCAAGGCAATACCGGGCGGTTTACTTCCTTTCTTCATCCTAGGGAGTATTTACGCCGGAGTGGTAACACCCACCGAAGCCGCAGTTCTTTCAGTGTTCTATACAGTGGCGGTGTCCATATTCATTTACAAAGAGCTGAAACTTTCCAGCGTGCGGCAAATACTGCGGGAGTCCATCAACATATCCTCAATGATTTACCTGATCATATCCGCCGCCATGTTATTTTCCCTTTTCCTCACCGCCAAGCAGGTCCCCCAGTCGGTGGCTGCCTGGATAGCCGATAACACGCTGAATAAATACCTGTTTTTCGCTTTAACAAACCTGATGTTTTTCGTAATGGGAACATTCCTGGAAGCGGTGTCCATCACCCTGATAACCCTGCCTCTCCTGCTTCCGATAATATACGCCCTGGATATTGATATCGTCCAGTTTGCGGTGGTAATGACGGTAAACATGGAACTGGCCATGATTACTCCTCCGGTGGGGCTGAACCTTTTTGTGGTAAGCGCGATGGCCAGGGAAAAACTGGAGGAAGTGGTGAGAGGTGTCTTGCCCTTTATCCTGGTCCTGGTATTGGCGCTGATATTGTTTGTCCTCTGGCCCGGCATATCCACCTACATCCCCAGGGAACTGATGCATAGATAAGGCCCTGTCGGGCACTTGAGAATTCAGGAGACAGAATACTATTCCCATCATGAGGTATTTTCGATGTCAATACCTCCGTAAAAGTCCCACAACCTTACCAAGTATAGAAACATCTCTGGTAATAATGGGTTCCATTGCCTGGTTTTCCGGCTGCAGCCTGACATGGGAATCTTCCCGGTAAAACCTTTTTACCGTGGACTCGTCACCCATCAAAGCCACCACAATATCGCCGTTGTTGGCGTTGGGCTGCTGCCGCACCACCACCAGATCCCCCTCATGAATACCGGCGTCAATCATACTGTCGCCGCGTACCTTCAGCATAAAGAACTGGCCATCGCCGAAATATGACACCGGGAGGGGAATGGTATAGTCCAGGTTTTCCGAGGCCAGTATGGGCTGACCTGCCGCAACCCGGCCCAGAACCGGAACCAAATTGATATCGTTTAACTGAACCCGGCCCAGATCACCCATCAACTCCAGCGCCCTCGGCTTAGTGGGATCCCGGCGCAGGTATCCCTTTTCTTCAAGCCTCTTTAGGTAGCCGTGAACGGTCGAACTGGATTTCAAACCTACAAAAGCGCCGATTTCACGCACAGACGGCGGGTATCCTTTTGTTCTGACACTATTCTTAATAAAATCAATTATGGCCACTTCCCTGGATGTAAGCTGTTTGCTCAAGAATAACACCAGCCTTTCCACTTTCTGCATTCATTATAACACATATCGGAAACAAATAAAACATCCGTTCTGTTCAGAAGCGCTTTTTCTTATATTTTTTAGAAGGAATACGGTTTCCTTTGTCGAATTCAAAGTCAAATGTAATAATTCTCGCACAGGTGAATAAAATATGCAGAGATTAAAGGTTGCCATAGTGGGAATCGGTGAAGATGTCCAGACAGTCTACAGGATGATCCGATCAGTTCCGCAAATTGAAATTGTCGCTGTATACGCAAGCGATAAAGAATGGGCTCCGGCTGGCAACCTTAAAACTCATATTCCCGTTACAGGCTTGCCGGAAAATAATGATGGATACGACAATATCGATATAGTTATACTGTCGCAGGAGGCCTCATTCCTAAAAGAAAAAGTATGCCGGTTTATAAGACCGGGAACCTCACTGATTGATTTCAGGATGGTAGACCTGATCACCTCTTTGCTGAAAGAAAATAAAAAACTGCAGGAATTTAAAAGAATTCAAAGCAAGCTTACCATTATACTCAACTCAGTCCATGAAGCAATTGAGGTGGCTGACAAAGAAGGTACCATCAAATATGTAAACCCGTCTTTTACCAGAGTAACCGGAATTCCCGAACACGAAAGAATAGGCAAGAACATATTTGAGGCTTCACCCGACGGCGCCCTGGCCATAGTTCTCAAAACCGGCAAAAATATATTTGGCCACAAAACAAAGGTGGGCGGAAGCAATTCAGAGGTAGTCTCCAATGCGGCTCCCATCTATGTGGATGGCGCTATAGCCGGGGGGGTTGTGGTTTTTCAGCACCTGACAGATATACTGAAGCTAATGGATGAGCTTCAGCAAAGAACATCCATGATAGAAAATCTTTCCGAAAAATTGGGTCAGGTGACCACCAGCAAATATACCTTTAGTGATATTTTAGGAACCAGCCATGATCTCAGAAAGTGTATCCAGTTGGCTGAAAGGTCGGCCAGATCCAACTCCACCGTCCTCCTGCTGGGTGAAAGCGGCACCGGCAAAGAGCTGTTTGCTCACGCCATTCACCATGCCAGCCCAAGGAGGGAAAAACCTTTTATAAAGGTAAACTGTGCCGCCATTCCCGAAAATCTTTTGGAAAGTGAATTTTTCGGCTATGTCAAGGGGGCTTTTACAGGAGCCGTCAAGTCGAGAATAGGAAAATTCGAACTGGCTCACGGAGGCACTATTTTCCTTGACGAAATTGGCGATATGAGCTTGAACCTTCAAGGAAAATTTTTAAGAGTTCTGCAGGAGATGGAATTCGAAAGGGTGGGCGGTAACCAGACTATAAAGGTTGATGTCAGGGTCATAGCGGCCACCAACAGAAACCTGAGGGAGCTTATACGGCAGGGCAGCTTCAGAGAAGACCTTTATTACAGACTAAACGTGGTTGAGATCACCATACCGTCCCTGCGGTATCACAAGGAAGACCTGTCTATGTTAAGCAACAATCTGATTATAAAACTTAACAGGAAACTGGGGAAAAAAGTTAAGGGCCTGCTTAAAGACGCTGAAGAGGCCTTATGCAACTATGACTGGCCGGGAAATGTACGGGAACTGGAGAACGTAATCGAAAGGGTTATGGTTACTGCAGATGAAGAGATAATCACCAAAAAGAACCTCATGCAGCATATAAGCCAGCTTAAAAATACCCCGGACAAGGATATGGATATAATGCCCATTGACCACATGGAACAGATTCTGATAAAAAAAGCCATCATAAAGTTCGGGAACACCGTTGAAGGCAAAAGACGGGCAGCCCAGGCGCTTAATATTTCACTGGCCACCCTCTACAACAAACTGAAAAAGAATCGACCGGAAAATCAAATGGATTAGGATAATTATAAATTTTAGATTGCTTCTACTATTTAGAACATCTTTTTAAGCCAAGCAGGATCCCCTTTATTTCAAGGGGTTTTTCTTTTTTTATTTCGAAAACGTGGAAAATAGGCGCCTGGTCTTGCCTTTTATAAAATTTTGAAATATTATTACTTCAATGTTCACCCAGTTTTCAGATTCCCCTGGAGGGAAATAACGGCACATTTCTCCTGGCACAAAATTTGCTTATTTTTTGGACAACAGAGGTTGCGGGAGGTGCAAAGTATAAAAACAGTAACTGTCTTAGAAATAGTCGAAACCGTGTCCCGTTTATGTATGGAGGCAAACTATTACCTCAGGTCCGACGTTCTGAAATCCTTTCATGAAAAGCAGGAAATGGAGATCTCTCAAGCAGGCAAAGATGCCTTAAAGCAACTGATTTTAAATGCCAAAATAGCTGCTGAAGATCGGATTCCAATATGCCAGGATACAGGATTTGCGGTTATATTTCTGGAAATCGGTCAGGATGTCAGAATTACCGGAGGCAACCTATATGATGCCGTCAACGAGGGTGTAAGAAAAGGTTATATTGAGGGATATCTACGCAAATCAATTGTGGAGCATCCCCTCAGAAGGAAAAATACCAGAGACAATACACCGGCTGTTATTCACGCCAAGATTGTTGATGGCGAAAACATTAAAATTACGGTGGCTCCAAAGGGCGGGGGAAGCGAAAACATGAGCGCCCTCAGGATGTTAAAGCCTTCTGAAGGTGTTGAGGGCGTAAAAAAATTTATTATTGAAACCATAAAGCTTGCCGGACCTAACCCCTGCCCTCCCCTAATTGTTGGTGTGGGGATAGGCGGGACCTTTGAGAAGTGCGCCGCCCTGGCCAAGGAAGCCCTCCTCCGGGAATTGGGCAAACCCAGTGATATTCCTGACATAGCATCCCTGGAAATAGAACTGCTGGATGAGATAAACAGCCTGGGTATCGGCCCGCAGGGCCTTGGCGGAAGAACAACAGCCTTGGCCGTTCATGTGGAAATTTACCCCTGCCACATAGCCACCCTGCCAGTGGCAGTGAATATCAACTGTCATGCGGCGCGCCACAAAGAGGCCATTCTTTAAAATCGGGAGGTGACTGCTTCTTGCCACCAATTAAGTTAACAACCCCCTTAAATGATGAAATTATTGAGAACTTGAGAATAGGTCAGAAAGTGCTTTTAAACGGCGCCATCTACACCGGCAGAGACACTGCCCACAAAAAAATGGTGGAACTGCTGGATCAGGGCAAGCCTCTTCCCATTGATCTTAAGGGCCAGATTATTTATTATGTGGGTCCTTCCCCGGCAAAACCCGGACAAATCATAGGTTCAGCCGGACCCACAACAGCCAGCAGGATGGATGTCTATACCCCCAGGCTGCTGGCGCTGGGATTAAAGGGCATGATCGGAAAAGGGAAGAGAACACCAGAGGTTATAAAAGCCATCAAACAATACAAAGCGGTTTATTTTGCAGCCGTGGGCGGTGCTGCGGCACTGATTTCCAGGTGCATCAAAAGTTGCGACGTAATCGCCTATCCAGAACTGGGCCCCGAGGCCATACGCAAACTTTATGTGGAGGATTTTCCGGTCATAGTGATTAATGACTCACTGGGAGGAGACCTTTACGAAGAAGGGCTTAAAATATATGCCATAAAATAAAAAGGTTTTATAAAAAGGAGAGATGGATTTGAAGCTGTTTGAGTACATGGGGAAGGATCTTTTCTCCCGTTATGGGGTTGATGTGCCCCGGGGAAGGATGGTATCCACACCCGAAGAAGCCGTATCGGCAGCTAAGGAAATAGGCGGAGAAGTGGTGGTCAAATCTCAAATCCTATCCGGCAAGAGGGGCAAAGGTGGCGGTATCCTGTTTGCCTCAACCCCGAAACAGGCAGGAGAAGCCGCCTCAAAAATTCTTGGCGGCACTGTTCAGGGACTGGTGGTGGAATCGGTGCTGGTTGAAGAAAAAATAAAAATAGATAAAGAGCTTTACCTTGCCATAACCATCGACGGATCCGCCAAAAAGCCTGTGTTAATTGCTTCGGCCAGCGGAGGAATGGACATTGAGGAAGTGCCCGAAGAAAACATAGTAAAGTACCATATAGATGTTTTTCATGGCCTCCAGGCCTATGCAGCCAGGGAAATATCCCGGCGCATGGGCCTTGCGGGAGGTATTGGCAAGGAATTTAACCGGCTTTTGCTCCTTCTTTATAAAGTTTTTAAGGAAAAGGAAGCTGAACTGGTTGAGATAAACCCGCTGGTTATAAGTGGCGACAGGTTAATTGCAGCCGACGCCAAGGTAACCATCGATGACGAGGCCTTGTTCCGTCAAAAGGACGTGCCCCATGTGGAGGAAAGAACCGAGGCAGAGCAAAAAGCCCATGCCATTGGCCTTTCATACGTGCAACTGGACGGGAATATAGCTGTTATGGCCAATGGGGCCGGCATCACTATGGGAACCCTGGATATTATCCAGCATTACGGAGGGAAGGCGGCCAATTTCCTGGATGCCGGGGGCGGAACCGGAAAAGAAGGAACCGCCATGGCGCTGGAAATTCTTTTATCAAGGAAACCCAGGGTAATACTTATTAATATTTTCGGCGGAATAACCCGCTGTGACGATGTGGCCAATGCCCTGGTTCAGGTGAAAAATGAAAGGGATATACCAGTTCCCGTTATAATTCGCCTTGTGGGAACGAACGAAGAGCTGGGCGTGAAAATACTGCAAGAAAATGGTTTCGAGGCTTACAAAATGATGCACGAAGCTGCGGCCAAGGCTGTGGAGCTGGCCCGTTAAGAACCAAGGAAAGGATGTAGGTTGTATGGCGATAATAATTGATGAAAACACCAATGTTATAGTTCAGGGGGCCACTGGAAATCAGGGCAAATTCCATACCAGGCAAATGCTGGCCTACGGCACCAAAGTGGTGGGAGGAATATCCCCCGGCAAGGGAGGACAGGAACTTGACGGATTAAAGATCTATGACACCGTCTCTGCAGCCGTGGAGGACCAGAGAGTTGACGCCTCATGCCTTTTTATACCTGCCCCCTTTGCCAGGGACGCGGCATTTGAAGCCATTGAAGCCGGTGTAAAGGTGGTGGTGGTGATCACAGAACACATACCTCTTCACGACGAGATGGAAATAGTTAATTTCGCCCGGCAAAAAGGAACAACGGTAATCGGGCCAAATACCTTCGGAATTGTATCATCTGGGAAGTGCAAGGTGGGTATTCCTCCAAACCAGTTCTTCATTCCCGGGCCGGTTGGGATTGTGGCCCGAAGCGGAACCCTCACCTATGAAATAGTGGGTAATCTCACCGCCAGCGGAATTGGCCAGTCAACAGTGCTCGGGCTTGGCGGAGACCGGGTGGTGGGAATGTCCTTCGTGGACGCATTAGAAAAATTTGATAAAGATCCTTACACCAAAGCAGTGGTTCTGGTGGGTGAGATAGGCGGGAACCAGGAGGAAGAGGCATCAGAATTCATTAAGAAGATGGCCAAGCCGGTAGTTGCTTACATAGCGGGGAAGAGCGCCCCTCCCGGAAAAAGAATGGGACACGCCGGAGCAATTATTGAGAGGGGAAAAGGCACCTTTGAAGGAAAGGTAAAGGCGCTGAAGGAGGCAGGAGCTTCTATTGCCGCGCTGCCATTTGAAGTCCCGTCCCTTATAAGAGAAAGAATAGATTTAGCTTAAAAACATGGAAACGGGAGGAGGAAATTTCTTGTTTGATAAAAATGAAATCAATCTTCTAAAACAAAAAAAATCAGTCTGGCAGAAGAAACTTGACGAGCAAATTAAAAAACGCCCCGAACGGCAGCAAGAATTCATTACCGACTCGGGAATAAATATTGAAACAGCTTATACACCGTCAAATCTAAATACCGAAGGCATAGATCTTAGCCTTCCCGGCGAATATCCCTACACCAGGGGGGTTCAGCCCAACCTGTATCGGGGCCGTCATTGGACCATGAGGCAGTATGCCGGTTTCGGCACCGCCGAGGAAACCAATAAACGCTTCAGATACCTTCTGGATCAGGGACAAACCGGCCTATCTGTTGCCTTTGACCTTCCCACCCAAATAGGTTTTGATTCCGACCATCCTCTGGCCATGGGTGAAGTTGGCAAAGTAGGAGTGGCCATTGACTCGATTATTGACATGGAAACACTTTTTAACGGGATCCCCCTGGACAAGGTCAGCACTTCCATGACCATAAACTCTCCTGCCGCTATACTTCTGGCAATGTACATTGCGGTGGCTGAAAAACAGGGAGTGACTCCGGATAAACTTAACGGAACCATTCAGAATGATATTCTCAAAGAATATATAGCCCGGGGTACCTATATTTTCCCCCCTACACAGTCCATGAGACTAATCACTGATATTTTCGATTACTGTGCAAAGAATATTGCCAACTGGAACACCATCAGCATCAGCGGATATCACATAAGGGAAGCAGGGTCCACAGCGGTTCAGGAGATTGCCTTCACTCTGGCGGACGGTATCGCTTATGTCCAGGCCGCCCTGGACTCCGGGTTAAACGTCGATGACTTCGCCCCCAGACTATCTTTTTTCTTTAATGCCCACCTTAATTTTCTTGAGGAGATTGCCAAGTTTAGGGCCGCCCGCAGGCTCTGGGCTAAAATCATGAAAGAAAGATTTGGAGCCAAAAGCCCCAAGTCAATGATGCTTCGTTTCCATACCCAGACGGCGGGCTGCACACTTACCGCCCAGCAGCCTGACGTTAATATAATAAGGGTTGCCTTCCAGGCCCTCAGCGCCGTCCTTGGGGGAACTCAGTCACTGCACACAAATTCCAGGGATGAGGCCCTTGCCCTTCCCAATGAGGACTCAGTGCTTATCGCCCTGCGCACACAACAGGTAATAGGGTATGAGATAGGGGTAGCCGATACTGTTGACCCGCTGGGCGGATCATATATGATTGAAAACCTGACCGATGAAATTGAGAAAAAGGCGATGGAGTACATTGAAAAGATTGATTCCATGGGCGGGGCCCCTGAGGCCATAGAGTATATGCAAAAAGAAATACAGCAAAGCGCCTATCGTTACCAGACCGACATTGAGAAACATAAAAAAGTTGTTATAGGCCTTAATAAATTTATTATGGAATCGGAAAGGCCAAAGGGACTGCTTAAAGTCGATCCTGCCGTGGGAGAGCGCCAGGTGGAAAAATTGGCCAAACTCAAATCCCAGCGCGATAACGACAAGGTCGGACAATTGCTAAACCAGCTGGGCAGGGTGGCTCTGGGCAATGACAACCTGATGCCGTATTTTATAGAGGCCGTTAAAAACTACGCCACCCTGGGAGAGATATGCGGCGTGCTCCGTGAGGTCTATGGTGAATACAAGCAGCAAATAGTTTTTTAGAGAGGAGGGTTATGAATATGAACAATAAACCAATCCGGGTGCTGGTAGCAAAGCCCGGCCTGGACGGACATGACAGAGGAGCCAAAGTTATTGCCCAGGCATTAAGAGATGCCGGCATGGAGGTTATTTATACCGGCCTGAGGCAAACTCCCGAACAGATAGTTCAAGCCGCCCTTCAAGAGGATGTCAATGTGGTTGCCCTCAGCAGCCTTTCAGGCGCCCACCTGCACCTTTTCCCGCCTGTGGTAAAAGGTTTAAAAAACAACAATGCCGGGGATATTTGGGTACTGGGGGGAGGAGTAATTCCCGACGAGGATATTCCTCTGCTGAAAAAGGCAGGCATTGTTGAAGTATTCGGACCCGGAACCAATACCAAATCAGTTGTGGATTATATCAAGGGCAAATTGAACGGCTGAAAACAAAAAGGGGGAGGTGCGGTTAACAAGTGATAAAGAAAATAGACCATATAGGTATAGCGGTAAAGGATATTACCGAAGCCATCAAGCTATATGAAGATTTACTGGGTCTGAAAGTGACCGACACCGAGGTGGTGGAGGATCAGAAGGTAAAGGTTGCCTTTTTACCCTCAGGGGACAGCGAGGTTGAACTGCTGCAGTCCACTACACCGGACGGGCCAATTGCCAGATATATTGAAAAAAATGGAGAGGGAATACAGCATATAGCCTTCAGGGTAGATAACCTTGAGGAAAAGCTTGAGGAGTTAAAAGAGAAAGGTGTCCGGCTTATAGACGATAAACCTCGCCGTGGAGCCGGGGGCGCCATGATTGCATTCCTACATCCGAAATCAACTTTCGGAACTTTGATAGAACTCTGTGAAAGAGAATAGCAGGGAGGTACCAGATGGGTATACAGGATAAGATCGATCAGTTAAACAGATTAAAAGAACAGGTATTAGCCGGGGGCGGACGGAAAAGGATCGAAAAGCAGCACGAGTCAGGTAAAAAAACCGCCCGGGAAAGAATTGACATGCTTTTTGACCCCGGGACATTCGTGGAACTGGTTACCTTCGCCGGTGAAGAGAATATCGATAATCTTAAAAACCCCGGTGAAGGAGTGGTTGTAGGGTACGGCGATATTGACGGACGCAAGGTCTGCGTATACTCCCAGGACTTCACAGTGTCCGGGGGATCTCTGGGAAAGATTCATGCTGCAAAAATATGCAAGATAATGGATTATGCCATGAAGGTCGGTGCCCCGGTAATTGGCCTTAATGATTCCGGAGGAGCCAGAATACAGGAAGGGGTCGATGCCCTTAACGGTTACGGGGAAATTTTCTACAGAAACACCCGGGCTTCGGGAGTAATACCCCAGATCTCTGTAATTATGGGTCCCTGCGCCGGTGGAGCCGTGTATTCTCCGGCCTTAACCGACTTTATCATAATGGTTAAAAAAACCGGCCAGATGTTTATCACAGGCCCCCAGGTTATAAAAGCAGTCACCGGTGAAGAGGTAAGCATGGAGGTGCTGGGGGGCGCCGTAACCCACAACCAGACCAGCGGGGTTGCCCACTTTGCGGCTGAAGACGAAGAGGAATGCATAAAACTGATACGCCAGCTGCTAAGCTTCCTGCCTTCAAACAATTATGACACTCCTCCCGAGGCGGAAATCATGGAACCGGGAAACCGGGAGGAACTGATCAATGTAATACCCGAAAGCCCACACCTTCCTTATGACGTAAAGAAAATTATAAACCTGGTGGTTGACGGCGGTGAGTTTCTGGAGGTGCAGCCCTATTTTGCCAGAAACGCCGTAGTTGGTTTCGCCAGGGTAAAGGGCCGTCCCGTGGGTATAATCGCCAACCAGCCGGACTATCTGGCCGGGTGCCTTGACATAAATGCCTCTGATAAAATAAGCAGATTTGTGAGATTCTGTGATTGCTTTAACATTCCAATAATAACCTTCATGGATGTACCTGGCTTCTTACCCGGTACATCCCAGGAATACGGCGGCATTATCAGACACGGCGCAAAAATGCTTTACGCATACTCCGAGGCCACAGTTCCCAAAATAACCATAATTCTAAGAAAAGCATACGGAGGGGCCTACCTGGCCATGTGCAGCAGCAGTCTCAGGGCCGACAACGTTATTGCCTGGCCCACAGCCGAAATAGCCGTCATGGGTCCCGAAGGCGCTGTCAATATCATCTATAAAAATGAAATTACCAGTGCAGAAAACCCGGTTGAAATGCGCACAAAGCTTACAGCCGAATACAGGGAAAAATTTGCCAATCCCTATATAGCCTGTGCCAGGGGCTATGTGGATGATGTGATTGACCCCAGGGACACCAGGAAAAAAATAATTGAAACACTGGAAATGCTATTAACCAAAGAAGAACACAGGCCGGATAAAAAACATGGCAATATTCCCCTTTAATGGTAATATAACAGAATCAGGAGGTTCCCTTGGAATGAAAAGAAAGAAAATCACCATAGTAGGATCTGGAAATGTCGGAGCAACCTGTGCCCATTGGGCTGCCTCCAAAGAACTGGGTGACATAATACTTATCGATGTGGTGGAGGGAGTTCCCCAGGGTAAAGCTCTGGATTTGATGGAAGCAGCTCCCATTGAAGGATTTGACTGCAATATCGTAGGCACCAACAACTACGAGGACACAGCAGATTCCGATTTGGTGGTGATCACGGCCGGTATAGCCCGGAAGCCAGGGATGAGCCGGGACGATCTCCTTTCCACCAACGCCAGAATAGTGGCTTCCTGCGCAGAACAGGCAGCCAGGTATTCACCCAACGCATACATAATCGTTGTCACCAATCCACTTGATATAATGGCCCACGTGGCTCTCAAGGCCTCCGGCCTTCCTCCCCGGAAGGTTATAGGAATGGCCGGGGTGCTGGACTCAGCCAGATTCCGCACCTTTATAGCACTGGAGCTGGGAATATCCTTTGAAGATGTCAGCGCCTTCGTTCTGGGCGGACACGGTGACGACATGGTTCCTCTGGTGAGATACAGCTATGCAGGGGGTATCCCCATTGAAAAGCTGATTCCGGCTGAAAGAATAGCCTCCATTGTAGAGCGCACAAGAAAAGGCGGGGCTGAAATTGTAAACTATCTGAAAACCGGAAGCGCATTCTACGCTCCGGGAGCATCGGTTATCCAGATGGCAGAGTCCCTTCTGAAAGACAAGAAGAGAATACTGCCCATTGCAGCCTACTTACAGGGAGAATATGGTGAAAGAGATATGTATTTCGGAGTCCCTGCCATTGTAGGGGGCGGGGGAGTGGAAAAAATTCTGGAGGTCGACCTCACCGATGAGGAAAAAGTCCAGATAGCAAAGTCCGTTGAATCAGTCCGCAGTCTCTTGAAAGTAGTTAACCTGTAAAGAAACCCTGACATAATAAAATAACCGCCTTGTGGGCGGTGCCGTCTTGCAGACGGCGGAATCCAGGAGCCAGAAGCCAGAATCCAGAAAAAGCAAGCATGACCCTCAAGCGACATGCAGTGAGGGGGAGGGGTTTTAGTCCAGGCGGATGTTCCGGAGGCTGTTATCTGGCTTTTGGCGACAGAGCCGTACGGACTGCCGAACCGGCTGCAGGACGCAGCCGGTAGCCGGAATCGACGCATGGATGCGGCGTTGGAGGCGGTCGGCAGTCCGTTAGGCGACGAGCTTAGAGCCAGTTCAGCCGGAGGATAAGTAGATCGGACTCAAACCCCTCCACCGGCCACAGAGTGACCCCGGAGGAGCCAGGGCACAACAATAACGATAAAAAATCAGCCTAAAAGAATCGAAAGGATGTTAACCAATGACAAAAAGGCATGTAGGCATTACCGATACAACTTTGCGAGACGGACACCAGTCTCTGCTGGCCACAAGAATGAAGATTGCTGATATGCTCCCCATAGTTGAAGAAATCGATAACATGGGGTTTCATTCGGTGGAAGTATGGGGAGGGGCAACATTTGACTCTTGCATGCGTTTTCTTAACGAAGACCCGTGGGAGCGCCTGAAAACACTTAAAAAGGGCTTTAAAAAGACAAAGACCCAGATGCTGCTCAGAAGCCAGAATGTTGTGGGTTACAAGCACTACGCCGACGATGTGCTGGAAGAGTTTATAAAATACAGCGTTGCCAACGGAATGGATATTTTCCGGATCTTTGACGCATTAAACGATGTCCGTAACATGGAAAAGGCCATGAGGGTAGCCAAAAAAGAGGGCGGACATGTTCAGGCCACCGTGGTCTACACCATAAGCCCTGTTCATGATTTTGATTTTTATATGAAGATGGCCAGAGAACTTCAGGAGATCGGCGCCGATTCCATCTGCCTGAAAGATATGGCCGGGATTCTCTCACCGTATATTTCGTATGAAATTATAAAAGGATGGAAGGAAAGACTGGATATTCCCGTGCAGCTTCACGCCCACTATACCAGCGGCATGGCCTCCATGTCGTACTTAAAGGCCATAGAGGCAGGTGTGGACGCTGTGGACTGCGCCATCTCCACCTTTGCCCTGCAAACCTCCCAGCCCGCCATTGAAACCATGGTGGCATCCCTGGAGCAGGGTCCCTTCGAAACAGGACTGGACCTCACAAAACTGTCCAGGATTGCCGAATATATTAAGGAAGTCAGAAAGAATTACACACAGTTTGACAGTTCCTCCAGCAGCGTTGACACCAATGTCCTGCTTTATCAGGTCCCCGGCGGAATGATCTCAAACTTTGTAAACCAGTTGAAGGAGCAAAATGCCCTGGATAAACTTCCCCAGGTGCTGGCGGAAGTGCCCAGAGTCCGGGAAGATTTTGGCTTCCCGCCCCTGGTAACTCCTTCCAGCCAAATTGTGGGAACCCAGGCAGCCATAAATATTATTGTAGGACAACGCTATATGTTCGCCACCGACGAGGTAAAAAATTACATGCGCGGTTACTATGGAAGACCCCCGGCCCCGGTTAACGAAGAGGTGCGCAAAAAAATAATAGGCGACGAAACGCCCATCACAGTCCGTCCGGCAGACCTCATCGAGCCCGAAATGTCCAAAGCCAGGGAACTGGTTGCAGACTATATTCAGAAGCCTGAAGATGTAGTCTCGGCAGCATTATTCCCACAGGTGGCGCCTGAATTCCTCAAGCAAAAACTGGCAGCAAGCAAATCTTAGTCGGCTGTCACCATTTCGCTCCTTGCTTCTCAAGCGCCCGTCAGGGCGCTTTTTTATATACATACAAAATCTTTTTTAACACAAAATATGGTATGTTCAAATATTATGGGGGTTCCGGGCGTTGAGCATCTGCGAAAAACATCTGTGGCCGGCATTTAAGTATGTACTTCTTGCTGGCGCACCTATTCAAAAACTGATAGACAATGGTGGTGAAACGCACCTCTTTCTCAATAATCAATCCCTTCATATTTTGAGAAATGATAATAAGATCCATATTGTAAAAGTTCTCGAAAAATACAAACATTTTATAGACATTGGCAACCTTTGGGCAGACAAGGGATGGAAATGCTTTGCCCACTATTACGATCCCTATAGCGGCAAAGGAATCATACCCTGGGTGTCTGCCACTACAGAATGCCGCAATTACTTTCAATTAGCCCTACATAACTGGAAACTGGAAAAACAACAAAAATCAATGTTTTACCTTGGTGCAGCCGCACATATTCTACAAGACATGTGTGTTCCTCATCATGCCATGGGTATTGCCTTTAATGGACACAGGAAATTTGAAAGTTGGGCCTTGATTAATAGGAATTTATTTTCAATAAAAGATGGTGGTCTTTATACATTTAATGATATTGCTGATGTAATCGATTTTAATTCCTATACATCACAAAAATACTATAATGATGTATCATATTTTAATATTCAGGGATATAATCGAGCAGCCAAAGAACTTTTATCTTTAGCCCAAAGAACAACAGCTTATTTATTTGACCATTTCTTCGGATTGTCATGTTAGCATTTAACTCAATATCTTTTTAGATATAATTGCTGACTAAAGCTTATATTTTTAAATTTTAGAATTTTTGCATAATTGCAATAGTTATCATGATTGCACATTAAAGCATTTAAAACGTCCTTTCAGCAGTTTGTTCCGTCCATTTAAGGATAATATGATGATTTTTTTCAAATTATAAAATAGAATGATTGTATACATTACACATCATTTTGTTTTAAATAGGATGATACTAATGGTAAAATACGATCCGGCTAAATTAAAAAAAATTTCAAAGAAGTGTATTCTCGAAGAAGAGAAAACATGTGACAACTGTTGCGATTGTTTTGTTTGTGATCTTGATCCCGCCAAATCCTGTGATAACTGCGCTAAGTGTCTGGAGTTGGCTGATTTTAACGCCATTGAGATAAGTGACATTTTACTTTATAACGAAAAAATATTTAAATATGCTAAAAACGGCAAAAAAAAGAAAACTACCAAATCCGATAAGGTACAAATAGTTACCAGTGATGATAGCGGAGGGGAGTAGTTTTTTTATTACTCATATGTGTTCCGATAATGTATATTATGTTAACTGTAAATAATAAACACCCTCCCCACCCCGAATGATGTTAATCATTGAACAGGTTCT
>LADN01000006.1 GCA_000961585.1 Peptococcaceae bacterium BRH_c4a | reverse complement strand
CGAGATATTTACAAGGGACTTTGGGAAATCGAAGAATCCTTTAAAATAATCAAAAGCGAGTTCAAGGCAAGACCTGTATATGTAAAAAAAGATGAACACGTAGAAGCACATTTCCTGATATGTTTTGTGGCACTCGTAATCATGAGGGTTCTTGAACAGATGCTAGGGGAAAAACATACCGTAAAACAGATTCGATACTCCTTGATTAGCTATTCATGTTCCTATTTGGAACAAAACTATTACCTGTTTGATTATCGAGATGATGTAATAAAATCTTTTGAGTCTACCTTTGATTTTGACTTAAGTAAAAAAATCATGTCCCAGTCCGAGATTAAAAAAATTTTGCAATACAAAAATAAACGTAAATACACTACAACTTTATGACAAAAAACGAAACCCGCTAGCCCTTGATAACACTAGGCTAACGGGTATTATTTAGTCATTTTTGCTGTAAAACTCAGGTTATATTCGACTGCAAAAAACAACATTTAATATACAGATTTTGATTATCTGACTATTAACACAGGGCACGAGGCGTGTCTGACGACCCTGTTGCTGACGCTGCCCATGAGGTATCCCTTTATTTCACCCAGACCCCTGCTGCCCATAATAACCAGATCAAATCTTCCCTCCTTGGCCTCACGGCAAATCTCCATGGAAGGGTTGCCCCAAATTATTTTAGTGTCGATGGTGAGGCCTGAGTTGCTGTGGTCCTCCCTGACCTTGTTCAGCAGACTCTCACCGGACAACTGCAGCTCATCGCGTATCTGTTGATAGGTTCCGCCAAGCCTGTCGCTGTACTTATTTACATAAGGCGGAAGGGCAGGTATAACGTGAAGGAACATTACTTCAGCATTCATGCTTTCAGCCAGCTCCAGGGCATGCTCGGCGGCTACTTTGGCCCGGGCTGACCCGTCCAGCGGCACCAATATTTTATTATACACTTTTTGATCCCCTCCTTGTACCAGTACACTGTAATCCGCAGGTTGCACTCTTTTTCACATTATATTATAAGACGGTAAATATATCCATGTTTTTTAAGAAAAATTTATAAATTCTTCATTCACTGTATTCTTATTAAAAATTTATTAATCACCGTCACTGTGGTATAATTTTACATAACTTTTTAACCGGCGGTGATGAAATTGAATGATAATATGCCCAAAGTGGAGATATACACCGATGGCGCCTGTTCCGGCAACCCGGGTCCGGGAGGATACGGGGCCATACTGAGGTACGGCGGACGCACCAAGGAGATTTCCGGCGGATACAGGCATACCACCAACAACCGTATGGAGCTTACAGCCGTTATCCAAAGCCTTCAGACACTGAAAAAGCCGTGCCGGGTTACCCTTTACAGTGACAGCAAATACATAGTGGACGCCATGAACCTGGGCTGGGTTAACAAATGGATGAGGGCAGGATGGGTCAAGGCGGACAAGGCGCCGGTCAAGAATGTGGATCTTTGGAAGAAGCTTGTTGAACTCTTGAAGATTCACACCGTTACCTGGGTGTGGGTAAAGGGGCATTCTGACAATGAGTTAAACTCACGCTGCGATGAGTTGGCCGTCAGCGCCTATAAAAATGATAATCTTGAGCCCGACCTGCAGCATGAGGAATAAAATAACCGCCTTGTGGGCGGTGCCGTCTTGCAGACGGCGGAATTCAGAAGACAGAAGCCAGGAGCCAGAATAGTGACAGCCTGCTTTAATAGAGACCCTCAAGAGACCCCACAGCGACATGCAGTGAGGGGGAGTGATTTAAGTCCGTGCGGAATGTACCGGAGGCTGCTACTGTCTCTTAACGACCGAGCCTACGAATTTGGAGGTTAGATGTTGGAAGTTGGAAGTCGGATTAAGCTAGAAATGGCTCTGAGGTCATTTCCTACAAGTTTTCTAACCTCTAACCTCTGGCCTCCCACCTCCAAAATGGTCGGCATTCCGTTGGCGACCGAGTCTAGAGACAGTTGCAGCAGGAGGTAATGCAGGCCGGACTTAAATCGCTCCACCTACCCATTAGCGACCCTCAAGCGACCCCGGAAAAACTCTGGGCTTGCATAAAAATGCTTTGGTGCTTCAGCACTTCAGCACTTTAATGCTTTAATGCGTCATATACTTTCCTAAACGACGATAAAAAACCGCCCTGACGGGCGCTTGGGGAGACAGGAGACAGAATCTTTTAAGGCATATATCCCCCTTGGGTTGGGAACACATTAATTTTATAGGGGATTATTACTTCAACCCTAAAAATCTGCCTGATCCATACACATTAAGGCCGGCCTGGACCACGATCAAAGACCGGCCTTTTCTGGTGGTTTGACAGGGGACGGTGAATGATTATTCAGGCAGTCATCCAGGCTTTATAGTCAATGTTTTGATGTTTTGGGAACACATGACAAGGACAATGCGCTTTATCAACGAAATAGGCTATAGACTATAGGCTATATAATAAATTTCAGCAGGAGAAGAATAATGCTTTATGTTGTTCTGTTCATACTCTCATGGGGCGCCTGGTTGTTCTTTGCCGACAGGAAGCGCTGGAGAGAGCTTTTTCCGGTATCTATATTCGCTTCCTTTCTGGGAAGCGTCACTGATAATATTATGCATTACTACAAGCTTTGGGAATTCCACAGCGAACATCCCCTGCTGCCACGTCTACTGGATGATCTGGGTATTTATATGGTGCTGCCATACCTGTTCATTCAGTTACTGCCAAAAAGGCGGACACTGTGGATAATGCTGGCATACTGGGTGATCTGGACGGGCTTTGCCATCGGATTGGAATGGGTGCACCTGGTTACAAACCATATGGAACATCATCTGTGGTGGAACTTATGGTATTCATATGCAGCGGACTGGTTCCTTTTCTGGCTGTTTTACCATTTCCACAGGATATTCCAACTGTCCAGGCTATACCGGCCAGAATAACCTCTAACCCCTCCGGATATGCCATATTAAAGCATTAAAGCGCTGAAGCCTTAATGGCCCTGATCCCTCCAGATTCGCATCAAGACTGCTTAATATTTTAACAGAGGCTTGAAGCTGATTGCCGGTGGCCCGTTAGGGCGGCTTTTTATTACTGTGAAATTTAGCCACTCATTACTGAACAGATTTTAGTGAAGAATATTAACACTTAAATATATCAACGGAGGTAAAAAGGCATGAAAACCATAAATCCCTTTAGTTTTTCCCAGGAAATCCACGGCGTTCAGGTCAAGCCCCTGTCTGAAAGCGGCCTGGAGGTGAAAATCCGCTACAACGGACTTCTGGTAAGCTCAGGGGCCTCAGATGTATTAATGCACTACGGATTCGGAGAGCCAGATTCCTGGAGGAGCGTGGGCAATGCTGACATGGAAAGGTCCGCTGAAGGCTTTGAGACGTCAGTGTCCATGGTTGAAAACCAGCTGAATTTTTGTTTCCGGGATGCAGTCTCTAATTGGGACAATAACAACGGACTCAACTGGATCTACCGCATTTCATAAAGATAACAAGTCAGAAGCCGGAAACGATCCGGCTTCTGACTCCCTTATTTTGAGTGCTTAAGTCATTTGTCTACCTTCGCCTTGGTCTCCTGATGAAAAGCAGCCTGATCAGGTACCTGTGATAATACCATTCCCCGGTCACCAGCAGAACCAATATCAGCACCAGCCCCGGCACCTTCAATGAGGCGCCGGTTATATATGATATTTCCCACAGCACCAGCACCGATATTATTGCATCCAGCAGTATGGCGGTAAGGTTGCCCAGTTTGGGTAAAACCACCAGGTCGGCTGTCAGAAAAGTTGCCAGCGCTGCCAGCAAGGCGGCCAGAATGGCCACCGTTGTGTCGGCCCGGCTGAAATGGGGCATAATAATTCCCACCACCGGTACAAATAAAAAGAATTTTGTTAAAAATGCGTTTACATAGTTTCTAATCTCTCTTCACTCCCTCCAACTGTATGATTGATTTTTCCAAACCCAATCTCTTACATATTCTTCAGGTATAAAACAATGGCGGTAATAAAAACCACCAGGAACAGCACCATGGAAAGACCCCCGAAATTGGTCAGGGCGTTTAGTTTGATTCCCTGGCTTTCGGAATTCTCCCTGAGCTTTTTGTATATAATTATCCTTCCCACCACATCCATCACCAGGCTGTCCACCAGGTCGGGATCACCCTTTTTGTCCAGCAGACTTTTCACAGTAACCTGCACAACACTGTCCCTGACACTTTCGGCGCCGCCTGAATAGTACATTTTCAACAGTTCCTTTATTTTATCCTCCTGTGGTTTTATCTGCTGGAAATAGCATTTTCTTTCTTTCCGTTCCAGGGACCTGATATTCCGGACAAGCAGTTTTTCTGCTTCGCCTTTCAGTCCCAGTTCTCTTGCCACCATCTCTGCCATTTCCCTGGACATTTTATCAACCATACCCCCAAGAAGAATTTCTAATCTGGTGTTCTTCGCCAGCCTCCAAAAATCCTGTTAATATAAAAATGATTGAATATATGCAACTGTTTTTATTTGTAAAAAATGGTTACTATATAGCTGGTGACGATAATATACTATTAGCGAAAGTAAGCATCATGATTATTATGCCATTAAATGACCTGGAAAAGACTGTCTGATAGCTGACGGCTGACGGCTGATGGCTGAAAGCTGACAGCAATAAAGGGAATTGGGCGAGGTGAGTAGAAATAAGTAGCGGTAGCGTATTGGCGGAGGTAAACAATGTGGAAGTATGTGCCCTTATAGGCCCCAGTGGCACTGGTAAAAGCCACCGGGCCATTATGGTAGCCCACCAGACAAACTGCGATATAATTATAGATGACGGCCTTCTCATAAAGGGCGACCAGATTATTGTAGGGCATACGGCAAAAAAACAACCCACCCGGATTGGGGCCATAAAGGCGGCCCTCTTTCTGGATGGGGATTTTGCCGTCAGGGCAAGGGAAGCCTTGCAGGCACACAATCCCAAGGGGGTTCTCATACTGGGCACATCCCTGGGTATGGTGCAAAAGATAGCCGATACACTGGGATTGCCTGAAATATCCAAGATAATTGATATAAAGGATGTGGCCAGCCCGGAAGAAATAAAAAAGGCGCGGATGAACCGGACCCGCTTCTCCAGGCATGTAATACCGGCTCCCACCATGGAGGTAAGAAAGAGTTTTCCAGGCACACTTATTGACCCGCTCAGGATAATGATCAGGAAGGATAAAGACAAAGCCGTGGCCAAAGGCTGGCGTGAGCAGTCGGTGGTGAGGCCCACCTTTACCTTCTACGGAAAGCTTACCATCTCGGAAAGCGCAGTCGCCTCCATAGTCACTCTGGCAGCCAAAGAAGTATCAGGGGTTAAGAGGCCGGGAAAGGTACATGCCTTGCAGACCGAGGAAGGCTTGATCATTGACATTTCCCCGGTGCTTTATTTTGGCATATTTCTTCCGGGAGTTTCAAAAAAGATTCAGTCCGTGGTAAAAGAAAGAGTGGAATACATGACCGGCCTCTCGATAAAATCTGTAAATGTTATAGTAAAGGACATTGAGTTTAAAAAGTAAAATAACCGCCTTGCCGGCGGTGCCGTCTTGCAGACGGCGGAATCCAAAATTCAGAATGGTGACAGGTTGCCTTAAAAGCGACCCTCAAGCGACCCAGGAGCGACCCCGGAAAAACTCTGGGCTACATAAAAATGCTTTGGCGATTTAGCGCTTTAATACTTTAATATGGTATCCTGACTTTGACAGTATAAGAGAGTAAAAATAGGCCGCAACCCTTGTAAATAAAAGAGTTGCGGCCTATATGTGTTTTCAAAAATATGTAGGGAAAACTTCATTTTTTACTATTTGCCAAAATATTTTTTATTTCACTGAGCCGAAGTCTTTTTCTTGTAAAATCAATTCCAAGAGCATTACTGATAGCATCAGAAATCTCGCTTCGGTAATCAAACAAGTAGAGGTTATCTTGCTCGTTAGAGCAAGCGATTTTGTTTAGGCACTCAACAATCTTTTCAACCGAGTAGCACCGATCCGTTTTCTTCTGAATTAGCCGTATGATAGCCAGAGCAATGAAGCAAGTGAGAAAGTGAGCGCCGATGCGATCTTTCCGGGAAACGTATACCGGACGTGCTTCAAGCGTACCCTTCGTGACCCTGAAGGTTTCTTCAATCTCCCATAACCCGCGGTATGTGTCAATGATCTCCCCGTCGGACATCTGCAGTTCACTGGTGACGATTGCATAATAACCGTCATACTTTTCGTCTTGCGCAAGTTT
>LADN01000009.1 GCA_000961585.1 Peptococcaceae bacterium BRH_c4a | reverse complement strand
GGGGAGGGTAAGGCCGCCAGGGCTTTTGTGACCAGCAGCCTCATATACTGCGTGGGGGCCATGGCCATACTGGGTTCCATTGAGGACGGCCTCACCGGGAATGCCACCACTTTGTACGCCAAATCCATGCTGGACGGTGTATCCGCGGTCATTTTCAGCTCCGCCATGGGAATAGGGGTGTTGTTTTCAGCGGTGCCGGTTCTTTTGTATCAGGGCGCCATTACATTGATGGCTGAAAGCATGAAAAATATTTTTACTCCCGATGTGATCCGGGAATTGACGGCCTCCGGAGGACTTTTGATCATGGGGATTGGGATTAATATACTGGAGATTAAAGAAATAAGGGTGGGGAATCTACTGCCCTCCATTGTAATTATTGTTCTGCTGGTCTGGGGGGCCGGAAGATATGGGATTGGGATTTGATAAAAGAGAGAATTCAGAAGCCAGGAGCCAGGAGCCATAAACCCGGGCCGCAAAAAAGCGGCCACCAAGGAGGATGAAAATGCCCTCTTTCCGGCTTTTCCCATTCTGACTACTGGCTCCTGACTCCCGACAGAATAAGGTCATCAGTATGAGCTGTTTTCAGGGTATAAGATGTTGTTACACAAATTACTCTATGTCTTTTTTCAGGGCAGTCAGCAGTGCGGCCTCATATATTTTCCTGACCGGGAGGTTTTTCTCCCGGGCTATTTTTTTGCAGTCCTCGTATTCCGGGGCTGCCCGCAGTGGGGTTCCGTCACCGGAAAGGGCATATTTGACCTTCACCATTCCGTATGTGGTGGGGACCTCTTCGATGAGTCTCCCCAGAACGGTCCTTCGCTCCTCCCGCCAGCGGACACCCAAGGTGCTGGTTTCCTGGAAAAGTATGTCCGTCAGTATATCCCTGTCCCTGGGATGGCTAAGGACTGTTAATATCTGACCGGGCCGGTTCTTTTTCATGTAGGCCGGGGTAACGAAAACATCCAGCGCACTGCTGTCCATCAGTTTTTCCATGATGTGTCCGAAGAACTCCGGATTCATATCGTCTATATTTGTTTCCAGCACTACAATGGTGTCGGTATTATAAGATGCCGTCCCAGCGGGGTCCTCTCCCAGGAAAACCCTGAGAAAGTTGGGAATTCCGAAATCCTTGCTGCCAAAACCGTATCCCACGGAGCGGACCTTCATGGGGGGTAGTGAACCGAAGTTTTCGGCCACCGTGGTGGCAATGGCGGCTCCGGTGGGGGTGACCAGCTCACCCTCAGCGTCCAGGCCGCTCAGCGGCACCCCCATTAACAATTGGGCCGTGGCCGGGGCGGGAATGGGCAGTATTCCGTGCCTGCACTTTACCGTACCTCTTCCCGGGGGCACCGGGGAGCAAATTACCCTGTCCACCTCCAGATAACAAAGGGCCAGGGACGTGCCTACAATATCAATTATGGAGTCCACTCCCCCCACCTCGTGGAAGTGTACATGATGGGAGGGTACCCCGTGTACTTTTCCCTCGGCCTCGGCCAGACGCTGAAAAATACTGAGGGCAATCTCCCGGGCCTTTTCCGGCAGGGGGCTTTTTTGCACAAGATCCCTTATGTCACTGTAATGCCTGTGGGGCTGCGTGTCTTCCCGGACCAGTATGTCAACCTTGGTTCCGGTAATGCCGTGGCTGTTCTTTAGGGCCACCCGCATTTCCCAGCCCGAGAGGGGCAGTTTTTTAAGGTCGTATTCCAGCCGCAGGCTGTCCGCCCCGGCATCCACCAGTGCCCCCAGGCACATGTCCCCGCTGATGCCGGAAAAGCAGTCCATATATAGTATTTTCATTTTAAGACCGTCCTTTTTTGAAAAAGCTGTTAGCCATCAGCAATCAGCTTTAAGCTTGTCTCAGTGGTCCCAGAGACCACTGTAGTTAAAAAACACTAACGCAATAACTGCGGCTAATTTTTTTCGTTAAGGAAAGTATATGCCCTATTAAAGCATTAAAGCGCTAAAGTCCTGTTGTGCCCTGGTTCCTCCGGGGTCGCTAAGTGGTAGGCGGAGGGGTTTGAGTCCGATCTACTTATCCTCCGGCTGAACTGGCTCTAAGCTCGTCGCCTAACGGACTGCCGACCGCCTCCAACGCCGCATCCATGCGTCGATTCCGGCTACCGGCTGCGTCCTGCAGCCGGTTCGGCAGTCCGTACGGCTCTGTCGCCAAGAGCCAGATAACAGCCTCCGGAACATCCGCCTGGACTAAAACCCCTCCCCCTCTCTGCATGTCGCTTGAGGGTCATGCTTGCTTTTTCTGGCTTCTGGCTCCTGCCGTCTGCAAGACGGCACCGCCGACAAGGCGGTTATTTTACTGACTGCTGATAGCTGATGGCTTACTGCTAGTCGCCCGTAGGGAGACGTTGCAGCCGGTTTATGGAATTGGCCAGGGCTGCTGCCCCGAAGCCGTTGTCAATGTTGACTACCCCGATGCCTGCCGAGCAGCTGTTCAGCATGGTCAGCAGGGCGGCCAGACCTCCGAAGCTGGCGCCATACCCCACACTGGTGGGCACCGCAATCAGGGGCTTATCGGTCAATCCTCCCACCACGCTGGCCAGGGCGCCCTCCATGCCGGCCACCACTATTAGCACACTGGCCCTGTGGATATACTCCTGGTTATCCAGGAGCCTGTGTATTCCCGCCACCCCTACGTCATACAGTCTTTCCACCGGGTTACCCATTACCTGGCAGCAGACGGCGGCCTCCTCGGCCACCGGCAGATCAGCCGTTCCGGCACAGATAACCAGAACAATACCTTGCCTCAGGGGTTTTTCAGGCATGCCGTGAACTATGCAGCGGGCTGTTTGGTAATAGGAGGCCCCGGGAACGGCTTTTTGAACCTCCAGGTGCATGTCCGGGGCGGCTCTGGTGGCCAGTACCGGGGAGTGGGGCGAAACCCGGGTCAAATGGCTGAAAATGGCGGCAATCTGGTCAGTGGTTTTGCCCGGGCAGAATATTACTTCGGGGAACCCCGACCTGATGCATCTGTGATTATCCACTTTGGCAAAGCGGAGATCGGTGTAAGGCAGATGCTGCAGTTGGCGCATGGCGGCGTCCACCGACTGCTCGCCCAGGGAGACCTTCTCCAGTATTTTCTTTATGTAGGATTTATCCAAATTATTACCCCCAGGCAGTAGTCTCCCAATTAGCAAGCTGTATGCCTTTATATGGGAAAAAGGCGCTTATACTGAAAATTTTATACCACGGCTACTATACTGTCAAATTGTGTGTATACTAAGCTTATAATGAGTGGGGATGGAAATGATTTTTAAAGACAGGGATGAAGCCGGTTCTTATCTGGCGTCGGAAATAAAGAAATTAAACCCCGGAGACGCTGTTGTGCTCTGCATTCCAAGGGGCGGGGTGGTGGTTGGCGCCAGGGTGGCCGATGAGATTGGGGCTCCTCTGGACTTGGTGGTGCCCAGAAAAATAGGATCTCCCATTAACCCGGAAGTGGCCGTGGGGGCCGTGGCCCAGGACGGGTCCACCTTTATAAACCGGGAAATGATTTCATTTTTGGGAATCGAAGATGCTGTGCTGGAGGAAATGATAGAAAAGGAAATAAGGGAGATATCCAGGAGAATGACAGGGTACCGGGGAAGCGACCAGTACCCCGATTTCAGCGACAAAACCCTTGTACTGGTGGATGACGGGGCGGCCACCGGCTACACCATGCTGGCTGCCGCCAGGTTCGCCGGAAACACACTGCGACCGGACCGCCTTATAATAGCCGTTCCCGTGGCCCCGCCGGAAACACTGGAGTTGTTCAAAAGGGAGGCCCATAAGGTTATCTGCCTGCAATCTCCGGAGGAGTTTTACGCCGTTGGGCAGTTTTATCTGGATTTTAGCCAGACCAGCGACCAGGAGGTTTTATCAATACTAAAAAAACGCCCTGACGGGCGTTGCCGTCTTGCAGACGGCGGAATCCAGAATTCAGAATTCAGGAGACAAAATTGTGACAGGCAGCTTTAAAAGCGACCCTCAAGCGACCCCACAGCGACATGCAGTGAGGGGGAGGGGTTTTAGTTCAGCCGGAGGATAAGTAGATCGGACTCAAACCCCTCCACCGGCCACAGAGTGACCCCGGAGCGACCCCGGAAAAACTCTGGGCTACATAAAAATGCTTTGGCGATTTAGCACCTTAAGCGGAATCCAGAATTCTGGCTTCTGGATTCTCATAATTTATACCGCGTTCAACTGGGAGTTTTCAGTTATCATTCTGGCCAGTCCACCGGAAATAAGGTCTGCCATTTTCATAACTATGTTCAGGCGGGTATTTTGAAGCACCAGGAATTCCATGAAGCCCCCTACGTTGACAATGCCGGTTATATGTAGATCACCCACGGCGGGAAGTTCTTTGTGCACTCCGGCGCCGGGCTGCAGAGATCCGTCTCCAATATTTATATGACCCACATTTTCTATACTGCCCAGGCAGGCATCCACGGCAATTATACAGGGATCCTCAAACCTTGAATAGATCTGATCCATTTTTTCTTTCAGGTTGCTGGCATGTACAGGATCGTCCAGTGTTCCGTATACATGAAAACAGTCCCGGGCCGCCGACTGTATCTTTGACCCGATGAGGGGTCCAAGGCAGTCCCCGGTGGACCGGTCTGTGCCTATGCAAAGAAGTACCTTTTGATGTTCGTTTGTGACCCCGGCCCTTTTCAGCCGGGTGGCTAAATCCCAGCAGAACTTGGCCTCGGCCAGGGGGTCTTCCAGGTGTATTTTTGTTTTAGCCGGATATGCGGCATCTTCTACAGCGTTGATGGCCGTCATATAATCCCTCCAAAAAAACAGTACCAATATAGTTATTTCCAGGCTGGACACCCTTTAATCAAAAACATTAAAGTATTTTTCGGATAAAACTTTTTCCATCCTCATAAAGTGTTAACAGGGGGTGGAAGATTTTGTATAACAGTTCCAGTGCCCGGTCGGTTTATAAAATAATTGTACTTTACATAGGGGCTGTAATAGGGGCGGGCTTTGCTTCCGGGCAGGAAATAATGCAGTTTTTTATAATATATGGTTCCCGGGGCCTCTGGGGGATTGTACTGGCCACTGCGCTTTTTTCCTATCTGGGCGCCGTTGTCATGCTGCTGGCGGCCCAACTGAGGTCAACCGGCTACAATGATATTTACAGGAAAATAATGGGAAATATCCCTGGCCGGCTGATGGACTGTCTGAGTTTGATTATGCTTCCGAGCGGGCTGGTGGTCATGCTGGCCGGAGGAGGAGCGGTTTTTTCCGAGCACCTGGGACTGCCGGGATTATGGGGAACACTTCTGGTGGCCGCTGTAACCATGTTTGTAATATCCAGAGGCCTGCAGGGGGTTGTTTCGGTCAACTCCATATTGGTTCCCCTTAAAGTCATTGTTATTTTGCTTATATGCGTCATATCTCTGATATATACCGGGAGATTGGCCGATGACTGGACGGCCGGGGAAATGTTCTCCGGATACAGGGGTGGTTGGGCATGGTCGGCCCTTTTGTATGTTTCGTATAACATGGTTGTTCCGGTGGCTGTTCTGTCTTCCCTGGGCAAGACAATTAACCCCGGGGAAGGGGTATTGGGAGGTCTGCTGGGGGGGCTGGCCCTGGGGGCGGTGGCCGGTGTGGTGGTTGTAACGGGAATATGCTTTTATCCCGCCATAACCAGGTACGAGGTGCCTCTGCTTTATATGGCGGGAAGCCTGGGGACTGTGGTTAAAACCGGGCTGGGGGCACTGATTTGGCTGGCTATACTGACCACCGCCATTGCCGATGCCCATGGCTTCGCCTCCCGGTTTGCCCCCAGCCACACCCGCCATTACAGGATCATTGGGATAGGCACGGTTTTGCTGGCCGTTCCTGTTTCCGGCTTTAAATTCTCAATGCTGGTGAAGGTTCTTTACCCTCTTTTCGGTTATGCCGGCCTGATATTGCTGTTTGCCCTTTTATTTACTCTTCCGGTGCAATTTATTAGAAGGAAAATCATCAGAAAAAGTTAATTTAATAAAAGTGGTATAAACATACTGAAAGGATGTTGCTTTTGAACTGGCTGGATATCCTTTTCGCAGTTATTATTGGGTGGAACGCCTGGATGGGCCTCAAATCCGGACTGGTGGCCGGGCTGGCCAGGCTCTTCGGGGTGCTGGCCGGATTTGCCGCCGCCCTGAATTTTTATCGTCCGCTGGCCGATACTGTCAATTTAAAGTGGAATCTTGTTTCCGCCATCAGCGGGCTTTTGCCCGGAGTGTCCAAAGCGGGCGCGGGCAAACCGCCTCCCGCCGACCTTTTTTTCCCCCTCACGGGGCCTCCTGGCGCTACCGGGTCTGCCGCAGTCCCCAAGGCTGTCCTATCGGGACTTCAGGGGATAGGGGACTCGATAACCCGTATGCTGGCCTTGGGTATTCTGGACATCATTTGTTTTATAATAATCTTTCTGGTTGTATCCAGGTTAATCTTTTCATTGGGAGTTATAGTGGGCAAGGCTGCCAGACTGATGTTTTTGGGCCCTGTGGACAGGGGGGCCGGGCTGCTTTTAGGGACCTTCAAAGGCGTTATAATTGCGATGTTGGTGGTGGCGCTTGGCATATCCTTCCAGCTTCCGGCGGCATTTATTTCCGGCGGGCAGAAAACCTCCATTTTAAGCCTGGCACTGGAGAAATCTTTGCTTGCCCCGTATTTTATACAGGCCCTGGCATATTTGAACATAAACTTTCCCGGCTGGGTGATATGGTGAGATCTTTCGCCGAAAACCGGGGTTTTGGGTAATAATAAGGAATGGGGACACACCTGCTGAAGACTGGGTTTTGCAGGTGAGACAGGAATGTCCCCGATTAGATGACGATGGAGGTTAGATTGTGGCCGTTTTAAAATTTGAAAAGGAAAGCGAAAAATCACGGCTGACGGTGTGGGACATGCTTTCGGACTCACAGAGGGAGGAGGCTTTCGCTTTCTGTGAGGGTTACAGGCAATTTCTGGACAGGGGTAAGACCGAAAGGGAAGTGGTGGATTTTGCGGTAAGTATGGCCCGGGAAAAGGGTTTTTGCGATTTAAGTGAAAAGAGCGGGCTTTTGCCGGGTGACAAAGTATATTCGGTAAACAGGCGAAAGGAAATGGTGCTGGCTGTGGTGGGACAGGAGTCCCTTGAGAGGGGTCTCCGCCTGGTGGGGGCGCATATAGACTCCCCCAGGCTGGATCTCAAGCCTGAGCCCCTTTATGAGGATGAGGGCCACCTTTCGCTGATGAAAACCCATTATTACGGGGGAATAAAAAAGTACCACTGGGTGGGAATCCCCCTTTCTCTTCACGGGGTGGTGGTAAAGGGTGACGGTACTGTGGTCAAAGTCAGCCTGGGCGACGCTCCCGGCGAGCCGGTCTTTACCATCACCGACCTTCTGCCTCACCTCTCAAAGGATCAGATGGAAAAGAAAATGTCCGAGGGAATAGCCGGAGAGGCCCTGAACATACTGGTGGGCGGCATTCCGGTAAAGGACCGGGAGGTTAAGCAAAGGATAAAGCAGGGGGTTATAAACCGCCTGGGGGATATGTACGGAATATCCGAGGAGGATTTTATCAGCGCCGAGCTGCAGGCTGTGCCGGCATGGCCTGCCCGGGACGTGGGGTTTGACGGGGGACTTCTGGGGGCTTACGGCCAGGACGACCGGGTATGTTCCTACGCCGCCCTGAGAGCACTGATGGAGATTGAGACCTCCGCCAGGACAGCGGCGGTTCTGCTGGCCGACAAGGAGGAAATCGGCAGTACCGGGAATACCGGAATGCAGTCGGCCTTTCTGGAAAATTTTGTGGCTGAGCTGGTGGCCGGAAGGGATGAAAAATACACCGATTTGTCACTGCGAAGGTGCCTGGCCGCATCATGCGGCCTGTCAGCCGATGTAAATGCGGCGCTGGATCCCAATTATGAAGAGGTGATGGACAAGCTCAACGCCAGCAGGATAGGCCGGGGCGTGGTTCTGACCAGATACACCGGGGTGAGGGGCAAAAGCGGGTCCAGTGAGGCCGGGGCCGAATTTGTGGGCAGGGTCAGAGGTCTTTTCAACGGTCAGGGTGTTTACTGGCAGACCGGAGAACTGGGGAAGGTGGATCAGGGAGGCGGTGGAACCATTGCCTACCTTCTGGCGGCATATAACATGGATGTGGTGGACTGCGGGGTGGCTCTCCTGGGCATGCACTCGCCCTTCGAGGTGGCCAGCAAGGCCGATATTTTTATGACCTACAGGGCTTACAGCGCTTTTTTACAGCACATCTGAAAATAGCTGTCAGCAATCAGCCGTTATAGGTCATTTTTCATTCATTTGGGCGCCACTTTTTAATGGCAGTAATTTGGGGGGATTCTATGTCTTTGCCGGTGAAGTACAATGTTGGGGATGTGGTAAAAACCAGGAAGGGTCATCCCTGCGGTGGAGACACCTGGGAAATTATGCGTACCGGAGTTGATTTCCGAATCAGGTGCGTAACCTGCGGCAGGGTTGTCATGCTGCCCCGGCCGAAATTTGAAAAAAGCGTTAAATCCCTGGTTTCACCGGCTACACCGGCTTCCCCGTGAGAACAGCCATCAGCAATCAGCCGTCAGCTGATTGCTATCGACCGACGGGCAATACGGGCGAACGGGCGATTTTGCTCTTGCTAAAAAGGCGGTGGTTATGTTATAATTTTTTAGCCAAATTGTGGCTTAATATCCCCCTGCTCTACCTTAGTGGTAGGGCCTTAGTCCGAGGGGAGGAGGTGAAAGGGATGCGCAAATATGAGACTGTCTTTATTCTTCGTCCCGAACTGGATGAGGAGAAGACAACGGAGGCTCTGGAAAAGTACCGGTCACTGATTGAGAAAAATGGCGGAGAGATTGCCAGCATCGACAAATGGGGTAAAAGAAGGCTGGCCTACGAGATTAAGGATACCAAAGAAGGGATCTACATTATCTCAAAATTCAACGCCGACCCCGAGGCGGCCAGTGAGCTTGACCGGATTTTCAAGATTTCCGATGAGATACTGCGCCACATTATCGTCCGGGAGGACGAATAGCTGCCCGGCCAAAGCATTTGGGAAGTTAAAAAAAGGACAGACTCCGGCGTTATGACAGGTGGATCGGGCTGCGAAAAGGCGGTGGTCTTACCGGCTGCCGGATAGATATATGAAGCCAAGGCGGTGCAAGTATGTACAATAAGGTTATACTGATAGGGCGTTTGACGGCGGATCCGGAACTGAGGTTCACCCCCGGCGGCGTCCCGGTGGCCAAGTTTACCCTGGCGGTGGACCGCAGCTTCAAAAACAAGCAAGGTGAGCGGGAAACGGATTTTATTGATATAGTGGTATGGAGAACCCAGGCCGAGACCTGTTCAAATTATCTGAAAAAAGGCTACATGTCGGCGGTGGACGGACGCCTGCAGATCCGGTCCTATGACGATAATCAGGGTATACGCCGCAAGGCCGTGGAAGTCATAGCCGAAAACGTCCGCTTCCTGGACCGGGGGAAAGACTCCCAGCACCAGGGTGGATCCGGACAGCAGGCCGGAGGACGCCGATCTGAAGACAAGGATGGCGAGTTCAGTGAAGTTCCCTTTACCGATGACGATCTTCCTTTTTGAGGATTAAGTAGGGTTTACGGGAATTAAAAGGAGGAATTGAATAGTGAAACGTGAACGGGGCCGCAGAGGCAAAAAGAGGGTCTGCGTCTTCTGCGTTGATAAAATTGCGGGCATTGACTACAAGGATGTGCCCAGGCTTAAAAAGTATATAACTGAAAGAGGAAAGATACTGCCCCGCAGGATTTCAGGCAATTGCGCCCGGCACCAGCGGATGCTGACAGTATCCATCAAAAGGGCCAGGAACATTGCCCTGATACCCTTTACAACGGAATAAAAAAAGGAAAACCCGGCACGCCAAAAGGCTGTTGATCATACGAATGAGTCAACAGCCTTTTATTTTAAGATACACCAGGGTAATAAATAACAGTATGCTCTGGGGATGGCGGGGGAGGAAAAAGAGGTCTGGCTGAAGAATAGTGTTAGGGCTCTTAATGAACCGGAGGGTGTGTTATGTTTTCTGGAGATAATGAACCGGGTATTGCGAAAAATATCAGGATTGTGGAATGGCTGAAGGCGGACCTGATTACTTCTGTTTCAGCGCTGTACAAGGGCATGCTGCGCGGCAGCGAGGAGAAGCTGCTGGAGGCCCTTTCGGGAATAATAGTAACCTGTTATGTGCTGGGCCGGCGGATGGGATATAATTTTTCCAAAATAGATGTGGCGGTGGAGGTTAAGCTCAGGCAGGGAATCGAGGATGAACACGAGGTCGAAAAATGGCACGGTGATTTGTCCATGCTTTTAGCCTATCTGGTTGACCGTAAGAGGTGATTCTTTGACCATTTTAAAAAACCAAAGGGTTGTTGAGTTTGGCGCCTTCAGTGCCGCCTTCCTTTTTCCTGCCCTGGTAACTGTTTTTATTCCCTCCATGGCCATGTTAACCATTCTTTTCATGCCTATCCCCCTGGCCTTGATGGTGAGGAGACTGGATTTGAGATACGGCCTGGCCACGTTATTGGCCACCGTGGCAATTCTTTTTCTGTTGACGGGAAGGCCCCAGACCGTTTTCTTTCTGGCCTTTCAGACAGGACCGCTGGGTATTTTGCTGGGGCTTATTTTTAAAAACCACCTTTCGGCGGGCAGGGCGCTGTCTGTTACGGTGGGGTTTTCCCTGGTGGTCGCAGGGGTAATTCTGGTGTCAAGCTATTTTGTCACCGGGACCAACCCGCTTGTATTGAGTGAAAGGGATCGCCAGGTTTTTGATGTTGAAAGGAAAATGATCAGTGATATGGTGGCGCCGGGGGGCCGTGCCCAGGGTCTGGGCACGGCGGATGTCAGGGAAATGGAAAAGGTTATTGCGCAGGTGGAGGCCATGTGGCCTGTGCTGGCCACTTCTTCAATAATAATATGGTCTATGGTGTCGGCCACCATCACCTTTTCCTTTACCCGCTACGCTATGGCCCGCTGCGGTTACGGGCAGATTGCGGCCCTTCCCTTTTCGCGGTGGAGGCTTCCCTGGCATGTAATCTGGGGTATCATCGGCGGGCTGGCCTTTTTGCTGGCCGGGGACGAAAGCAACATAAAAGAACTGGCCCTTGCCGGGAAGATTATGCTGTGGGTGATGGGATTCGTTTTCACGGTTATGGGGATGTCGGTGGCCACATTTTTTTTGGGGAGATGGAAGGTCGCCTGGCCCATAAAGTTGGCGGTAACGGTGGCGCTGGGTATTTATTTGCCCTTTACATTTTCAATGCTGGTAACACTGGGGGTAATTGACTCCATTGTGAATGTTCGCCGGTTGTCTGCGGATGGCCGAATACCGGAGGAGGAAGATAAAAAATGAAGGTTGTGCTATTACAGGATGTAAAGGGGCAGGGCAAAAAGGGTGACGTTATAACGGTGGCCGAAGGGTACGCCCGCAATTTTCTGCTGCCCAGAAATCTGGGGGTGGAGGCTTCGGACGGCAAACTGAAGGAACTCGCCCAGCAAAAGGATGCCCATCAAAGGAAAAAGAACAAGGAAGAAGAGGATGCCCGTAAAACGGCCTCCAGGCTGGAAGGAATCAGGGTGCTTGTGAAATCCAAGGTGGGTGAGGGAGGAAAGCTTTTCGGCGCAGTCAATAACAAGGATATATCGGAAAATCTGGCCCGTCAGCACGGGATTGACATAGATAAAAAGAAAATTCTGCTCAAGGATCCCATTAAAACCAAGGGAGAGTTTCCGGTGACTGTGAAGTTGCACCCGGCAGTGCAGGCTAACATCAACGTTATAGTACAAAGCGAATGAACCAAATTGCTCCGATTCAGTTTTCAGCAGAAAGGAGTTAAGGCGTGAAAGTTTTCCTGGAAAAAATAAAAGGCAGCGTAAAAAACAGCCCTTCAGAGAATATATCGGGGCAGGCTCAGCTTACCAAGCAGGTTAACGCACTGTATGGGTTGGTGTCAAACCTGTACGGGTCCGACAAACTGGTTTTGCGAGCCGGTAAACTGAACGCTCTTCAGCTAATGAGGTCCGATGTGCTGGAGGATAGGGTTTTAGCCCTGCAAAAACTGATTTTTGAGGATCCCACCCTGGAGAACATTCCTTCCCGTGAAGAAATTCCCGGCATCCTCCAGAAGCTGGAGGATGAAATCGCCGATACCATTGCCCGCCGGACGGTGGAGGATGATATTGAAAGAAAAGTGAATGAAAGGCTCCAGACCCGTCATGAGGATTATGTCAAGGACATCAGGCTGCAGGTGGTCAAGGAGAATACCGGAACCGAGAACGCTCAGACACTGAAAAAGCTGGCTCTGCTGGAAAAGTTGGAGCAGAGGAAGCTTTCCAGGTCGGCCATGGATGTTCTGCGGCCCGAGAGTTTTGATGAGATTGTGGGACAGGAGAGGGCCATTAAAGCCCTGCTGGCAAAACTGGCCTCACCGTATCCCCAGCATATTTTGCTGTATGGTCCTCCGGGAGTTGGTAAAACAACGGCGGCCCGGCTGGCCCTGGAAATGGCCAGGACACTGGAGGGAAACCCCTTCTTTGAGGACGCTCCCTTTGTGGAGGTAAATGGCACCACCCTTCGCTGGGATCCCAGAGAGGTAACCAATCCGCTGCTGGGATCGGTTCATGATCCCATTTATCAGGGAGCCCGTAAAGACCTGGCCGAAGGCGGCATACCCGAGCCAAAGCCCGGGCTGGTTACCGACGCTCAGGGGGGGGTGCTTTTCATAGATGAAATAGGGGAGATGGATCCCATACTCCATAGCAAGCTGCTTAAAGTACTGGAGGATAAAAGGGTGTTTTTCAGCTCGGCCTATTATGATCCTCACGACCCCGCTGTGCCCCAGTATGTTAAGAAGATGTTTGAGGAAGGGGTGCCTGCCGATTTTATACTGATCGGGGCCACCACCAGGGATCCGGGGGATATTAACCCGGCCATCCGCTCCCGCTGTGCCGAGGTTTATTTTGAGCCCCTTACGCCCAACGACATCAGGGACATAATTGTGCAGGCGGTTGGCAAGCTGGGTGTTAATGCCCATGAAAGCGTGGCTGATATAATCAGCCAGTACACCATTGAGGGACGAAAGGCGGTAAACCTGCTGTCCGACTCCTTCGGTGTGGCCTGCCGCAACAGTCCCGGCTCCACAGAAGGCATAACAATAACCCCGGAGAATGTGTACGAGGTAATCCAGTCAGGCCGGCTGGCCCCCAACGTAACCGGTAAGGCTTCGGAATTGTCCGAAGTGGGCAAGGTTTTTGGGCTGGGGGTGTATGGATTTCTGGGATCGGTTATTGAAATTGAGGCCGTGGCCTTCACTGCCAGGGCCAAGGGTAAGGGGGCCATCAGGTTCAATGACACCGCCGGCAGCATGGCAAAGGATTCGGTTTTCAATGCGGCTTCGGTATTCAGAAAAGTAACCGGGGAAGACCTTTCCAACTTTGACGCCCATGTGAATATTGTGGGTGGGGGCAAGATTGACGGGCCTTCGGCCGGTATCGCAATATTTCTGGCCCTATACAGCGCCATACTTAACAGGCCAATTCCCCAGGATATGGCAATAACCGGTGAGCTGTCCATCCAGGGTAAAATAAGGGCGGTGGGGGGCATCCCCGAAAAGATATACGGCGCCAGGCAGGCAGGCATAAAGAGGGTGCTGGTGCCCCAGGAAAACGCCAAGGAAGCCCCGGACAATGTCAGGGGAATAACGGTTACCCCGGTGTCTTCGGTGGAGGATGTACTGCAGGTGGTTTTCAATACTCTCCCGTTGGTTAACTGAGTAAGCTGCAAGCCTTTCTTGTATCGAGGGATGTGATAACTTTGACTGACAGGGTTCCGCCACAGAATATAGATGCGGAGCAGTGGGTGCTGGGAGCCCTTTTTGTGGACCGCGACACCATATACAAGATATCACGCTTTTTAAAGCCCGAGGATTTTTACCTGGAGGGGCACAGGCTTGTTTACAGAGCCTTTTTGGAGTTGGATGAAGCCGGTGTGCCCACCGATCTGTTAACGGTTACCGACATTCTCAGGCAGCAGGGAAGCCTGGAAAAGGTAGGGGGGGCCACCTACGTGGCCTCCCTGGCCGGTATGGTGCCTACGGCCGCCAATGCCGAGAGCTATGCCAGGATAATTGAAGAGAAATCTCTCTTAAGAAGCCTTATTTCCATGGCCACCCGCATAGCCGGGCTGGGCTATGAGGGCGGGGACGACGCTGAAAAGCTTATTGACGAGGCCGAAAATATGCTCCTGGAATTAAGCTCCAGGAGATCATCCTCTGGCTTTACCCCCATTGACCGAATTCTGGTGGAGATATTTAAGCTGATCGAGGAACGTTTCCGTAACAAGGGCAAGGTAAGCGGGGTACTGACAGGTTTTTCGGATCTGGACAGGCTTTGCTGCGGGCTGCAGTCTGGAGATCTGATTATCGTGGCCGGCAGACCTGCCATGGGTAAGACCAGTTTCGGCCTTACGCTGGCCCACCAGGCCTCGCAGCACCACGGGGTGCCCACAGCTGTTTTCAGCCTGGAGATGGCCAAGGCCCAGCTGGTACAGAGGGTTTTGTGCGGCGAGGCAATGGTGGACATGCAAAAGGTTCGCAGCGGCAACCTCAGTGAGACTGACTGGAACAAGATGGCCGAGGCGGCAGCCAAGCTGACCAGGGTTCCCCTCTACATTGATGATTCGCCCGGTATTTCGGTCAGGCAGATACGGGCCAAGTCCAGGAGATTAAAGGCTGAAAAAGGCCTTGGCCTGATAGTCATTGACTATCTTCAGCTTATACAGGGATCGTCCAGGTCTGAAAACCGGCAACAGGAGATAGCCGATATTTCCAGGTCGCTGAAGGCCATGGCCAAGGATCTGGAGGTGCCTGTGGTGGCCCTTGCCCAGTTGAGCCGGTCGGTGGAGCAGAGGGATAAGAAAAGGCCCATTATGTCGGACCTGAGGGAAAGCGGCAGCCTTGAGCAGGATGCCGATATTGTAATGTTTATATACCGGGAGGAATACTACAAGCCGGACACTGAAAAGAAAGGAATTGCTGAGATCATTGTGGCAAAACAGAGAAACGGTCCCACCGGATCGGTTGAACTGGCCTTTTTAAAGGAATACACCAGGTTTATGAATCTTTCCCGGGATGATTATGAGTAGGGGTGACCCTGTCACAGGCCGGCGATAACACCCGGACTTTGCTATAACACCGATAACAAGGAACATGTTGGTATATGTTGGTATGGCTTGACTTCTGATAGTTGTTTTGTTAAAATATATTTTGCCGGTCAATGCTCCGGTATTATATTGTGCCTGTAGCTCAATGGATAGAGCGTCTGACTACGGATCAGAAGGTTGGGGGTTCGACTCCCTTCAGGCACGCCAGTCCTTACTCCTATGCCGGAAGTAAGGAGCGGGGGTAAGGAATATTTATGCGCCCGTAGCTCAGGTGGATAGAGCAGCGGTTTCCTAAACCGTTTGTCGGTGGTTCGAGTCCTCCCGGGCGCACCAGAAAAAAGTAAGCCCCGCAAAGGTTGCGGGGTTTTTGCGTTTCTCCCGAAAGGGGGGCTTTTTTCGTTACCGGGAAAGAGATTAATACTTATGTGTGGCACTGTTGTGGAATAGCGGATTTTGATATAATGCTCACGGGGTGATTTTCCATGCTAGCTTTCACGGACCAAAGTGGAACAATACATAAAAATGCACCAGAGGCACGGCCTGTACTGCTTACCCTCTGTATGATGGAGAGTGATGTTGGGGATTTAACAAGGAGAATACATAATATTAAAGAGAGAATTATGGGATTAGAAGATGAAAATAACCCGATGGAGTTACATGCAACAAATTTTATCAACCCAAAATGTCTTGCCAAAAAAACCAAAAACAAGGAACTTGTTGATCAAGTTTTTGATCTTATGTTAGGGTACAATGTAGCAGTTTTTGCAGCGGTTATGTATAGGCCAGAAACAGTACTTCCAGATGAAAATGCTGATGTGCTTCCAAATAGATATAGATTTCTATTAGAAAGAGTTAGTTATTTTGCCGAAGAAAAGAAGTCTCTTGCGCTATTGGTTTATGATGAAGAAAGTACAGAAAAAATAAGGTGGCGAGCCATAAACAATTTTTTGTATAAACACAATTTGGGCAAACAACTCTATATCCTTGAAATGCCGCTTTTTGTAAAGTCATTAATTACTCCAGGCATACAAGTTGCAGACCTTATGGCAAGTGTGGTAAGGCATTATTACGAAAAAAACCTGGATGAAAAACCTCCCGAAAACCCTTTTGAAAGTTGGATTTGTGAGTTGTTCTCAATTATACGCAGATTAACTTATAATTTTACACAAAGAGGCAGGAAAAATTACGGGATATTTTTAATTTGAGGCTGGCGGTAGCCCCTTCCAAGGGCTATACGTTGTGGTTCCTTCCAAGAGCTACATACTGGTCTCATAAGAAAATAACAGGCTAAAGCCTGTTTATTTTTTTACCTTAAAAACGTTTTGGTATCGCTTAAGTTTGGTGGAAAAGTGGTATTTGTCGGCTGGCCCAACCACTTGACACCGCACCCATTATGGCTTACAATACTATTTGCAGGTTTTGGGGTTTTCCCGGGCCGGTACGGTGGTTATAAGCCCCAGGGGCGCACGCCACCTTATTTTATCCCGGCGATAGGAGACTGTTTTTGTGAACCACCCGGATTATATGAGGGAAGCCCTGGAGGAGGCCCGAAAGGCCTATGGCCTTGGTGAGGTTCCCATCGGGGCGGTTGTGGTTTTAGACGGCCAGATTATAGGGCGGGGGCACAACCTGAGGGAAGTGCTCAACGACAGCACGGCCCATGCCGAGATAATGGCCATGCGGCAGGCCGCCACAAAGCTGGGGGACTGGCGTCTGGCCGGATCAACCCTGTATTCCACCATAGAGCCCTGTCCCATGTGTGCCGGGGCCATCGTCCAGTTCAGGGTGCAGACCCTTGTCTACGGTGCGGCAGACCCCAAGGCGGGAGCTGTGGACTCCCTGGTGGATCTGGTCAGGGACCCCCGGTTCAATCACCGGGTGGAGGTTATAACTGGAGTATTGGAGGAAGAGTGTGCCGGTATTATAAGGGCCTTTTTCCGGGAGATTAGAAAGAACTCAGAACTCAGAATTCAGAATCAGGAACCGGTACTGCGGGGAAAATCTGAAGGGAGTACCGGTTTGTTCTGACTCCTGTGTTCTGACACCGGATTAATTCATAATGGCAAAAACGGAGAGATGGCCGAGCTGGACGAAGGCGCTCGACTCGAAATCGAGTAGGCAGTTAGAAGCTGTCTCCAGGGTTCGAATCCCTGTCTCTCCGCCAAAAGCAGAGAACCCAAATCTTCTTTTAGATTTGGTGTGAATCGCTTTGTTCGGTAGCATGTCTGCCGAACATCCGATTGATTGACTTTCAAGGGCTTATCACGGTTTAAGGTGAGAGGCCCTTGTTTGTTTTGCGGGGGGATTTGGGGGTAAGCCGGCGGGGGAGCCGACGACATTATACTGCCAAGCTATAGAGTTCCAACTTCTACGAAGAAGGTCAATAGGCCCACTTGCCAGTGTTACGGGCTGTAGTCTTTAAAAAATACTTAGTAGATGAATGGAAATAATTGGTGTTGGATAAGGTGTGAGTTTGCAATTAAAGATTTATGACCTTGTGGGAATGCCAATTGTACCTAAGGTAATAATAAAGAAACGGAATTCGTTAGTTTTCCCAGTGAAATGTGCAGGATTCACCGATTACCAAATGTCTAAAAAAAGTAAAACCTTCTGAAAGAGAGGGAACTTTCCCGGCGAAGTATTTTTCAACAGTTGCATTAGTTGTTTAGTAGGATATAAAATTGGAATATACTATATTATAACAAGCGAAAGGAGGGGCGATGAATAATGCCTTTCATTGAATCTATAATAATAAAAAATTACAGGTTATTACAGAACGTCACATTAAATGATTTGCAACCAATGATTGTTGTACTCGGTCCGAATGGAAGTGGAAAATCTACTTTGTTTGATGTGTTCGGTTTTTTAGCAGACTGTCTTCAAACAAATGTTAAAAAAGCCCTGGAATCACGTGGTAGATTCCAAGAAGTACACTCCAGAGGATCGGATGGGCCAATTTCTTTTACTATAAAATATCGTGAATCGGATTTTAATGAGAAAAAACACTCGACGCCAATTACATACCATATTTCAATAGATGAAAAAAACGGCAAACCTTATGTCTCACATGAATACCTTCAATGGAGAAGGGGAAAACGATACGGTTCTCCATATAGGTTTCTCGACATAAAAAACGGAGAAGGCATAGTAATTACTGGTGAATCCCCAGAGGAAAAAGATGAGCGACAAACAATACGAATGGATAGCCCAGACATTCTTGCAATTAAAAGCTTAGGGCAACTAGCAGAACACCCTAGGGTTGCCAGTTTAAGAAGATTCATTGAAGGTTGGTTTCTTTCTTATTTTATCCCAGATAAAGCAAGGCAAATCCCTGAGTCGGGAGCTGCAGAACATTTATCTAGGACAGGGGATAATCTACCGAATGTTGTTCAGTTTATGAGTGAAGAACATCCTGTTATTTTTAAGCAAATTTTGGATAGGGTTGCACAAAGAATACCTGGCCTTGAGACTATAAAATCTGAAAGAACGCTAGATGGTCGTCTTGTTTTACAATTTAAAGACGGTCCGTTTAAGGATCCTTTTTTGGCAAGACATGTATCAGATGGTACTTTGAAGATGTTTGCATACCTTATTCTGCTTTTTGATCCTACCCCACCCCCATTACTGTGTATAGAAGAACCAGAGAATGGTTTGCACCCAAAGTTATTAAATATCTTAGCAGAGGAAATTCGAGCACATGCAAGGGGTAATGTCAATTCAAAAGGAACCCAGGTGTTTGTTTCTTCTCACTCTCCTTATTTTATTGACGCCCTTAAACCAGAAGAACTTTGGATTATGGACCGTAATGATCAGGGATATGCTAGCATTCAACGGTCTGATAAAATTCAACATATTCCCATATTTGTGTCAGAAGGTGCCAATCTTGGTAGTCTGTGGTTTGAAGGTTACTTTGGGAGGGGTAACATATAATGCATATAGAGTTCTTGGTTGAAGAAATATCAATGAGGATGGCTTTAGAGAATATAGTTCCAAAGATAATTGGAGAGGAACATTCATTTCAAATCCATAACTTCAGAAGTAAGCAGGACTTGCTGAAAAAACTTGGAGAAAGACTGAGAGCTTATTCCAGATTAAGGGTTTCTTGGGAATTTAAGATTGTGGTGTTGTTGGATGAAGATAGACAAGACTGTAAGGCGTTAAAGCAAACAATGGTCAATGCAGCAAAAAGCGCTGGAGTTGACGATATTATTCTTCATAGAATTGTGGTTGAAGAACTGGAAGCATGGTTTATAGGTGATGTAAATGCACTCAGACAGGTCTTTCCAAAAATTCCAGAGACTATATCTGCGAAGGTTAATTTTCGTAAGCCTGACCAGATTTTAGGCGGAACCTGGGAGACATTAGATAAGTTACTTTTACAGTATGGATACAACACTGGGTTAATCAAAACTGAAGCGGCTAAAGAAATTTCAAAGTTTATGGATATAGGGAAAAATCGATCACCTAGTTTTAATTCTTTTAAAGACGGTTTATTAAAATTAATTAGTTGAAAAAGCATTGGTTAAAAAATGCCCCATCTATGGAACACATGACAAATTGACATTTAGTTGGGTGGCATATGAATACCGAGGGCAACATGAGACAATTTTTGTTGGATAATAATGGTATTAGGTGCTAATTTTCATGCCTTCTACGTTAGCCCTAATTGATGACAGTTTTAATTGTGCTGTTTGCGGCTTGTGTGGAGGAGCGTTCAATCACAGTATTAGTATTTTTTCGCGCAGTTCCTGCCGGTTATTGGTATCAGTCTTACGCAGTATGTTTTTTATATGGTACTTCAAAGTGTTTTGTGATATGCAGAGGTGATCTATTATTTCCCTGGATGAGTATTCTTTGACAAGCAGATACGCTATTTCCTGCTCCCGGGAAGTCAGGTTAAAGGCCATGAGCCTGTCCAGCCGGCTACCGCCCGGGTTATTTGGCTCAGAACAGCTTACCGGGGGTACCGCTGGTGTATCTGTGGCTTTGGTGCTGTCCGGCGCAGACAGCCCTCTGGCAGCTTCCGATTCCAAACCTGAACGGATCGCAAAGTCCAGGTTTCTTTCTCTGATTGAGACCAGCGAAAGAAGAACAAACAATACCCCGAGGGAACCGCTTAGGGTTCGAAGGAGAATAATGTCTTTGGGCACAAAACTGCCTATTAGCAAGGGCAGACTTATTGCCAGGATGCTTATTGCAAGCCCCAGGCCAACGGTCAGGCTCCCGGCCCCCGGAGGGGCGCTGTCGGCCAGGGAGGTCCAGTAGAAAAGGTCCATGCACAGCAGGCCGGTAATAATCATCAGGTGGGCCACACCGCCGAGCCATTGCAGCTGAACGCTGGCTGCCCAGAGGGAAAAGCCGCCCCCAATGGCCAGCAGGGATATGAGTGCCAGGTTGCCTCTCCCCCTGCGGTCGGACCAGGGGCCCAACAGAATGAACCCAATTAAATATGGTGCTATTAACGTGATTTCAGGAAGAGCGGAGGAATATTCAGGTAGTATGGTCTGGTAGTACAGCCCTCCGGTAAAGTAGGCCAGGCATCCAATCAGTATAAGCCGCAAGGGGGGCAGCGAACCTTTGATCGAGGATGGCTTTTCCCCTAAATGGAAGCTGGATCCGGTTGAGAGGATTATTATCAGCAAACCTCCCAGGGCAAACATCAGCGTGCAGGCGGCAACTGCTATCCCGGGGGCTAAAAATTCCCGCCCTAATCCCTGTCCGATTAAAAAGAGAATTAAATTGGCCAGAAATATGTTGCCGCCCATAATCAGGCCACGCACCTTCGCAGTCCCGGGAGAGGAAAGCCACCGGCAGTATAGCGCCACCGGCCACCCGGAAGCAAATCCATATAACAAAAACCCGGGCATTTCCAAAAAATCAGGTATTCTTTCCGTAGACAGTAATGCCAGCGCCAGGGTGGTTCCGGCCGTTGCTAACACCGCTGCGGCGCACGCCAGGCGGCCTCCCGGGTGCTCTTTTTCATGAAAATAGTAATAACCCCCGGCCACCAGTCCGGCTGCATGACCAAGAGAAAAAACAAGTGACAGACGGTAAAATATATCCATGTCACCGGACCATGCTGCCAGCGCGGGGCCAAAAAAAGGCCCGGAAAGCAAGCCGCTGAAATACAGGCCCAGGGGTAACACATTTAAGGCCACTCTCATATTAAAGCACTCTCCTTGCAGTGATCTGCCGGTAAAGCAGAAAAGATGCGATAGTGCTATGTTTTCTACAAAAAGTTCCAATTTCCTTCACGAAGGGGTGGGAAATATGCGTTTCCCACCCCTTCTTTAGGGTTGCCGCCCCGGCATAAACCACCCCTTGAGGGTGGGGACACCGGGGCATTATTTTTATTATATTGAAAGTAAATATGGGCAATTGGTCATTTTGTGGAGGATTGTCCCGGTTTCGGAAAGGGGTGGTAGTTTTCAGGCTTATGTTGTTTAAGAGATGCGGAGAGTAAAAAACTTTAGGGCACGAGGAGTTGAATTAGAATTGGTCGGTCAGTTGATCTGGAAAAAAAGGCTTTCAATATTTTTGACTTTGATGCTTCTGGCATGTATGCTTATGCCTGCCGGGGCATTTGGGGCCTCAATTACCATTGCACCCGACACTCTGGCTGAGGGGTATCCCAACGGGCAGATTATCCAGGTGCAGGGAACGGACACCAATTTTGGCCCTTCCACGGTGATGGCGGTGTATGACGGTGAAACGGACGTCACAGGTTCTTCAACGCTGTCAGTGACAGGTCAGACCTATGCCTCAATATCGCTGGCCCAGGGGCTGTCAGCCGGGGGAATGGGAAGCAAGGGGTATTCAGTGGTCCTGGCCACTGTTCCGGAAGTGGTGAAGTCCACCCTCACCATAAACAGTAATCAGGCTTCCGGCGGAGGCGGCATTCCGAACGGAGGGCAGCAGATTGGCATTAACTGTACATTGCCGGCACAGGGGGCGATTATTAACGGGACAAGCCTGGCCGTGTCGGGAACGGTGACCGGAGCCCCGGATACTTTCCAGGTTAAAATATTACGGATGCCCAACATGGAAGAGGTAACCGTTCCCGGCATCGACGTAAACTCTATAATTAACGGAGGCTTCAGCTTCACCATTGACCTGACCCAGTTCGGGCCCAGCTATCTCAACGCTGCTCAGGATCAGAACCAATACGAGCTGTTGCTTGAAGTTACTCAGGGAATAAGCAAGGCATCCTGTCCTGTTGCTTATTTTCTGGTTGCCGCCGGCGCCACCCAGCCCCCGGGAGGGGGCGGAGCCACCGTCAGCGGTTACGTGTATACGCCAAATAATAGCGAATCCCTTAATAATACCGAAATTTTCTTCATGAGCCAGAGTAACGTCAAGAATAGCGTATTCGGCACTGTTGATCCACAGGCCAGAACCTACCAGGTGGCGAATGTGCAGCCGGGATCTTACAGTATTAAGGTATTCAGCCCGGGCGGACTGTTCCTGGAGGCAAATGACACAGAACTCATACTGGATCAGGGAACCGCCACCCTTACCCGCAATCTTCACCTTAGCTCGGGCGTATCCCTAAGCGGCCGTATTTTGGGTAAAAAGACTGCGGATGGATCCGCAGAAGGACTGGAAAATGTTTACCTGACCCTCTTTGACAGGCTGCCGCCTTCAGTTGGAGGGCAGCCCGGCAGCGGAGCCACACCCAATCCCGCCGAGGTTCCCGGAACCTTCCACGCACAAAGCGGAGACGGCGGAAACTTTACTATCAGCATTCCGGGCAACGGGCGGTACTACCTGTCCACTATGAATCCTTTCGGCCTGTTGGACAAAAGCCCTCCCGCCAGTGACCTGGCGTACGGCGGGGCGGGCATTGAGGTGGTCCTGAGCAGTGTTTCGTCAAGCGTTTATGAAATTCGCAGCGCTGTAGGCACAAGCATAGGGGATATTGTGCTGGAGAGCATGGACGCAGTGGCTGGCGCAATATCCCTCACTGCCACCAGAAACGGCCAGGGGGTGGCGGGGGCAAACGTAACCGTGGGCAATCCCGGCAGGCTCTTTTTCAGGGAAGCTGTCACCGGTCAGGATGGAAGCGTGACCCTGGACAAAGTTCCCGCAGGCGAGGGGTATATTGTTAATATATCTTACACCGACAGTCAGGGAGCTATCCTGACCGGCGGGGCCAAGAACGTCACAGTGGCGGCCCAGGCCACCGCTGCGCTGGGCACCATTGCCCTGAGGGCGCCCAATGAGCTGCCTCCTGGCGGAACAGGAAGGATTTCAGGTATCGCCTCCCTGCTCATGCCCTTCGACCCTGCTTCCGGGCATCACCCGGAGCCGTTGCCGGTGTCCGGGGTTACGGTGTTCCTCTTCAATGAAAAAATAATGTATGGCGCCAGCGCCATAACAGATCAAAACGGCGCCTATGAATTTACCGGCCTGCCCGATTCCGACAGCTACATGATTTCGGTGTGGAGCCCACAGGGCTATACCAGCCCGGCGGACCCTGACGCCACGGGAATTAGTGCAACCATCGGTGAGAATGGCCGCGAAATTGTCCAGGACTTCTGGCTGCATCCACCGGTGGGCGCCGCCGTGGCCCGGGGCAGCGGAATCAGCGGCACTGTTACTGACGCCGGCACCGGTGCGGCCATTGCCGGCATGGTGGTGGTGGCCGGGGGCAGCGCCGGCGGCGGTATAGCCAGTACCGATGCGGGGGGGCGCTACGTCATCGACGGACTCTCCTCCGGTGAGTACGCCGTCACGGCTCAGGGATCGAATGCGGACTATCAGGATTTCACCCGCAACAGCATTCTGGTGGATAAGGGCGCCATCACTCCCAATGTGAACTTCGCCCTCAAGCCGGTGGTGGTGGACCGGGGCAAGATCTCGGGCTATGTTAAGAATGTTTCCGGCCAGGGGCTGTCCGGGGTGGAAGTGAGCGCCTGGAGCAGCGGCAAGATGGTCTGGAGCAGCGCTGCCACCGATGCCCAGGGCGCTTACAGCCTGGACAAGCTCAAGGTAGCCGATGACTACGAGGTCAATTTTGTCTGGCAGACCGGTGGGCAGTATCTATATGAGACCCAGCGAGGCATAGCGGTGGAAAGGGATAAAACCACCACCGTCAATCAGACCATGGACACCGGGCTTACCGTCAGCGGCAAGGTGGTCAATGACCAGGGCGGGGGCATAAGCGATGTCCAGGTGAATGCCTCGGCGACCGACAGCAGCCACTTTGCCTGGGCGGTCACCGACAGCCAGGGCAATTTCTCCCTGGCCCAGATGAAGTCAAGCAAGACATACAGCCTGAACTTCTACCTCAACCCCGCTTTGGGTTACTTGGTCAGCCCCGATGCGGTTCCGTCCAGTGTAAGCCTGGGCACCTCGGACGTGACCCTGCCGGACATCACCCTAAGCAGGGGGCTGGAGCTTGCCGGGACCCTGGCCGACAGCCAGAGTCAGGGGCTGACCGGCATAGATGTATACGCCTACAGCCCGTCCACCAACAGTTGGAGCCGGGCACGCAGCGATGGCAACGGGTTCTTTACCATGAAGAGCCTCAGCCAGGCCGATGATTATGTGCTGAGCACCTTCGACAAGAGCCATACCTATGAAAATGCGGAAATGACCGGCATCCAGGTGGCAGCCAACACCAAACCGGTCACCATCACCCTCTTGAAGCCCTCGGAAAAACAGGGCAGCTTCGTGGGTGAAGGCAACTTCTTAAAGGTGTCCGACGTGGTCACCACGCCGGGCAAAACACTGACCTATAATATCGGTTACAAGAACAACGGAGTGGCAGCGGTTTCCGGGGCCAGCGTCACCGCCCAGATACCCTCCGGCACCATCTACGTGGACGGGTCGGCGGCGGTAAACCAGGTGGCTGTTGAACCAGCGGTTTCCGGGGGCAATATTGCCTTCAGCATCCCGGGCAGCATCCCGGCCGGGGGTAAAGGCACCATAACCTACCAGGTCACCGTGGACGCAGGATCCACCGCCACCACCGTCAAGAACAGCGCCGCGATCAATGCCGGCGGCAGCACCACCCCCTTGGGATCGGCCACCACTGAGCTGGCCTACGCCACCATCAGCGGCCCGTCGGTGACCAAGGACGGCAAGCTGACGGTGTACGGCAACTGTTCGGCCGGGGCCACGGTGATCATTGAGGCCACCAAGTCCGGTGAAGCCGTTGCCCGCCGGGTTGGCCGGGCGACCGCCAGCGGGCGCTGGTGGAGCCGTGAAATAGACCTGGGCAGCACCGAGACCGCCTACAGCATCACGGCCCGGGTGGAAATGGCCAACGGCACGGTTTCAACGGCCTCCAGCCCACTGTCGGTGACGGTGAAGAGCGATACCGTGACCATCAGCTCGGTGAAGGTGAACTCGGGATGGAACAAGGACGTGACCATCAATCCCAGCCTGGGCGTGGCCACCATGGCGGTGGTGGAAAACAATGATATCAACATTGAGGTTAAATTCAGCGATACGGTAAGCAACGTCAAGACCCACTTCATCGGGCGGGAGGCTGCCCTGACCGACAACGGCGGCAACACCTGGAAAGGGCAGGTCATCAGCGGTCGCTGGAGCAGCTCCGGGGATCAGCTCATTGAGGTGGAATACACCTATGGGGGCAATACTGTGAGAACCCCCATCGTCAACGTAATCATACTGATGGACCCCAGCGGCTTCGTTTATGACGGCACCTTCGGCAGCTATGACCGGTTCAGCGCCACCATCGAAGAGGATACTGAAAATGTCAGGCTGTCCGGAGTTACCGCCCTCTGCGAGGTGAACAGCCAGGCCAACGGCCAGGGAACCTGGAGCAAGTGGAACGCCTCGGCTTACGGCCAGGTCAACCCCCAGGTCACCGACAGCCAGGGCCGCTACGGCTGGGACGTGCCCACCGGCACCTACCGGGTGGTCTTCAGCAAGACAGGCTACAAGACGGTCTTCTCCGATGTCGTCGCCGGTGTCACCGTGGTGCCCCCGCCCGAGCTCAAGCTCCACGTGGGACTGATTTCGGTGACCCCTCAGGTGACCGGCCGCAGCCCGGCCTCAGGGGCCACCGGTGTGGCGGTGGGGAGTGCGGTCACGGCCGAGTTCTCCAAGAATATAAACCAGGCCACTTTGACCGGCAGCTTCACCCTGCTTCAGGGCAACAGCCCGGTGCCGGGGAGCATAGCTTACGACAGCAACACCAGGACGGCTACATTCACGCCGAGTCAGAACTTAAGCCCCGGCACCCAGTACACCGTCAACATCTCCGCCGCTGTGGCAGATGGTGACGGCAACGGGCTGCCGGCGGCGGTGAGCTGGAATTTCACCACGGCGGCGGCTGCCGGCGGCGCGGGCAACAATAGTGACGGCAGCAGCGGCGGCGGACCGTCAACCACCGACGCTGTGACCAGGGCTATTGCCAATGCCGCAAACAAGGCCACTATCACCATAAACGCAGCCGGCAATCTGGAGACCTCTTTTACCGCAGCCAAACTGGCCTCCCTGACCGGGACCGGGAAGCCTGCGGCCGTTCAACTGAAGAACGCCACCTTCACCCTGCCCCCGGCGGCCCTGGAGGTGCCGGCGGTATCCGGGGCGGCCAGTGTGCAGATGTCGGCTTCCCAACTGGACAAGGTGGGATCCCTGGTTATCTTCAACCAGGCCACCAATGCGACCGGGTTTATGCTGGCCGGGGAGATTTACGATCTCAGCATAACCGCCGTTGGGGCCGACGGTAAAAAGACCGCGGTGCGTGAGTTTGCCAAACCCATCCAGGTATCGCTCCCTGTCCCTGAGGGCCAGCGGGAGGCCGCGGTTAAGGGATTGATCCAGGTCTACCGGTTCAACGAAGCCACCAGGTCCTGGGAGAGCAAGGGAGGCGCCTACGACGCCCAGGCCGGGACCATTACCTTCAGCACCAGCCAGTTCAGTAAGTTTGCCCTGCTGGCTGAAAAGGAAGCAAAACCCCGGACTGCGGTGTTTAGCGACCTGGCGGATCACTGGGCCAAAGTTCAGGTCCAGTATATGGCCGACAACGGATATGTAAGCGGCATGGGCAACGGGCAGTTTTCACCTGACGCCTCTGTGACCAGGGCGCAGTTTGCCACCATGCTTGCCAGTTCGCTCAAGCTTGATGGTGATGCGAAGGCGCCGTTCAGCGATCTGCAGCCGGGCCAGTGGTATTACCAAGCGGTGGTCCGGGCCTATGGCGCCGGGTTGATAAAAGGGGTAGGCGGCAGCCTGTTTGCGCCAGACGAAGTAATCACCAGAGAGCAGATGGCTTCCATGATCTGCAATGCTCTCAGTTACAAAGGCAAGCTGTCCGACGAGCCTGGGATCGAGACCCTGCTGGCGGGATTTGCCGATCAGGAATCAATTTCCGGGTGGGCCAGGTCTTCAGCCGCCAGGGCGGTTAAGAACGGCATCCTGAAGGGTAAGACTGCCGGCGGGGCAATGACTTTCGCCCCCGCCGATGCCGCCACCAGGGCTGAGGCCGTTGTTATGCTAAAGAATATGCTGGACAAGCTGAAATAGATTTTGTCCATGAATTATTTGGGCCGGCTGCCGGGAAATACCGGTGGCCGGCCATTTTATTTCCGGCCTGGCCGGCTTGTTTTTTGGGGATCCTTTCAGTCAATCCATTTATACCATGGGGGGGTAGATTGGGTGACGGGGTTTGGCAGCCCAGGCCAATGTCAAAAAGATCGGCTTAAAACAGCCCGCCCCCAGTCCTTAAAGTTTTGCGCACCCGGGGGGGGGCTGAAAGCAGCCTATTATTGCCTCTTGAAATGTTTTTTAAGAGTGGTATAATAGGCTCATTAAACCCCCCGGGGTATAGTAATTGGAGGTGTTGTCTATGACAAACAATGGCTGGAGCTGGAAAAGAGCAGGTGTCCTGATGGGATTGTTAAACGCCCTTTTGCTTATTTTTTACGGCAAGCTGCTGGGGGCTTCCACCGCCTATGTCAGCGTCACCGGCGGGCTGATGGGGAAATTTTCCCCCGGCTTTATAGCCAATAACCAGTATTTTTCACAAACTCCGCTGGGAATTACCTTTGAAGTTGCCGTGGTGGCCGGCGTGGTTTTTGGTGCTCACCTGGCTTTCAGGAGAAGCGGGAGTAAAAAAGAGGAGTTCTCAGATGCATGGCTTTCCCGATTTGGTCCCAACAGGGTGAAGAGGTATCTGTTCGCCTTTTTTGGCGGGATGCTGCTGATTTTCGGGGCCCGGTTGGCGGGGGGATGCACCTCCGGGCACATTCTGAGCGGGTGGGCACAGCTTTCGGTAAGCAGCCTGCTGTTTGGTATCGGGGTATTTGCTGCCGGTCTTCCCGCCGCCAGGATTATCTTCAGGCGGGCATGATAAAATTTTAACTGAAAGGTATGGATGTTATGGATATTGTGGATATTGTGGTTGGACTGCTTGTGGGGGCGGTTTGGGGATATATACTGTACAAAGCCATGGTCTGCGATCACGGCTGTGTTGTAGGCGGGCTGTCGATGCGCAATATGACCATGCTGCTGGTTATAATGACGTCCGTGGTCACCACTGCGCTGATCATTTACCCGCTCAGTTCACTGGGGATGGTTTCCCTTATTCCGAAGCCTACCTATGTTTTGGGCAATCTGGCCGGAGGCGCTATTCTGGGCATAGGCATGGCCGTTGCGGGCTACTGCCCGGGAACTGCGGCGGCAAGCCTCGGGGCCGGCAAGGCGGATGCCCTGGTAACCATCCTTGGGGGCTTTGTGGGGGCGGTGCTTTATGCGGTGGCCTTTCCCTGGATTAAGCCTTATCTGGTAGAACCCATGGCTTACGGTAAGATCACCCTTCCGGGTCTGCTTGCAGCCAAGCTGGGCGTACCGTCCCTGGCCGCTGCACTGTTCATCATAGCGCTTTTTATAGCCGGGATAGTGTTCATGTCCAGGTTTCAGGCAGACCGGGCCTGCGGGGTCACAGCAGGCAAAACAGGATCCGGCACAGTCCCGCCAGAGGGCGTTGCAGCCGATAAAATTTAATGAATGCTGGTAATTCGGCCAAAAGAGGAACGGCTGATGAATCATTCTCCAGGGTTCGAATCCCTGTATCTCCGCCAGATATAAAAAGGACAAGAGCTTCTCGCAAATTACCGGTGAGAGGCTCTTGTTGTTTTTGCGGGTGGATTTGTGGTCTATATGGACGCAGCGGATATTAAGGCTGTGGTGGAGCATAGGGTAATTAATTGCTTAATTCCACCAGGCTATTAATATAGTAAATTTTAGTATGGAAGGCAGTTGACAAAGAGGAGTTATGAATTTATAATTATTATAAGTTGAGAGGGGGTATAAAACAGTAATGGCGGTAAACAGGCTCAAGAAGCTGGGGCTGAAATTAACCCCTCAAAGGCTGGCAATCTTAAATTTGCTTGAAGGTAATAAAAAACACCCCTCGGCTGAGGAAATATACAGTCAGTTGAAGCCCCGGTTCCCCTCGTTATCTCCGGCCACTGTGTACAATACCCTTGAGGTGTTGGCCAAAGCGGGTGAATTGCAAGAGGTAAGGATAAGGGGAGACAAAAAGCATTTCGACTCAAACCCTGCTCCCCACGGTCATTTTTTATGCCGGATTTGCCAGTCCATTTATGATTTGGATGTGGAACCTTTGGAAATGCAAACTCCCTTTAGCGTTAAGGGCCATCTGGTGGAAGGGTATACACTCTATTTTTATGGGATTTGCCCGGTATGTCAGGAAGGATCCAAGACAAAACTAAATTAGTAACCGGTAGTGTGTTAAACTTAAAAAACAATGAAGGGGTGATTGCACTGAGGCCTGTTGAAATCAAGCCAAACATCTATTGGGTTGGCGCTATTGACTGGGATTTGCGTTATTTTCACGGCTACCTGACTCCCAGGGGAACCACCTATAACGCTTACCTGATAGTGGATGACAAAATCACGCTGGTGGATACCGTAAAGAACTGTTTTTTTGACCAAATGCTGGAGCGCATTAAGGCCATTGTGGACCCTGCCAAAATTGATTATCTGGTGGTAAATCACGTGGAGATGGATCATTCCGGAAGTGTGCCGGATTTTACGGAGGCAGCGCCCCGTGCCCGGATAGTAACCTCCTCCAAGGGTAAAAAAGGCCTGGAGCGGCATTACAAAAAAGATTGGGAATATTTAACTGTAAATTCCGGCGATGATTTGAGCCTGGGATCCCGCACTTTAAAATTTGTGCAAACTCCCATGGTCCACTGGCCGGATTCAATGGTCAGCTATATTCCGGAAGAAAAACTGCTCCTGCCCAATGACGCTTTTGGGCAGCACATCGCCGGCGCGGGCCGTTTTGATGATCAGCTGGGGTGGGATATTGTCTGCGAGGAAGCCGCCAAGTATTACGCCAATATTGTGCTGCCTTACGGTGATCAGGTTAAAAAGGCCCTGGAAATTATAGGCCGGCTGCCTATTGATATGATCGGGCCAAGCCATGGGGTTATCTGGAGATCTTATTTGCCCCGGCTGTTGGAAGTGTATTCCAGGTGGGCCGATCATGAGACCGATGAGAAGGCGCTGATTGTGTACGACACCATGTGGGGTTCCACCAAAGAGATGGCCGGGGCCCTGGCAAGGGGGTTGGAGGACGCTGGGGTGCCGGTTATCACCAGGTTCCTGCAAACCAGCCACATGTCTGAAATAATGACCGATGTGCTTACATCCAGGGCTGTTTTTGTGGGTTCTCCCACCCTGAATAACAATATGCTTCCCACCGTTGCCGGCTTTCTTACTTACCTTAAGGGGTTAAGGCCCCAAAAGCGTTTGGGGTTTGCCTTTGGATCATACGGCTGGGGCGGTCAGGGAGCCAGGCAGGTACAGGAAGTTCTGCAGTCTATGGGCTGGGAAATCCCCGGGGAAATGATCAACCTTCAATATGTGCCAGACGGTGAGGAACTGCTGGCCGTGAGGGAAGCCGGCAGAAAACTGGGAAAAACTATTAAAGAATAGGGAGGCTGTATCATGACTGAACTTAACCAGGTTTACAAGTGCAATGTTTGCGGCAATATTGCGGAGATGCTGCATACCGGCGCAGGGCAGCTTGTATGCTGCAACAAACCTATGGAACTGCTGAAGGAGAACTCGGTGGATGCGTCAAAAGAAAAACACGTTCCGGTAATCGAAAGGGCAGGCAATAAGGTAACCGTTAAAGTGGGCAGCATCGATCATCCCATGGAAGAAAAGCACTTTATTGAGTGGATTGAAGTAATTGCCGGTGACAGGGTTTACAGGAAATACCTGGCCCCGGGGGAAAAGCCGGAGGCGGAATTTGAAATCCCGGCAGATAGTATTTTAGCCCGAGGCTACTGTAATCTTCATGGTCTGTGGATTAGCCGGGGATAAATATTTGGGCCGGCCGGGCTAAAAAAGAGGTAAGGAGAGGATTGCTTGAACACCAAGGCGTTACATCAAATCAGTTACGGCCTGTACGTCATTACCTCCAGAAAGGGCGAACGTCTTAACGGCCAGGTGGCCAACACCGCCATACAGATTTCCGGTGATCCGGTGACCATCGCTGTAAGCATTAATAAAAACAATCTGACAAATGAGTTTATAAAGGAGAGCAAGCTTTTTACGGTGTCGGTGCTGGCTCTGGACGCCCCTTTGTCCCTGATTGGAAATTTCGGATTTAAATCCGGCCGGGAGGCGGATAAGTTTGCGGGGGTCAATTATAAAATTGGCAGCGCCGGAGTACCATACTTAACGGAGGGCAGTTTAGCGTACCTTGAGGCAGGGGTAATACAGGTGGTTGACGCCGGCACTCACGATATATTTATAGGTAAATTAACAGGCGCCGAAATACTGAAAGAAGGCGTTCCGATGACCTATGCCGACTACCACCTGTTAAAAAGGGGGGGAACCCCCAAAACTACGCCGACTATAGTGGAAAAAGAGAACGGAGGGAAAAACAAAATGGATAAATACGTTTGTTCAGTCTGTGGCTATGTTTACGACCCGGAGGCGGGAGACGAGGATCATGGCGTCGCCCCCGGCACGCCTTTCGAAAAACTGCCGGAAGATTGGGTCTGCCCGGTTTGCGGCGTGGGCAAGGATGAGTTTGAAAAGGAGTAGTAAGCTGGCTTAGTTTACAATAGAATACCTGCAGACAAATAGAAAGCCGAGGAGTTAAAAAGAAGGCGATTAAATAAAATTTTAAAAAGCTGTTAAAATTTATCAGGGAGGTTGAAAAATAATGAAAAGATGGCGATGTACGGTTTGCGGGTATGTCCACGAAGGGGAAGCGGCACCGGAAAAATGTCCCAACTGCGGAGCTCCGAAGGAGAAATTCGAACCGATGACCTCCTCCGGGCCTGATCTTGTGGACTGGAACAAACTGGGTGTGGCAAAGGGATCAGGTTTTGAAGAGGATTTGGGCATGCAGTTCAGGGGTGAGTGCATGGAGGTGGGATTGTACATCGCCATGGCCCGCCAGGCCGAGCGGGAGGGCTATACCGAGATAGCCGAGACAATGAAGCGCATAGCCTGGGAAGAGGCGCATCACGCGGCCCGCTTCGCCGAACTTCTGGGAGAAGGACTAAGTGAAAGCACCGAGGAGAACCTGAAAAAACTGGTGGATGGCGAAGCCGGGGCCAACCGCGGGAAAAAGGAAATTGCCACCCGCTCCAAAAAGGAAGGGCATGACGCTATCCATGACGCCATTCATGAGGCTTGCAAAGACGAAGCCAGACACTGCATGGCTTTCTACGGCCTGCTAAAAAGGCACTTCCCAAAAGCTTAAAATGATTAAAAAAACGCCCTGACGGGCGTTGCCGGCTTGCAGACGGCGGAATCCAGGAGCCAGAATCCAGAATCCAGAATTGTGACAGCATGCTTTAAAAGCGACCCTCAAGAGACCCCACAGCGACATGCAGTGAGGGGGAGTGATTTAAGTCCGTGCGGAATGTACCGGAGGCTGCTACTGTCTCTTAACGACCGAGCCTACGTAATGCCGAGCCGGCTGCAGGACGCAGCCGGAAGCCGGAATCGACGCAAGGATGCGGCGTTGGAGGCGGTCGGCATTTCGTTGGCGACCAAGTTTAGAGACAGTTGCAGCAGGAGGTAATGCAGGCCGGACTTAAATCGCTCCGCCTACCCATTAGCGACAATGCAGCGACCCTCAAGTGACCCCGGAGTGACCCCCAAAAATGAACATAGGGTTTTCGCCGTGACAAAATAAGTTATCCACAATTTTCGAAAAGCATAATTTCCTATACTACGAAAAAACCGGGGCGTTAGATGTCGCCCCGGTTTAATCATTAGCCGAACTGCTTCCACTGAGATACCCGGTGGAAAAGGCTATTTGCAAATTATACCCCCCGGTCAAGGCATCTACATCAATAACCTCACCGGCAAAATACAGGCCTTTAATAATCTTTGATTCTAAAGTCGAAGGGTTGATTTCTTTTACATTGATGCCGCCGCTGGTGATAATCGCCTCGTTTAACGGGCGGGTGCCGGTGACGGTTAAGGGGAGGTTTTTTAGGGTATGCGCCAGCAGCCCCCGCTCTATTTTTGAAATCTGGTTTACCTGCTTATGCATATCTACGCCGGATAATTCCAGTATTACCGGAATCATTTTTTGTGGAAGCAAATCATCCAGGGAATTTTTAAGGTGCTTTCCGGTAAATTTATTAAAATCCCTCTGCAGGCGGTCATCCAATTGTTCATCTGACAAAGCGGGCTTTAAATCAATTCTCAACTTCACTGGAGAAGCGAAATTCTCTTTTAAAAAGCTGCTTATGCTTAAAATGATAGGGCCGGATACACCAAAGTGCGTAAAGATCATTTCGCCGAACTGTTCTGCTTTGGCCTTTTTATTTATTATTTTGACAGTTACATTTTTTAAGGTTAGACCCTGTAGGTCTTTAACCCATTTTTCCCCGGTCACCAGGGGAACTAAAGCGGGTTTTGGCTCAACTATAGAATGTCCCAACTGCTGTGCCATTCTGTAGCCGTCTCCGGTGGACCCGGTTTGCCTGTAGGACATGCCCCCGGTGGCGATTAATACTTTTTCTGCGGATATTTGTTTACTATTTAAAGATACACCGGTTATTTGATGGTCTCGCACAAGGAGTTCCTTAACCTCGGTATTCAGTCTAATTTCTACATTGTTCAGTTGCAAATATTTGTGGAGCGCTTTGATAACATCACTGGACTTGTCTGATTCTGGAAAAACCCGGTTGCCCCTTTCTACCTTAGTTTTGAGACCAAGTGATTCTAATAATGCTATAAGCTGGTAATTGCTAAAACTTTTAAAGGCGCTGTATAAAAATTTTTTGTTGGTTACAATGTTATTAAGAAAATCATCAGTATCACCATTATTGGTAAAATTGCATCTGCCTTTGCCTGTTATAAAAAGCTTTTTGCCAAGCTTTTCGTTTTTTTCTAACAAAACCACCTTTAGACCGTTGGCCGCCGCTGTAGCCGCGCCTAGCATCCCTGCGGGGCCGCCGCCAACTACAATCAGATCGTAATCCATTTCTCTCCTCCGAATGCTGTAATATAAATATTATAAGGCCGACCTCATTATTGTCGCAAACTATGGAAATAAAATATACATTGGGAGGCAACTTTTTATTAAAATATAAGATAGTGGCCCCGAAATTAAAGTTAGGGATGAGGGATATTGCTATGAATGGAACAGAACGAAAAAATATTAGGGCAGGTTTAAAAGTTAAAATTGTACAAAAACAACATCAGCGTTCCGGGCAGTTAACTGAAGGAGTGGTAAAGGACATTCTTACCAATAGCGCCGTTCATCAGCGGGGTATTAAGGTTCGTTTGGATAATGGAATAATTGGCAGAGTTCAGGAAGTTATTGAGTGAAGAAACGGGGCGGGAGAGATGAACATCCAGATATTCGGCATAAAAAAATGCCAGGATACCCGGAAGGCCGAACGCTATTTCAAAGAGCGAAGCATTCCTTATCATTTTGTTGACCTGACGGTGCGCGGCCTCAGCAAAGGCGAACTGGACAGGATCAAGTCGGCGGTGGGTCTGGAAAAACTTATGGACACAGAGGGAAAAGAATATGCCAGGCGCAATCTTAAATATATGGTCCACAACACCGAAGATATGCTGCTGGCTCATCCTCTGCTGTTTAAAACCCCCATTGTCAGATGCGGGCCAAAGGTAACGGTTGGCTATTGCCCTGAGATTTGGCAAGGTTGGGGCTAGTATTTAGTGAATAAAACTAAAAAAGGCGGAGCCATTCTTTTGGGACGGGAGGATATCGGCAGTATTGAAGCGGGCAAAGCGGCAGATTTATTTATGCTTGATACCAATAGGCTGGAATATGTCGGCGCCCGTCTTGACCCCAGGTCAATTTTAGCCACCGTTGGCGTTTCCAGGCCGGTTGACTATACAATTGTGAACGGTGAAATTGTGGTTAAAGATGGTGAGTTGTGTAGGGTTGAAGAGGCAAAAATAGTCCAAAGAGCAAATAATCTTGTTAATAAGCTTCTTTCGGGCATGTCCTGAGCGAATTTCCCCGTATAAGGTTTCTTCCAAAACGTAAAAAACCCTTGGTTTTAGGAAAGATCCTTCAACCAAGAGTTGTTAATATGAGCCATGATAGGGACTCTTTTTTAAGGTGCTCTTAAGCTATTTGGTTCATGCAAAAGCATTTTTCTTGCTTAACTGGCAAGCTTTTTGGGGAAGGGCTGGACTGTGCTAATTAACTTGATGCCAAGAGCATCTAAAATTCTTTGTGCTTTTTCTACTGTAATTCCATGGTACTCATTTCGTTCGTCTTTTGAAACCTGGGCCTCAGAAACTCCCAAACGATTGGCAAGATCGCATTGGGAAAGTCCAAGCGCTATTCTAGCCCCAATAAGGATTTTGCCTAAACCTAAAAAGTTCTCGAGTGCATCGAATTCCCCTCTTTTGATACGCTCATAATAGGATACTTCCTCTTTAAGTTGCTCATAGAAGCAAATTGTAGGTTCTATAACCCGATCTATCTGTTCCTCTGTTAGCCCCATTTTGGTTAGCTCTTCCCTCTGAATTTTGATTAATTTTTCGTCTTGTAGGAGCCGTTCTTTCATTGCTGTGAATTCTTTATCAGTTCTTATCACCTTTATCATCCTTTCCAAAGTATTTTGGTTACCTATAATATGCCGGAGTAGATGCCATTACAATGAGGGTAAAGTTCGATACGGTATTTATGCCACATGGGTAATTGGGCTTTCGTATGACCTCTATAGGATTTTCTACTATTAGGGTCCCAAACCCAAATCCCGGGGTCAAGTGAATTAAGCTCTCTTTGTAAATCACCAGTAGCAAAACGCATAAGCTCAGTTTCAAAATAGCCGTCTATATCGTTAGGGTGTAATTTATCTTCGACAAACGAACCATTGATAAAAATTTCCGAGATGCCTACTGTCCATAATTGTGTGACAACAATCTCCAATTGGCTGGCCAAGTATAACCGCCAGTTAATATCCCACCCTGTCATATCAGCAGGTCCGTTGACAAGTATCGATTCTCTTAAATCTTTAAACGTCATCGGATAATCGCCTGGAGGCAGAATTCCACTACTTTCGAACGCCACCATTACGAAACTCCTTTACTATAGTATAGTCAGCGCCTCATGGCTTTATACCTATATATTAACCTTAACCGATAGGTTAAGTCAATTTCTTTTAACCTATCATATATGGTGAAGCCCAGGATTCTCTGGAAGTTAAAATGATATTCTGGCAGCATAGCTTGAAAAAAAATTTTTTTCAGCCCAAAAACAGGTTAAATACGGTTTTATAATTTTATGGAAGCAAGCCTTCTTCCTAACACAGAGATACCCTTATAACCGTTTCAAAGTTTATACGCTTGACCTTTCCTTTATAAAAGCCTGGCTGATTTTTTTTTCTGTGGGCATGCTATAAATAAAGATGAGTGTTTTGCCGGGTATTCAAGGTGTAAAGGGGAAGAGAATCAATGACGACATTTAATGACTTTGGATTAACTGAGCCAGTGATCCGGGCTCTTAACGAGATGGGTTTTGAAGAGGCCACACCCATACAAGAGAAGGCTATTCCTGTGGCTTTGCAAGGACAGGATCTGATCGGGCAGGCCCATACCGGCACCGGTAAAACCGCTGCCTTTGGCATTCCTTTAGTTGAGTTTATGAAGGCTGACTGGGATCAGATACAGGGGGTTGTCCTGGCCCCTACACGGGAACTGGCCGTCCAGGTGGCCGAGGAGATAAACAGGATCGGTCAGTATAAGGGAATCCGCTCACTGCCCATCTACGGCGGCCAGGATATGAGCCGCCAGATCAGGGCGTTGAAGAACAGGCCCCATATTATTGTGGGTACTCCCGGGCGTTTCATGGATCACATGAGGCGAAGGACAATACGGTTGAATCAGGTCGGCATGGTGGTTTTGGATGAGGCGGACGAAATGTTGAATATGGGCTTTAAAGAGGATATTGAGACCATACTTAAAGACATTCCCGAGAACCGGCAGACCTTGCTTTTTTCGGCCACCATCCCCGCTCCCATACAGGTCCTGGCCCGGCGCTTTATGAAGAATCCGGAAGTTATCAGGATTGAGACTAGGCAGGTTACCGTGCCAACACTTGATCAAAGCTATGTTGAGGTGGAGGAGAGACAAAAATTTGATGCCCTCTGCCGTCTGCTGGATGCACAGGCACCGGAAAGAACCATTATCTTCGGACGCACCAAGCGCCGGGTGGACGAGCTTTTCGAGGGTTTGGGCAAACGGGGCTATTCAGCCGAGGGCATCCACGGGGATATGCCGCAGTCCAGGCGGGACCAGGTGATGCGACAGTTTAAGGAAGGCAATGTGGAGGTGCTGGTGGCCACCGATGTTGCCGCCAGGGGCCTGGATATCACCGGGGTCACCCATATTTTCAACTTTGACATTCCCCAGGACCCGGAAGGGTATGTCCACCGGGTTGGACGTACAGGCCGGGCGGGAAAAGCGGGAGAGGCCATTACGCTGGTTACGCCCAGGGAGATTCGGCACCTTAGAGTGATTGAGAACATGACCAGAGGTAAAATAGTCAAAAAGCCTGTTCCAACCATTAAAGATGCCTTTGAAGGACAGCAGCGAATGGCGGTGGATAAACTTCTACTGACCGTGGAAAAAGGTGATATCAGCAATTATAAGGGGTTGGCCGAGGGCTTGCTGGAGCAAACGGACTCGGTTACCCTCCTGGCGGCAGCATTAAAGATACTTACCAAAGAATCCGATAAGACCCCTGTCACACTGACCGAGGAGAGGCCTCTCAGGATAAAAGAGGCCAAAAATATAGGCCCCGGTCATAGAGGACACTTCAGAGGCGGAGCTGCCAAAAAAGATTTCCACCGGGGTAGTGGGTTTGAAGGGAAAGGTCGATTTAAAAGCCGCACCTTTTAAAGGCGTGTAGAAGTATTAGAAAGTGTTTGTTGTTTAGTTGCTCAGGCTGTGTATGGGGGCGGGAACTCTTCCGCCCCTTTTAATAAACTCTTCGCTGCCGAACGGACTCACCTTCATCACCGGGCCCGATCCCAGGAGCCCGCCGAATTCCACCACGTCACCCACTTCTTTGCCCGGGGCCGGGATTATCCTCACCGCCGTTGTTTTATTGTTGATTACGCCAATGGCAATTTCATCGGCAATGATGGCCGATATGGTTTCAGCGCTGGTGCTGCCCGGAACCACGATCATGTCCAGCCCCACCGAGCACACGCAGGTCATGGCCTCCAGTTTTTCCAGGGAGAGGGCTCCGCACTGGACGGCATCGATCATGCCGGCGTCCTCGCTTACCGGTATAAAGGCTCCGCTCAGGCCCCCCACGTAGGAGGAGGCCATTGTGCCGCCCTTTTTCACGGCGTCATTCAACAGGGCCAGGGCGGCGGTGGTGCCGTGGGCGCCGCATTTCTCCAGACCCATTTCCTCCAGTATGTGGGCAACGCTGTCTCCTATGGTGGGGGTGGGGGCCAGGGACAGGTCCACTATTCCGAAGGGGACTCCCAGCCTCCTGGAGGCCTCCCGGGCTACCAATTCCCCCATTCTGGTGATTTTAAAGGCTTTCTTCTTAATGGTTTCGGCCACTACGCCAAAGTCGGCTCCCTTCACCTTTTCCAGGGCGGACTTTATGGCCCCGGGGCCGCTGACTCCCACGTTTATGACACACTCCGGCTCGCCTATGCCGTGAAAGGCCCCGGCCATAAAGGGGTTGTCCTCGGGCACATTGGAGAAAACCACCAGCTTGGCGCAGGCCAGGCCCCCATTATCTGCGGTCAGACGGGCCGCCTCTTTAATCATCAGCCCCATTTCTCTCACGGCATCCATGTTTATCCCTGCCTTGGTGGTGGCCACATTTACCGAGGAGCACACCTTCCGGGTGGTGGACAGGGCCTCGGGAATGGATCGGATAAGCCTGCCGTCCCCTTTGGTGTAACCCTTGTGCACCAGGGCCGAAAAGCCCCCTATAAAGTTGACGCCGGCAGTGTCGGCGGCCTTATCCAGGGTTTGGGCAAATCTTAGGTAGCTCTCTTCATCGCTGCTTTCAGCCGCCAGTGATATGGGAGTGACCGATATTCTCTTGTTTATTATGGGAATTCCGTATTCCCGCTCTATGTCTTCCCCAACCTTGACCAGATCTCTGGAAAGGCTGGTGATTTTATCGTAAATCTTCCGGCAGGCCTCCCCTGCATCGGGATGGCAGCAGTCCCTCAGGGATATACCCATGGTAATGGTGCGTATGTCAAGATTTTCTTCCTGGATCATTTTTATAGTTTCTATTATTTCAAACGGGCTTATCATTTTTTCCCCCTTAAATTCTGTGCATGGAGCTGAAAATATCCTCATGCTGTATTTTCACCGAGAGTCCCAAATCCCGGCCCTTGCCTTCCAGGCTGTCCGACAGATCAGCAAAGCTGATGGAGCACTTGGACACATCCACCAGCATCATCATTGTAAAAATATCCTGCATGATGGTCTGGGTTAAATCCAGTATATTTACATTGCAGTCTGCCAGTATGGTGCTGATCCCCGCAATGATTCCCACCCGGTCCTTACCGATAACAGTGATTACCGCCCTCATTTTGACCCCTCCTTGTTATACTGTTAATATTCAGCTGTCAGACTTTAAACTGTTTTATTATAACCTCCATCTTCTGGGCCATATCCGCCAAATCCCTTGCAGATTTGCTGGTTTTATCGGCGCCGCCGGCGGTTTCGGCCGACACCTGGCTGATTTCCTGTATGCTCTGGGATATTTCCGCCGCCCCTCTGGAAATTTCGGCGGCGTCCCTGGCTACCAGAGCCACCCTGTCCGAAGCCTTGGTGGTGTTGTCCGAGGCGTCGTTGGCCGAAATGGAAAGCTCATTTATGGACCGGGCCACCTCCTGCAGCCCTTTGGAAGTTTCGTCAATGCTGCGGGCAGCGTGACTGGCATTGGAGGCGGCATCGGAAATCTCCCGGGTGATCAGTCCTACCTTTTCGGCAGTCAGCACTACGGACTTGGATATTTCCCCGGTGGACTCCGACTGCTGGGTGACCGCCGAGGCAATGGTGTTGGTTATGTCGGTGGTTTCGCCGATTACCCGGGTTATGGTTTCCACCGCCTGTACCGCCCCCACCATGTTGCCCTGCATAGCCTCTATCTGAAGGCTTATTTCTTCGGTGGCCTCGGCCGTCTGCTTGGCCAGCTCTTTCACCTCGTTGGCCACCACGGCGAAGCCCCTGCCGGCTTCCCCGGCCCCGGCCGCCTCGATGGCGGCGTTCAAGGCCAGCATCTTGGTCTGCTCGGCTATGTCGTTGATTACATTTACAATCTTTCCAATCTGCCTGGAGGAGTCATTGAGCTTTCCTATGATTTCCCTGGTTTCGGCAGCTCTCACCCCGGCGTTGTCGGTGATTTGAATGGACCTCTCGCAGTTGCGGCTGACCTCATTAAGGGAGCTGTTTATTTCCTTGACCGCCGTGGCCACGCTGTTTACCGAGGCCGACATGTCCTGGGAGGAATGGGATATTTTATTAATGCTGTCGGAATTCTGCTCCGCCGAAACGGTAACCTGCTCCAGGCTGGCCGATATTTGCTCGGATGCCGAGGCCAGTTTCTGTACGCTGCCGTACATGTCCTCCAGGGCGGAGGCGTTCATGTTGATGTAGTCGCTGGTTTCCGAGGAGGAGCAGGCCGTTCCGGTGATGCTCTCGGTGATCTGCCCCACAGCGGTGTTGACCACGTTTATTTTTGTATTCATCTCGGTGTTCCGGGCCGCCATGTTTCCTGCCATGGACGACATTTCGCGCAGTGATTCGCTGATGATGATGGAACTGTCCCGTATGTCAATGAGCATATGCTGTATTTTCTCTATGAACTGATTAAATGATGAGGTCAGTTGTCCAATTTCGTCCCCTGATGAAACCTCACTCCGTACGGTGAGGTCACCCTGCCGGGAGCGGGCCATCAACTCCTGAATACCCCGCAAGGGTTTGACCAGTACCCTCCCGAAGAAAAAGTTCCAGGCAAGAAAGGAGAACGCCAGCAGGACCAGCGAGGCCCCAATTACAGTGATATACATATCATTAATCATCTGGCCGATAATTTCTTTGGATATTCCCACGTACCAAATGCCGATGGTTTTTCCCTGGGGATTCTTGATGGGCTCATAGGCTGTCTGGTATTTTTTGTCCACCACCACGGCCTCGCCGTAGTACCTCTCACCCCGAACCAGCACCGCATCGGCCACATTCTGACTTACCCGGGTGTTTACGGCGCGGGAGCCGTCCTGCAGCCTTACATTGGTGGCAACCCTGGTGTCGCCGTGAAATATTGTAGCCGTTCCTCCGGTCATATTTCCAATATGGTCTACAATTCCGAAGTTGCCGCTCATCAGGGTGCTGCCCTTATACAGCTTGCCATCCCTTTCCTGCCATTCACCGGGCACATTAAGGTTGATGATCTCCTTTCCCAGGTCCAGGTCGCTTCTTACCTTTTCCAGGGCGGCCTTTTCCACTCCCGCGGTGATGATTCGGGTAATGGTGAAAGCTATAGTGGATGCGAAGATCAAGAGAATAACTAAAAATAAAAAGCCCAGTTTATATTTGATTGAAATGCCTGCGGTCTTCATTTTCCGACAATCACCTCTTCGATTAACAGTTAGTGTATGCCTTCCCCCGGAGTTAGCGCACTGGAGCGATCCCTGTCTTTTTTGATATTCCCCATAAAACTCCGTTTCCCTTTCCATTTTTCCATTTTTTTACCCATCTTGAACTGCTAATAAATCGAAATTCATATTATTTCATACCTTATTGTAAATAGTCCGCAGGAGATGTAAAATTAAATGGTTGTGGAAAGCCGGAGGTTGTGCCAGGGGGTTTTGTCCCGCAATGCGCCGGTTTTTGGCAGGAAATTATTGGCGGGGGGCAGTTTAATTGGCTGACTTGCACAGGGAAGTATTTTTAGTTTTAGCGTTCTACCTGGCAGGGGCTGTAATACCTCTTATTCTAAAAAAACATCCCGCAACCTCGTTGGGATTGGGCTGTTTATCGGCCGCCCTGGCGGGTGTCCTTGCCCTTTCTGTGGGGGTGCGGGGGATGTTATCACCGGAGCCTGTTCTGATAAGCCTGGGCCACATATTGCCCGGCGTTGAACTGGAACTGTTTATTGACCGTTTAAGCGGCTTTTTCGTTGCCGCCATATCCCTGGTTACTTTGCTGGTAAGTTTGTATTCCCGGGACTATATGAAGCTTTATCAGGGGGAAAATATTCCCTGGTGGAGTTTTTGTTATAATTTGTTTGTTCTTTCCATGACTCTGGTGGTCACTGTCAATAACATGATCACCTTTCTTGTTTTCTGGGAGCTGATGACCATCACCTCCTATTTCCTGGTGACCTTTGAATATCGCCGCCAGCAGGTCAGAAAGGCCGGCTTCGCATATATTGTAATGACGCACCTGGGGACAGTTTTTATCATGAGCGCATTTTTTATTTTATACAGCGGGACCGGCGGCGGGTGGGGCTTTGCGGATATGGCCAATTATAGTCCCGATCTGCCCGAGGCCACTAAGAGCATAGTATTTTTGTGCGCCCTGATTGGCTTTGGAACCAAGGCGGGGATTGTTCCTCTGCACCTGTGGCTGCCCATGGCTCACCCGGCGGCTCCCAGTAACGTGTCTGCGGTAATGAGCGGGGTGATGCTGAAAACGGCGGTGTATGGAATGGTCCGGCTGATCATTGATATTCTTGGGCCCGGCCCCTCCTGGTGGGGCGGCGTTGTTTTGGCGGTGGGTGTTGTTTCCGCAGTTGTAGGGGTTGTTTACGCCCTTATGGAGCATGACTTAAAGCGGCTGCTGGCCTTCCACAGTGTGGAAAACATCGGTATTATACTGATGGGCGTTGGCGCCGGAATGATATTCTTCTCCTGGAACATGGGGGTTCTGGCGGCTCTGGCTCTGGCGGCCGGGCTGTTTCACGTTCTGAACCATGCCGTGTTCAAAAGCCTTCTTTTTTTGGGGGCCGGATCGGTCTATTACGCTACACACAGCAGGGATATTGAAATGCTTGGCGGGCTTATAAAAAGAATGCCCCACACGGCGGCGCTTTTTCTGGTGGGGGCCGTTTCCATCTCGGCCATTCCCCCGCTAAACGGCTTTGCCAGTGAATATCAGATTTACCAGTCACTTTTAGGCATAGCATACCTTAAGGTTTCCGGTATCTGGATGGTGGCCGGAATACTGGCCTGCGCAGCTTTGGCCCTTACCGGGGCGCTGGCGGCGGCATGCTTTGTGAAGGCCTTTGGAATTTCTTTTCTGGGCCTGCCCAGGACGGAAAAGGCCTCGAAAGCGGTGGAAGTGCCTTGGGGAATGAGACTCTCCATGGCTCCGCTGGCGATCTTATGCATTGTCACCGGCATTATGCCTGAAATGGTTCTGAATCCCCTGGCTGCGGCGGCCGGTCAGATTTTTTCCGCAGCAGCCGTTCCCGTCATAAAGACCTATAATTCTAACCTGGCGCTGCTTTTACTGGCGCTGGTGGCCGCGCTATATGGGATGAGCAGGCTGGCGGGCGGAGGCAGGGTCAGGAGGAGTGAAACCTGGGGCTGCGGAATTGTGCCTGACGCATCCATGGAGTATACTGCGGCCTCTTTTTCTCAGCCGGTGAGGCGTGTTTACCGGTCTTTGCTGCAGCCCCAAAGAAAAGTAATCAGCAAATATGCGCTGCTTCCTTATTTCGGTTACAGAATACATTTTGAGGAACATATCAAATCTCTGGTGAAGGACTTTTTATACAGTCCCTTGCGCAGGATCACCATAATCATGTCAAAAAAATGGCGCTTTATCCAGTGCGGCAACATTAACCTTTATCTGGGCTATATTTTTATAACACTGATATTGCTGCTGGTATGGAATAGGTAGGGGGCGTAATAATGGAGGGGAATGTAACGGCTTTGGGCGGGCAGATTATCTTTTTAATGCTGTTGGCCCCGCTGATCAACGGAATAATCAAAAAGGCCAAGGCGCTGACCCAGCGCCGGCGGGGCCCCGGTGTTTTACAGCCATATTTTGATATACTGAAGTTCTTAAAAAGGGAGCCTGTAGTGTCGGCGCATACCTCATGGATAACACTGGTCACCCCTTATGTTTGCCTGGGCGCCAGCCTGGCGGCCGGCAGCCTTATTCCCCTGTGGGGACATAGTGCATTTCAGTTAGGCGATTTAATAGCGCTGACATATCTTTTCGCCCTTGCCAAGTTTTTCCTGGCCCTGTCGGCGCTGGAGCCTGCCAGTGCCTTTGGGGGAATGGGATCAAGCCGGGAAATGATGATCACAACCCTGGTGGAGCCTGTGCTGGTGCTTGGTTTGTTCGGTGTGGTGATGGTGGCCGGAACCACTGATCTGGCCGGACTGGCCGGAGCCGGCCAAAATCCGGCGGGGGTTTTGGCCTTTATAGGGCTGATGGTGGTCACCATTGCAGAAACCGGTCGGATTCCGGTGGACAACCCCGACACACACCTGGAACTGACAATGGTCCATGAGGCCATGCTGCTGGAGTTTTCAGGCAGGCATCTGGGTTTTCTGCACTGGGCGGCCATGGTGAAACAGACTGTTTTTCTGGTTTTGCTGACTTACCTTTTCTGGCCCCACCCATCCGGCTCCCCGGTGCTTCAGGCGGCGGGCCTGCTGGTGGGAAAGGTGGCCCTGCTGGGGCTTCTGCTGGCCGTTTTAGAAAGTATTATGGCAAAAATGAGGCTGTTCAAGCTTCCGGAGCTTATGGTCGGCGGGGCTGCCTTTTGTCTGCTGGCGGTTTTAAGCAACAGTTTTTTGTAGGGGGGGATTTGACTTGATCGGATATTTAACCCTGGTTTTTCTCATAACCGGGCTGTTGATGTTGGGCGGCAGGGCAGTTTCCAGGAGTATCGCCCTTTTGGCGGCACAGTCCCTGGTCCTCTCCATGATTGCCTTTTACCTGGGCCTTTGGGACGCAAAGGCCAGTTGGCACATGCTGGTGGTGGGGGGCCTGACACTGGTAATAAAGGTGATTGTCCTTCCCTGGATACTCTACAGGCTGGCCGACAGGGTTGTTAAATACCATGAGGTTCCTTTGTCCATAGGGCCGGGGCTATCCATGCTGACAGGGGTGCTGCTGGTGGGACTGACCTACTCCTATGTGGTTCCGGTGCTGCTCAAGGAAGTACAGGTGGGGGGCCAGATGTTTCCGGTGGCGCTTTCCGCTGTTTTGTTGGGATGTTTCTTCATGATTAGCAGGAGATCGGCATTTAATCAGTTGATAGGTATAGTTATGATGGAAAACGGCCTTTTCCTGTGCGCCATTGCCATTAACGGGGGAATGCCCCTAATCCTTGAGCTGGGTATCTTTTTCGACCTTTTGGTGGGGGTGCTGGTTATGGGTGTTTTTACCAACCGCATCAGGGGTACTTTCGACACTCTGGACACCAAAGTTTTAAATAAGCTGAAGGGGTAAAAAAATGCTTTACCTGTTGCTTTTAATTCCACTTTTAACCGCCGTCGCCTGCCTCCTGCCTCTGGGTATCCGAAGCTGGGAGCGCATCAATGTTATGGGGGCGCTGATGACAGGCGTTGCAGGGCTATACTGCTCGCTGATGCCCTTTCGGGCCGGGGGAGGCACAAGGGCGGGATCATTTCTGTTTATTGATGAATTTTCGGCGGTGCTGGTTTTTGTCATCAGTGTGGTGGGGACAATCTGCTGTCTGTACACGGTGGGTTATTTGCGTTTAGACCGGGAAAGCAAAGAGGTGGCGGAAGGGAAAACGGGCCGGTTCTTTGGGCTGCTTCACCTTTTTGTGGCAACCATGTACCTGGCGGTACTGGCCGACAATCTGGGGGTGATGTGGGTGGCCATTGAGGGAACCACCATCGTGTCCGCCCTGCTGGTGGGCTTCTACGGCAGCAGGCAAGCCCTGGAGGCCGCCTGGAAGTACATTGTCATCTGTACCGTGGGTATTTCCTTTGCCATGCTTGGAATAATACTTACTTTTTATGCAGCCAGCGGGATTTTGGCATCTGACGAAATAAGACTTAGCTGGAGCTTTCTCTATCCCATGGCGGCACGGCTGGATCCCTTATTGATGAAGCTGGCCTTTATTTTCGTACTGGTGGGCTACGGCACCAAGGCCGGACTGTTCCCATTGCATACCTGGCTGCCGGATGCTCACAGCCAGGCGCCCTCCCCGGTAAGCGCACTTTTGTCCGGGGTTTTGCTGAACTGCGCCATATACGCCATAATAAGGTTCCACCTGCTGACATCGGCATCTGCGGGCAGTAATTTTTCAGGCAAACTTCTGGTTGTTTTCGGGCTGATGTCCATGGCCGGAGCGCTGCCCTTCATACTGGTGCAAAAGGATATAAAGAGGCTGCTGGCTTACTCCAGTGTTGAGCATGTGGGTATAATCGTTTTGGGCTTCGGCCTGGGCGGCGCACTGGGGTACACCGGGGCTTTGCTGCATCTGGTAAACCATGCCCTGGGCAAGTCGGTGCTGTTTCTTTCGGCCGGAACCCTGGCCCAGAAGTATCACAGCAAGCTTATTCCCAGGATGAAGGGTATAGGCCAGCTTCTTCCGGTTACAGCCACCGTTTTTATGGCCAGTCTTTTGGCCATAGGGGGTGCGCCGCCCTTTGGATTGTTTATCAGCGAGCTGGACGTGGCCTCCCGGGGCTTTCAGGCCGGAGGGATGGGTCTGGGCTTTGTTTTTCTCATGATTATAGCGGTGGTGTTTGCCGGCCTTATCTATTTCGCAGGCAAAATGTATTTCAGTGATTTACCCACCCGCCTAACCGGGGGAGAACGCTTTTCGGCCAGCCACCTGCTGCTGCTGCTGCCCTTGGGCCTGCTGATTCTACAGGGAATTTACATGCCCGGGTCTGTTCAGTATTTTTTGTTTAGAGTTGTCAGTTTTATGACTGCTTCCGGGGGAGTGTACTAAATGAATGAAAAAACAATCAGTATGGAAGTTCCTGCGGCAAGGCTGCCGGAAGCGGCCTCCATTATGATCGGCCATGGGGCGCGGCTGCTCACCATGGCCGGGGTGGATGAAAGGGAGATCAACGGCCATTTTGCGGTATACACGGTATTTGCTCTGCCATCGGGAAAGGTGGCTGAAATATTTATACTGTTGGACCCCATCAGTCCCGGATATCCCTCCGTTACTCCCGTTATTCCGTCGGCCCACTGGCTGGAAAGGGAAATGAGGGACATGCTGGGGATAGTTCCCCTGGGCCATCCTGACCCTCGCAGGCTGGCCACTCACCCGGACTGGCCGGAAGGTGTTTTCCCTCTGAGAAAGGATTTCATTCCGGGCACAAAGGTTCCCAGAGCTGAAGGGGAAATGGAGTTTTGCCCGGCAGAGGGGGAGGGAGTATACCAGATTCCGGTGGGCCCGGTTCACGCCGGAATAATTGAGCCCGGCCACTTCAGGTTTTTTACCTTCGGGGAAGATGTGATTAACCTGCAGGCACAGCTTTTCTATACCCACCGGGGTGTGGAAAAGGCGGCGGAGTCCATGGACTTTAACCGGGTGGTACTGGTGGCCGAAAGAATTTGCGGGGCCTGTTCGGTTTCCCATGCGGCGGCCTATTCCCAGGCCGTGGAAAGCCTTTCCGGGGCTATCGTTCCCCAAAGGGCCCTCTACGTCAGGACCATACTTTTGGAAATGGAGAGGCTTTATAACCATGTGGGGGATATAGGCAACATGTGCGCCGGTGTGGGCTTTTCATATGGTATCAGCCGGGGAGCCATTTTAAAGGAGCGGCTGATGAGAATGAATATGCGCCTGGCGGGTCACCGATACCTAAGGGGTACGGTTGTCCCCGGAGGCGTTTGCGGGGATTTGAAGGAAATACCCCAAATCAGCGGCGAACTGTCCCATTTGGAAAGGGATCTGTGGGAACTTACCGATGTGCTGCTTTCATCCCCCTCGCTGCTGGACCGTATGCAGACCACCGGGGTGCTCCCGGTGGAGGCGGCTCTGGACCTGGGGGCGGTGGGACCGGCCGCCAGGGCCTCGGGGGTGGACAGGGACCTGAGAAGGGATCTGCCCTATGCGGCATATGGCCATATTGAATTCCAGGTTCCGGTGCAAACCGGGGGAGACGTATTTTCCCGGTTGCTGCAGAGGGTTGAGGAGAGCCGCCAGTCCTTCCATATTTTGAGGCAGGCCTTTGAGAGGCTGCCCCGGGGGGAACTTCGGTCAGATATTCCGGAGTTGCCTCCTTACAAGACATCGGTTGGTTATACCGAGTCGGCCAGGGGGGCCAACGTGCACTGGATTATGACAGGGCCCGGAGGAACGCTGTACCGCTATATGGTCCGGTCGGCCTCCCACTGCAATTGGCCGGTGGTGCCCCTGTGCCTGCCAGGTAATATTGTTCCGGACTTTCCCCTTATTAACAAAAGTTTTGAATTGTGCTATGCCTGCCTTGACCGGTAATCGGGGGTGATAAATTGCTTAAGACATTAAAAGGTATATTAAAGTGCGGAATTGTGACCGAAGGGCCTGGAACCTGGGGGGAAGGCCCGGGCAGAGGGCTGCCCGTGGTCGATGCCGGCGCCTGCCCTCCTGGGTGCCGCAGATGTCAGGAGGCCTGTCCCACCGGGGCCATGACCGGTGAGACTGTGGATCCCGGGGCCTGTATATACTGCCATTGCTGCCGGGAGGCGTGTCCCGGGAAGGCCGTTTCCGAAATACAGGTTCCTGTTATCGCCACTGAGACACAAACTGAGACACAAAAGGAAAATGACCTCATCCGGAGGTTAAAAAAGGTGTGCAGAAAATCCCTGCATATACGTTATGTGGACGCCGGGGCGTGCAATGGCTGCGATTTTGAAATAAATTCTCTGACCGGGCCGCATTATGATATTCAGCAGTACGGTTTTGATTTTGTGGCCTCGCCCCGCCACGCCGACATGCTGCTGATTACCGGCGTGGTATCCAGGAATATGGAGATCGCCCTGCAGAAAACCTATGAGGCATGTCCCCGACCGGCTCTGGTGGTGGCTGTGGGAGCATGCGCCTGCGGAGGCGGTGTCTTTCGGGGGGCCTACGCCTCCGGGGGCGGGGTGGCAAAGCATCTTCCGGTGGATGTGTCGGTGCCGGGCTGCCCGCCCACTCCAGCCCTTATAATGCAGGGTATTCTGAAGGCCGTTGACCGGCTTTGACCGGTGGTTTTTTTGACCTTTTCCCGGCATTGTTGTACAATAAAAAGCATAATAAATTAAACGCCCGCATACGGCGGAAAGTGATCCGGATATGCAGATAAAGGTGAATGAACCTTACATGGTTGACGATCTGGTTGTCTATTTCGTATCAGAGAAAGAGGCCCTGGTGACCGACTACGACTGCAGGTTTGAACTTGAAACCACCACGGACAGGTGTAACTGCTGTACCTTCAGATTCCGGTCCTGCCGGGATTCCGGTTTTCAGTGCAGGCACATCAAGGCGGTCAGGAAGTTGCTAAAATAGCTGTCGGCAATCAGCCGGCGGCTCTCAGCCATGATTAGAAAATAGCTATAAGCTATAAGCTATAAGTTAAATAAGCTTTGCCGGAGTGTGCGAAGGGGTAAGGAACTTTTAGAGGTTAGAGGTTATAGGTTATAGGTAATTAAGCAATAAGCATTCTAATTTCCGCAAGATTCCAACCTCCAACCTCCAACCTCCAACCTCCAACCTCCTGCCTCTAACTTCTATTTTAGGGAGGGGTTTGGTTGTCCGGCTACTCAAAAGAACAATTTCTAACCCTCCTTAAAGAAGGAAAAACAAACCTCCTGGCAGATTTGGTGGCCCTCAGGAAGGGGTCGCTGAGATACCTTAACAGGCTTTTGTACCACCCCGAGGATCTGGTCCGCTGGAGGGCCGTTGAGGCCATGGGGCTGGTGGCTCAAAGGCTGGCCGGGGAAGAACCGGAGGCCGTCCGGAATATTATCCGCAATCTACTTTGGACCATTAACGAAGAGTCCGGGGGTATTGGCTGGAGCTCCCCCCATTGCCTGGGGGAAATAATATACCGGCTGCCGGATATGTTCGGGGAATTTGCCTCCATCATTATCTCCTTTGTAGATGAGCAAATGCTGCGCAGGGGAGTGGCGTGGGCGGCCGGCAGAATTGCCCAGGCCAGGCCCGGCCTGGTGAGGGAAGAGGCCCCCCGGCTGATGGTCTTTCTGGGCGACCCAGACCCTGTGGTGCGGGGATACACCTTACGCTTTCTTTATATCATAGGGGAGAAGCCTGATTTTGGAATATACCCCGGATTGAAGGATGATCCCGGCGTTGTGCCCCTTTATGAAAACGGGTCTCTCAGGGAAACCACTGTGGCCCATCTGGCCGCCCTGATAGCCTTGTAAACAGCAAATAATAAGATTTGGCAATTATCCCCTCACAACACGTAATTTAGACGTATTGTTAATTTTAGATTTTATCTTGACATTTTTTTATGGGTGAACTATACTTTACTGTAAAAGTATTTATATTTATATATGTAGTAAATTCAGGTGAGGTTCTACCGATAAGTGAACGAGGAAAAATTCAGGTGAGGTTCTACCGATAAGTGAACTAGGAAAAAGCGGTTAAAAACCGCTTTTTCCATTAATATAGGAGCAAGGGAATGAAGATATGTATTGTAAATACTACTTATGTTGATTATCTAAGAGATGCAGCAGATGCGAAAGTTTTAAAAAATGAAGAAGATAATAGAACTAGAAAATATGTAGGAGTAGTTTTAACAATTAGTGGTTTTAATTATTTTGTTCCTTTAAGTTCACCTAAACCAACTGATTATATTTATAAAGATGGGGTAAGAACAATAAGAAAGAGTGTTGTTCCTATACATAGAATTGTAGTAAAACGTGGAAATAATCTAAATTTTTTTGGTAAATTAAAGTTTTCCAGTATGATTCCAGTACCAGATAATGAATATAGTTTATTAGATGTAGATAGTATAGAAGATAAAAAGTATAAAAGTATTATTGAAAATCAAATTAGATATATTAGAAAAAATTCAAATATATTACAGAAAAAACACGCCGAGGTTATTTATAAACAAAAAACAAAAAATATAAGTAATGCTCCATATTTAAATGACACAGTTGATTTTAAATTACTTGAATTGAAATGCAGAGAATATGAAATGCAAAACGAATTGAATCTGGAATATCAAAATAAATAATGTTGTAACGTAACATGAATTCGTCAAGGTAACGCTGTAGGTATTTTTAGCACTAACTGCGTTGTGTGTTCCGTCCAGACTACGTTTAAATTGGCTCCAGAAGTTTTCAATAGTGTTTGTATGGACATCTCCAAGTACATATATACTCTTTCTGTGCATGATGCACTCGCTGGTGACTAAAGCCAGCTTTTTTATTAAGTATTCAGTTCAGGGAGGAACAGAATATGGATAAGAATAGCACTGTCATAGGCTTCATCGGCACCGGGGTGATGGGTCAAAGCATGGCCTCCCATTTGATCAGGGCAGGTCACACCGTCATTGTTTACAACCGTACCCCGTCCAAAACCGAAGAACTGGTGAGGCTGGGGGCGTTACGGGAAGACACGGCGGCAGGACTGGCGGCCAGGTGCAATATTATCATAACCATGGTGGGATACCCCCGGGATGTTGAGGAGGTATACCTGGGGCCGGGAGGAATAATCAACAGCGCCAGGCCCGGAACCTATCTCATCGACATGACCACATCCACTCCGGCCCTTGCCCGAAGGATATACGTTGAGGCCGGGGCAAGGGGACTGCATGCTCTGGATGCCCCGGTTTCGGGTGGAGATGTGGGAGCCCGGGAGGCCAGGCTGGCCATCATGGCGGGCGGGGACAGGGAGGACTTTGAGGTGGTGCTGCCAATACTGGAGTTGATGGGTAAGAATATTATACTTCAGGGGAAGGCCGGGGCCGGCCAGCATACCAAAATGTGCAACCAGATTGCCATTGCCTCCGGCATGTTAGGCGTTTGTGAAGCTATGGCCTATGCCAGGAAAGCAGGGCTGGACCCCTCCGGCGTTTTGAAAAGCATTGAGACCGGGGCGGCCGGAAGCTGGTCGCTGAGCAATCTGGCCCCCAGGATGCTTGCCGACAATTTTGATCCGGGCTTTTATGTAAAACATTTTATTAAAGATATGAAAATCGCTCTGCAGGCTGCCGGTGAAATGGGGCTGACGGCGCCCGGGCTGGAGCTGGCCAAATCCATGTATGAGAGGCTGGCTGCGGAAGGGGAGGAAAACAGCGGCACACAGGCGCTGTTCAAGCTGTATGAAAGATAGGAAGGCAGTTAACTGCCTTCCTTGGAGTCGTTTTTCTTTTGTTTAACTTGCTTGCTGGGTCTTGTTGATTCTGGTGCAGGCCTTACCTTTGCGACAAAGGTGTCGATGAACCTGCGATTTGTTTTAACTTGTTTTTTATCATTTTTTTCTCCCATGGATAACAACTCCACCCCTTAGGGTAGTATGTCCATGGAAAATGGTTTTAATAATATTAATCTTTGTTTTAGCCCAATTGTTCCTCCTGTTTTATTTCTGTTATTTCCACAACATCAAAATCATCAAGTTTCAGTATTATTCCAGTATTGTTCGGGAGTGACCGAATAGGTTCGCGTTCGCTGTCGAGATAGACAACGCTTGTTATATAGATCTCACGGGGTTTGCTTTCAACAGCAACTTTTTCGACCCGTCCTTCAATGAACCCGGTATCTCCGTTTTTTACAACAATCCAAAAGGAGCTGCCAAGGTGCTCATTGCTCTGATATTTTTCTACAATCATTTCAGCATATAGGTTTGGAGGTTCATATGCCTCACCAAATCTTCCAAGGGTTCTTTTCAGGATATTACTCCTGTAAAACTTAGAATAAACCCAACCCCAACAAATACTTACTGTCCCAACTATTATAATCGAAAGAATGGGGGCATATTTTGAGCCTGTGGTCAAAGAAATAATGCTTTGGGTATTAATAATCTCGACTCCAAAGGCGAGAACAATTAAGGGGTAAAGGATAACGTAGATTATTATCGAGTGAAATATACTCTGATAAATATCTACCTGTTTATCCTTACCCCTGGCGACTAAAGAATTAAAGATTGTTTGGCTTAAAAGTCCGGGCATTACCAATAGCAAAACAAGATACAAAAAATCAGGTTTTAAAAAATTATTCATAGATCTCTATACGGCAGTAGCGCTGGCGGATTTTGGGCAGTTAGCTGAGTGACCTGATTTATTTGTTTTGCTGGGCCGGGTATTTTCGGGAGCCGGTTTGACTTTAGAAACGTAGGTGTCTATCATGCGGCGATAACGACCATGAGTTTTTTTCATACTACCGCCTCCTTCTAAGCTTATGGTACCTAAATTACCAAATATATTCAATGCTTTACCCTAAAATAACCTTCTTTTGCCCGGAAAAATTTAAAATTTTTTTTACTGTTAAGGAAAGCATGTGCCATATTAAAACATTAAAGCGCTAAACCGCTAAAGCATTTTTATGTAGCCCAGAGTTTTTCTGGGGTCGCTCCGGGGTCGCTTTGTGGCCGGTGGAGGGGTTTTTAGTCCGATCTGCTTATCCTCCGGCTGAACTGGCTGTATCAGTCTTCAGTCGTAGGTCTTAAAATCTTTTGCCCGGAGGTAAAATGAAACTATTACGACGTCTGAAGTCCTACGGCTGACGACTATTCCAGCAGACAGCTTTTAATGGCCCGTATATCTTCGGTATCGGGCAGCCAGCCTATAATCTTTTCAATATAGCCTTTTTTGCGGATTTCTGAAAGGGTGTACCGAAAGTTTATGTCGTAGACCCAGGAGAGCAGCAAAAGCTTCCTGTCGTTGAAGTTTTTTACCTCATGGTAGCTGCACCTTTCCCGTCGCAGAAGGTTTTGGGCCAGTACCCGGGAGTACCCTGGAGTGTCCGGCAGGCCGGACTCCAGCACAGTGTCGGGCTGGCGGTCGGTGCGGGAGTAATAGTCGGTGAAGGTGTCCAGTATGTCCAATTTGTCGGCATCCCGGATCAATCTGGTAAAAAGAAGGAGGCGGCCGGAAAGGTTTTCGGGCAAATCGAAGCTGCTGTGGTAGCCCACGGCAAGTTTAATCAGGTTGCTCTCTTCCGGATCCAGACCTTCCAGCACCCCTGTGCCTTCCAGTTCCCGCACCCCAATCAGGGAGTGGCTCTCCGACCGGCGGTCATTGAAGGTGCCGTAGACCTTGTACTGTCTGAACCGGCCAATGTCGTGGAAAAGAGCCACTGCCTGGGCTAGATTGAGATCCCCCTCCGCCAGTTTTAAATGTTCCCCTATGTTTAATATATTTCGGCACACCCTTTCGGTGTGTTTTTCTTTAAATATCACCGCTGCCTGGCATTCCGGATTATCACTGTAAAAATTTTTCACATATCCATAAAACCAGCTTTTAAGGTTATTGAATTCATCCCTGCGCACAATACTGCCCCCTTCATGATAAATCCCCGGGCTGTATTACCCGATCCTTAGTAGTTTACCATATCCGGGGCGCAGCCAAAAAGACATATGCGGGGCTTTTGCCATTAATTTTATGGCCTTTCGGCTCCTTTGGAGGCGCTAAATGGCGGTTAAAGCACTTGCATCTGACGATAATTATATGTATAATGATCTAGTCACAATTTTTATAGAAATATATTTTGATTCCCCGGAGAGATGGCCGAGTGGATGAAGGCGCACGCCTGGAAAGCGTGTGAACGGGAAACTGTTTCGCGAGTTCGAATCTCGCTCTCTCCGCCACTGTTTTTAACGCATTGGCCGCACTAGATGGGGAGCTGGCGGTGCCCTGTACCCGCAAACCGCTATAGCGGGGTTGAAGCACCACCCCCGGGTTTAGCTTGTGGGGTCCGGCCCCTGTAAGGGGTGTTGACGACCGGGTCTTGCGCGACGGAGACTCCTGAACCGTGTCAGGTCCTGACGGAAGCAGCACTAAGGGATGCACTGCGGGTGCCGTAAGGGTGCCTGGTCCGAGCTGCCTGCAGAGGTAACGCCCGGAAGCTATTATTCAAAGGTGGGTGTGCGGCCAGTATTTTTATTGTCAGAGGGAGACGTATTTGAATGCATATACGTCTCTTTTTTTTGACCGGACTTACAGGTCAGATTTGACCTAACGTAAAGCAATGGTTAAATAAATCTCCATATTTTCCCCCGCCGCTTCCAACAACCGGGACAAAAGACCCACCACAGCCGGGACCTTAGCCCCGGTTTTAAATGAGAAAACAGCCCTATTTCCAATAGTGTCTAAATATGACGCAGGCGTACGCCTGGCAGCAGCCCCAGCCTCCCGGCGCCTACCTTAACCCCAACGACATAAACGCAAACAACCCTGACCCCCTGACCGGAGCACTGTCCAATGTTGCGCAGTCTCCCTTTAGCTCGCTCTCAACCGGCCTGCCCAAGGATTCGTCGAGCAAACCCGCCAGCGTCGACATTGCCGGGGGTATGCTGAACTTAAGCAAAACCGACCTGAAAATACAATCCAACGGATTCCCCTTAACGATTAACCGGACCTACAGCAGCGGCAACACCCGCACCGGCCCCTTCGGCTCCGGCTGGGATTTTACATACAACCGCTACATCATGATGTACGCCGGCTATACCATGCTGGATCACCGCGGCGACCAGGGTACTTTTATATGTTATAATAAGAAAAAACAGTTGGGTGACGAAGATGACAAGGTACGCAAGAAAACAAAGTTCAACAGGGATTTATTACATAGTGATAAGGGGTAAGGAGAGGAAAGAGATATTTGTTGACGATGATAGAGATAGGTGTAAGGAATATGCGACAGCAGAACCGTCCCCTGTCGCACCCTGCTTAAAAAGAACTAAATATTATATAGGGGCAATTAAACACTAGTTTAATTGCCCCTTGTTAAAAATGGGGTTATAACGTGAAAAGATGGATATTTATTGGTGCTGTTTTTTTGTTCTTTTGTTATTAGTATTGATTATTACTAGCTATGATAACGATACTAAAATAAAAAAAATAGCTTTTATATCAATTGAATCACAATACAATAACGAAAAGACCAACCTGGATCGGTTATATACAAAAGAGTTCATTGAAAAAATTAGTAACGATAAAATGTTTTATAAGAGGAACCTAGGGCCATATAAAATTTTAAATATATATACTATAAAAAAGAACATTATGAAAGGTGATTATTCCATTGGAGTTAGAATAAGTGATAGAAGAGGCGAGTATATACAAGTAATGCATATCAAAAAAACAAATAATTCCTTTTATATTTTTGACATAGAA
>LADN01000010.1 GCA_000961585.1 Peptococcaceae bacterium BRH_c4a | reverse complement strand
CGCCCGTCAGGGCGTTTTTTTATCGTTAAGGAAAGTATATGCCGCATTAAAGCATTAAAGCACTGAAGCACCAAAGCATTTTTATGCAAGCCCAGAGTTTTTCCGGGGTCGCTCCGGGGTCACTTGAGGGTCGCTGCATTGTCGCTAATGGGTAGGCGGAGCGATTTAAGTCCGGCCTGCATTACCTCCTGCTGCAACTGTCTCTAAACTCGGTCGCCAACGGAATGCCGACCGCCTCCAACGCCGCATCCTTGCGTCGATTCCGGCTTCCGGCTGCGTCCTGCAGCCGGCTCGGCATTCCGTAGGCTCGGTCGTTAAGAGACAGTAGCAGCCTCCGGTACATTCCGCACGGACTTAAATCACTCCCCCTCACTGCATGTCGCTGTGGGGTCGCTTGAGGGTCGCTTTTAAGGCAGCCTGTCACCATTCTGGATTCTGGCTTCTGGATTCTGGATTCCCAAGCGCCCGTCAGGGCGTTTTTTTATATACATCTCCGTCACTGCGATACCGCTTTTACGCCACTGCGAACCCGTCTGCCTATAAGTATCACTATGACCGTAAGGGCAACAGGTACGGCCAATTCCCCGAAGGTTACTCTGTGTAAATAAGGTGAAATTATCTTGTCCGCCACTATCATTTCACCGGCCGTCCAGGCCAGTACACCGGCCCCCACATATACCAGCCACTGATATTTTTGCATAAGTGTTGTCAAAAGCGTGCTGCCTGCCAGGACTATTGGTATACTTAAGGCGATACCGAATACCAGTAAGTAAAGGTTTCCGCCGGATGCCCCGGCCACCGCCAGAACATTATCCAGGCTCATAATCAGGTCAGCCCACAGTATGGTGAGAAGGGCCTTTTTAAAATCACTCTCGCAGGCTTCCTGGTCCGCACAATGATCCTTCTGCGGGAAAAGGAGCTTTATGGCAATCCAGGCCAGCAGCAGCCCGCCCGCCAACTGCACAAAGGGAATTTTTAATAGAAGAGCGGCCACAAATGTCAGTGCGATACGCAGCACAACGGCCAGGGTGGCTCCCCAAAACACCGCTTTTTTCCGGTACTCTTCGGGGAGTCCAATGCAGGCCATGGCTATGACCACCGCATTGTCCCCGCTTAACACCAGGTTAATGATTATGATGTTGATTACCCCGCCAATAATTTCCCAGTCCAATTCAGCACCCCTTTTTTTAAATTATTATACCCAACAAAAAAGACCTTTGTACCAGAAAAAAACCTGGCACAAAGGTCTTGCTAAACGTATGCGTCCCCGCAGGCCAGACCCCTTGGGCCGATTGTTGACCTGCCGGTAAAAGCTACTCCCCCTTGAACTACAAATAGACTATCATGTGGATTGGCTGTATGTCAACGGGAATAATCTGAAGAGCCGGGGCGGGGCACAATCCTGTCATCTGATGCATACCTGCTTCCCCGCAGGTTTAAAGAGGTGTATAATGTTGAGGAAAAAAAATTTAAGGAGAAAAAAATGGATAACGGAAAGATCGCCAAAAATGATCAGTATCTTCTGGCGGCGTTAATAGAGATTTACCGGGGAAACACGGTTTTCCTTCCTGAAACCGAACCTGAGCTGGAAAGGAATATTTTACGGGACGTTTTTTCAACGGCCATTAGTTTTGCCCGGTTCGATGAATCCCGCCGGACGCTCAGTGAAGAAATATATAAGTGCTCCAGAGAGGGCGCCACCGTCCGGGAGCAGGCTGATCTGGCCAGAATACAGACGCCGGACGTACTTAACGCCAAGATGGTGGCGGCCGCGCACCTTATGAAAATTATGGATAGCGGTAAAATTAAGCTTTCCTAGCCCACACAATACTTATTAACGGGAGAAAGACAATGCTTGAAAAACTGGACATGCTTTACGATGAAATATCCGGCTGCCAGAAGTGTCCCCTGGCCCTGGAAAGAATCAGGCCGGTGCGGGATACCGGGGATCCCCGCACGGCGGCGGTGGTTTTTGTGGGGGAGGCCCCCGGCGCCAATGAAATAAAGCACGGCATTCCCTTTGCCGGAGAGGCCGGGAAAAAGTTGAACACATACCTGGAAATGGCCGGCCTTACCAGAAATGACGTTTATATAACAAATGTGGTGAGGTGCCGCCCCACCGCCAACGGAGGCAGAAAGAACCGAACCCCCGGCAAAGAAATACCGCTCTGCGGCGGCTGGCTGAACAGGGAACTGGAAATAATCCAACCTAAAGCCGTGGTCACACTGGGGAATATATCCCTTAAGTGGCTCTGCGGGAAAAGCTGCGCCATCGGGGACTGCCATGGAAAACTGATCCATGCCGGGAACCTTTCCATTTACCCCATGTACCATCCTGCGGCCGCCATCTACAAAAGAGAACTGGACGGTTTAATCCGGTCCGAATTCGTAGAACTGGGCAGACACCTGGGCAGACATTGATTAGCCAATTACAGTCTGTGCATGTTAGATTTTTCCTGTTCTGTATTCCAAACAGCCCGTAGGACTGTTTTTTTTCACCAAGGAAAGCATAGGACGCATTAAAACACTAAAGCGCCAAAGAATTTTTATTCAGCCCAGAGTTTTTCCGGGGTCGCTCGAGGGTCGCTACATGGTCGCTAATGGGTAGGCGGAGCGATTTAAGTCCGGCCTGCATAACCTCCTGCTGCAACTGTCTCTATGCTCGGTCGCCAACGGACTGCCGACCATTTGGGAGGTGGGAGGCGAGAGGTTAGAGGTTAGAAAACTTGTAGGAAATGACCTCAGAGCCATTTCTAGCTTAATCCGACTTCCGACTTCCAACATCTAACCTCCAAATTCGTAGGCTCGGTCGCTAAGAGACAGTAGCATCCTCCGGTACATTCCGCACGTCCTCAAACCCCTCCCCCTCACTGCATGTCGCTGTGGGGTCGCTTTTAAGGCAGCCTGTCACCATTCTGGATTCTGGCTCCTGGCTCCTGGATTCCGCCGTCTGCAAGACGGCAACGCCCGTCAGGGCGTTTTTTTATTTTCCACTGTGATATATATCATATAGTTTCTGTTGTGAGCCTCATAACCCCGGGGATTGCAATTCCGATAAACTGAGAATGTCCAAATAAAAATTGAGGAGGGTCTATAAAATGTCCAACTGCTCCAGCTGCAACGTTTCCTGTCACCAGTCCACAAACCAGATGTACGCCAGGACCAAAGAAATGAACATCACCACCATTTTTGACCGCTATCAGGACCAGCAGCCCCAGTGCGGTTTTGGTATGCAGGGTGTTTGCTGCCAGCTGTGCAGCCACGGTCCCTGCAGGATCACTCCCAAGGCCCCCAGGGCCATTTGCGGCGCCACCGCCGATACCATCGTGGCCCGGAATCTGGTCAGACTGGCTGCCCACGGGGCGGCGGCCTACTCCCACCACCTGGAAGAGGTGGCCGAAACCATAAAGGCAACCGCCTTGGGGAAAACTCCTTTTAAAATTAGCGATGAGGCCAAACTTAGAGATGTTGCGGGGGCACTGGGACTGGATAACAGCAAGGAAACCAATCAACTGGCGGGTGAACTGGCCGATGCCGTGCTGAACGAACTGCGTAAAAGCGGTCGGGAGCCCCTGGCGCTGCTGCAGGCCTTCGCTCCGGAAAGCCGGAAGGAAGCCTGGGGTAAGCTGGGCATTATTCCCGGAGGCGTTCACTCAGAAATAAGGGATGCTTTAACCAAGACCATGAGCAATATCAACACCGACCCGGTGGACCTTTTGTTAACCGCCCTGCGGCTCTCCATAGCCACCGGCTATATGGGACTGGTGGGCACAGTCACCATGCAGGACATACTGCTGGGTTCACCACAGCTGAGCGCCACCGAGGCCGACCTGGGAGCCGTTGACCCCGGCAGTGTCAATATACTGGCCCACGGCCACGTACCCCTGATGGCCACTGCCGTTCTGCAGGCTGTTCAGTCCGAAGAAATGCTGAAACTGGCCAAAGAGGCCGGGGCCACTGGAATCGACGTGCACGGCTCCATGTGCACCGGGCAGGAGCTGATGCAAAGGCAAACAACCACGGCCCAGGGTTTTAAATCCCAGACCGGGAACTGGCTGCACCAGGAGTATACCGTGGCCACCGGCGCCATCGACCTGGTAATGATGGACATGAACTGCTCAATACCCGGCCTGAAGGAAGTGGCCGACAAATTCCACACCAAACTGGTGTCGGTGGACCGCATACTGCGTATGGCCGGAGTGGAAGACTGCGTTGACTACCAGCCCGAAAAAGCGGCCGAACAGGCTGTGGAACTGGTGAAAATGGCTATTGAGGCCTATAAAAAGCGCGGCAACAATATTTTCATTCCGAAAAACAAATCCAAAGTGATCACAGGGTTCGGAGTGGAATCCATACTGGGAGCCCTGGGCGGAAGCCTGGATCCGCTGCTGGATGCCGTCAAGAGCGGGGCCATCAAGGGCATAGTGGCCGTGGTGGGCTGCACCAACAACCGTAACGGCCATGACAGCATAGGCGTAAGCCTCATGAAGGAGCTTATCAAAAAGGATATACTGGTCATCAACGCCGGGTGCATGAGCAGCGCGGCCCAGATTGAATCCCTGATGACCCCCGAGGCCGCTGAGCTGGCCGGTGAAGGTCTGAAGGGAGTTTGCAGGGCACTGGGGATACCTCCCTGCCTGAACTTCGGATCCTGCGTGGATATCGGGCGCATCGGGGTTGTGGTGACCGCCATTGCCAATATTCTTGGTGTTGACCCCAGCCAGCTTCCGGTGGCTGTCTCGGCCCCCGAGTACCTGGAGCAAAAGGCGGTGGCTGACGGTATATTCGCAGTGGCCTTCGGCCTGCTGACACACCTTGGCCCTGTGCCTCCGGTAACCGGCAGCCCCCTGGTAACCAGGATTCTTACCGAAGACGTGGAGTCCCTTACAGGAGGCAAGGTTATGGTGGAACAGGATCCGGTCAAAGCCGCCGTAATAATTGAAAGCCATATTGTATCCAAGAGAAAGGCCCTGGGTATATAGCCCTGCTGAATCGAAAGGGAGGAGCCCGCGCAGCCTCAATGGTTACACGGGCTCCCCGAAAAAAGACCAGGAACGGAGGTTTTACCGATGAAAGGCTTTGTTATTTATCCCGAGCGCTGTAACGGCTGCCTTACCTGCACCCTGGCATGCGCGGCGGCCCATTCCAGCTCCGGGGACATAATTGGCGCCATGCTGGAAAAAGTTCAGTCCAGGATTAAAATAATTGCCGTTGACGGTTTCCCTGTCCCGGTAAAATGCGGCCACTGCGAAGAGCCGGCCTGTGTGGACGCCTGCATGTCCGGGGCCATGCGCAAAGATCCGGCCACAGGCATTGTCAGCAACGAGGGTAATGAACAGAGCTGCGTGGGCTGCTGGATGTGCATTATGGCCTGCCCATACGGAGTTATCAGCCAGGGCCGGGAGGTTCCCCGGACTGCGGTTAAGTGTGACGGCTGCAAGGGCCGCAAAGGGGGCCCGGCCTGTGTGGAAGCCTGCCACAACGGAGCCCTTGTCCTTGAAGACCTTGAAAAAGCAGGGGAGTCCAGGCAGATCAGCCAGTATATGAAGATCCCGGCAAAAACCGGTTAATCTTTTTCGGGAAAGGAGGCGCCCCATGAGGTACGTAATTATAGGCAACAGCGCCGCTGGTATTTCAGCCGCCGAAACCATCCGTAGGCTAAATCCCAATTGCTCTGTAACCATTATTTCCGACGAAAAGCACCCGGCCTATTCCCGCTGTCTGCTGCCTGATTTCCTGGCCGGGGATATAGGGGAAGACCGGCTGAGAATAAGGAGCCGGGATTTCTACCAGGATCATAATATCGAGGCCATTCTGGGGAAAAAAGCCATGGGCATCAACACCGAAACCAGGCATGTGGTGCTGGAAAACGGCGAAACTGTCCCCTACAACAGGCTTTTAATCGCCACCGGAAGCATCACCACCTTCCCTCCCCTAGAGGGCATGGATTCTCCAGGAGTATTCGGGCTGAGAACCCTGGCGGACGCCAGAAATATTTTAAAGGCCGCTGAGTCCGCCCGCAGGGCCGTGGTGGTGGGAGCCGGCCTGGTTGGGCTGGAAGCGGCTTACGCCCTGTACCGCAGGGGCCTGGAAGTAACGGTGGTGGAAAAGGCCCCGCAGATAGTGCCTCAGCAGTTTGACGCCATTGCCTCCCATGTGCTGAAGAAAGATATGGAAAACGAAGGCATACGGATTGTTTTGAATACCGGAATCCGGGGAATAGCAGGGCCAACCATCTGGGAAAGGCTGTTCGGCAAAAAGGGTAAAGGAGTCCTTCTGGAAGACGGCGGCAGGCTGAAGTGTGAGCTGGTGGTGGTGGCCACCGGGGCCCGCCCCAACACAGACATTGTCAAAAACACCGGCATAAAGGTTAACCGCGGAATTGTGGTAAATAAGTACATGCAAACCAGCCTGCCGGATATTTACGCCGCCGGGGATGTGGCCGAAACAGTCGACATAGTAACCGGTCTCCAATCGGTAACCCCCATCTGGCCCAACGCCATGGTCCAGGGAAGATACGCCGGCTGCAACATGGCCGGACGGGAAAGAAAGTACGGAGGCCTTATCGGAATGCAAAACACAGTGGAATTCAGGGAAGTTCCCGCCATAGCAGTGGGCCTCACCCAGGTCAATGCCGACGGCTACCAGGTGCTTTCCCATTACCGCCCGGAAAACAACACTTACAAAAAGCTGGTGTTCAAGGACAATATCCTAAAGGGTGCCGTACTGGTGGGGGATATCGCCAACGCCGGAGTTTTCAGCGCCCTCATCCGGAATAGAACGGATATTTCCCAGATAGGGGATCGGTTCATGGAAGAGGGTTTCGGCTACGGAAATTTCCTTCGCAAAGCGGTAAGAGGCTTCAGCGCAATATGATCATCAAAGGCTGCCGCAACATTGATGTCGGCAGCCTTTGTGTTTCTGGCATTCCCTGGCTGGTTAAAAGTATATAATACAGATTAAAATTTCTCTGTCTTTTTACCGCAAAGATGGCTCAACGGTATGATTTTATCAGCTCGGCCGCCTGGGCCGGGTTTTCATAAAATATATTTCCTATGACCACGGTATCCACCAGCGAGGCCACCTTGTTCAATTGATCAGGGGTTTTTACGCCTCCCCCGTAAAAAAGGCGCATATTTTTACTGGCCGCTGAAACCGCCCTGATTAACTCCAGGTCACCAAAGACACCGCTGTATTCTATATACAAAAGTGGAATGCGGAAAATTTCCCTGGCCAGGATGGCGTATGCCACTGCGTCCTCAATGGTGACCTCCCTGGCGCCGGTGATCTGTCCTGCGGCGGAACTGCCGTTGCAGATCAGATAACCCTCCGCCAGTATCTTATCCCACCTGATTAATTCCCCATATCTTTTGATGGCCCCCAGATGTGCGCCGGTTAGCCAGTGCACATCCCCGGAGTTGAGCGCCAGCGGAATGAAATGGGCGTCCACTCCGGTTATCACGGCATCCTCGGCTGAAATCTCCTGAACCAGGGGGCCGGTGAATCCGGACTCACGAATCAATTGCACCAGCTTTTGGGTATTGACATAGTTTATCCCCTGGCTGCCCCCCACCATAACGGCGTCAATGTTTTTGTCCCTGATTATTTCCAGAGCCTGGGGAGGCAGTGCTTTATCCGGGTCCAACTTGGCCACCAGCCTCCACTTTTTCCACTGATCACATTCCCACATCGGCACCATACCTCCCGCGATGACAATTATAGCACTTAAATATTATATATTGTTTGTTTTGCAACTTAAAGATCCTCTGTCTATTCTATAAAATAATACTGGTGGCAGTAATTACAAAACTTATTAACTGCTAATTTGTTTAATTGCAATTAAACAAATTAAATAATATTATATAAGAGGGGGGTGGTTGCTATAAATATTGAGGAATCCAAGTTTATTGAAGATATGGGGCTTTTAATGGAAAAATCCGGCGGGTCCAGAACCCTGGGCCGTATTTTCGGATACCTCCTTCTGGCCGACAGTCCCAGAACCCTGGATCAGATTGCCAAAGATCTTCTTTTCAGCAAAGCCACCGCTTCCCTGACAGTTCGCCAGGGACTGGTCATCTATTTGTTTGAAAAGGTAATCATACCGGGTAATCGCAAGGACTGCTACCAGGCCAATATACAGACCTGGATCGGTTCAATGTCGGATCAGATCAATATGATAACTGCGTGGAACAAGGTGATTGATCAGTGCCTGGGGTTTTTGCCGGCGGACAACAAGGCCGCCCAGGAAAACCTAAGAGAGATGAAGGACTATTTTAATTTTATGATCTGGTACCTTTCGGATATTGAGGAACAGTACGAAAGATGGAAAAAGGGAGAAATACAGGAAAATTAAGCCCATGAGGGACCAAAAAATGGCAGAAAACATTTTAATGAAACTGGATGGAGCAACCAGAACTTACACCATGGGTGATGTAAAGGTTGAGGCCCTCAGAGAAACCTCCCTGGACATTTATTCCGGTGAAATCCTGGTGATACTTGGTCCCAGCGGATCGGGCAAAAGCACCCTGCTGAACATCATGGGGGGTATGGACCTGCCCTCCGGAGGCCACGTATTTCTTGAGCGGGAAGACCTGAGCGCAGCCGGTGAAGAAAGGCTCACCCGCTACCGGCGAAACGAGGTGGGCTTTGTGTTTCAGTTTTACAATCTTATGCCCGACCTGACAGCCAGGGAAAATGTTGAATTGGCCTCAGGACTGGTGGAAAACCCCCTTCCGGCCGCCGGTGTATTAAAAGAAATGGGCTTGGAGGACAGGATGGATCACTTTCCCTCCCAGTTGAGCGGCGGAGAGCAGCAGAGGGTGTCCATCGCCCGGGCTGCGGCAAAAAACCCACGCCTACTGCTTTGCGATGAGCCCACCGGGGCCCTGGATTATCAGACGGGAAAACTTATACTGGGGCTTTTGGCCAGAATCAACCGGGACCGGGGCAGCACAGTGGTGATAGTCACCCACAATACCGGCATTGGGTCCATGGCCCACCGCATTGTTCGCATGAGAAGCGGGAGTATCGTGGAGATTATTCAAAATAAAACCCCGGTGTCCCCGGAAAGGATCGACTGGTAATGAATGTCCTGGTTAAAAAGATGCTGCGAACCATCTGGAACACCAGGGGCCAGTTCCTGGCGGTGACGGCGGTGGTGACGGTGGGAATAACGGTGTACATGTCCATGACCACCAGTTATTTCAACCTGAACGCCTCCAAAGATCGGTTTTACAGGGAAAATAATTTCGCCGACTACTACTTTCATGTGGTCAGGGCTCCCCAGCAGGTCGTTAAACAGGTGGAGTCCCTTCCGGGGGTGGCCGTGGCCACCGGGCGGATACAAAAAGATATGCCGGTGGTTAAAGAGGGGGACCAGCGGGCCACCGCGCGTATAACCAGTTATGCCGTACCCATGGAGGGCGAGGTAAACCGCATACAGTTAATGTCAGGGAGGTTTTTTGAAAATAACCCCCAGGGAGGGGGTGTCGAGGTTCTCACTGATTTAAAGTTTGCCAGCGCCAACGGCCTGTCCTTCGGCGATTTGGTTTACATTGTGGCCGACGGCAGGAAGGCGCCTCTTACCTTGGTTGGAACCGGAACCAGCCCCGAGTTCACCATCGCCATGAAAGACGCGGCCACTCTTATGCCGGACCCCCGGACATTTGGGCTGATTATGATGTCCCACCAGCAGGCTCAGCAGATAATGAACCTGCCCGGACAGATAAACCAGGTGATTATAAAGGTGGCGCCGGGCTTTAATGAAGAACTGGTGGCCAGCGGTGTGAAACATATTCTGGAACCCTATGGCAACCTGGCCAGCTACCCCCGCAGCAAGCAGCTTAGCCACGCCGTGCTGCAGGGAGAACTGGACGGCCTGAAGGCCTCATCACGCTTTATGCCAGTAATTTTCCTGGGCATAGCAGCCGCCATTCAGATGGTTATGCTGGGCCGGATGATCAAAGGAAAGCGTCTGGAGATCGGTGTCTTGAAGGCCCTGGGCTACAGCAGCCGCAGCATCATCCTACACTACACCGGCTACTCTGTGGCCACATCCCTTATGGGATGCATTATGGGTACCATCCTGGGTGCGGGGCTGACCTCGGCCATATCAGGTATGTATGCTGAAATATTCAACCTGCCCCAGGCCATTGGCAGCATCAATTATCAGGCTGTATTATACGGATCGGCCCTTAGCCTGGGGGTGGGGGCTTCTACCGGGCTGATAGCCTCAAGGGGAGTGGTCAAAATCAATCCGGCCGATTCCATGCGACCGAACCCGCCAAAAAAGGGTGGAAGGATCTTCCTTGAACGGTGGGAATGGATTTGGAAGCGGCTGGATTCCACCTGGAAGATGAGCCTGAGAACCGCCTTTCGCAACCGGGGCAGATTCACATTGGTACTGCTGGGGGTGACCTTCTCAGTGGGCATGCTGGTGATGTCTCTCTTCTCCAATGATACTATTGATTATATGATTAAAAAGCAATTTTTCGAAAATCAGGGGTACGACTATCTTGTTCGATTTTCGGCCCCACTGAAGGAGCATGAGCTTTTAAACATCTCCCGTATTGAAGGGGTTCTGAGGGCTGAACCCATTTTTGAAATACCCGTCAGGGTTCATTATAACGGTAAATCCCAGGAAGACTCCCTTCAGGGTCTGAACGTAACCACGACACTAAAAAAAATCACGGATAAAAATGGGAGGCCCCTGCAATTGCCCGAAGAAGGAGTGCTCATCAGTGAAAGGACGGCAGCAAAGCTGGGAGCCCGGGAAGGCGACCCGGTGGAGGTGGAAACCCTTTTGGGAACCGGCCCTTCCCGGCGGGCGGCGCTGAAAATAGCGGGGGTTAACCAGCAATTGGTGGGTGGCGGATCTTTTGTAAGTATTGATCAGGCCAACGGTATTCTGCAGGAAAGAAGTCTGGTATCCGGGGTCATGCTGAAGGTGGATCCGGGCACATTCCATGTGGTGGAGAAAAAGCTTGACGATATGACGGCCATCTCATCGGTGCTCAGCCGCCAGAAGGAACTGGCCAATTTCGACAAGAACCTGGAGGCCATGATTTATTCCATACTCATTATGGTTATGTTCGCCATGGTAATGGGATTTGCCATTGTCTACAATTCCTCGGTGATCAGTTTTTCTGAACGCAAAAGGGAACTGGCCTCACTCAGGGTTCTTGGTTTCACCAATCGGGAGGTTTCCGGCCTTCTGATGAAGGAGAACATGCTCCAGTCACTGCTGGGAGTGGCCCTGGGACTGCCCCTGGGCAGGCTGATGACCCAGGGATATATCAGCGCGGTAAGCACCGACCTTTTTACCATGCCGTTGGTGATTTACCCCCAGACATACTTTTTGTCGACCGCCGGAGGCCTGCTATTCATCTGGGTGGCTCACCTGGTGGCCGTAAGGGGTGTTAAAAAACTGGATCTGGTGGATGTGTTAAAGAACAGGGATTAGATGGAGGTCAGCCATGAAAAGGAGTAAAAAGATATACCTGGGAGCCGCGGTGCTGGCGGTCGTTATACTGGCGGCGCTGGCGTTAAAGGGGGGAGGGACCCGGGTGGAAACGGTTCAGGTCCGCCAGGGTAATATTACCCGTACCGTTACAGACACCGGCTACGTTCAGCCCTCGTCAAACCACGATTTGTACGCCGCCCAGGCGGGCAGGATTGTCCATCTGCCTGTTAAGACCGGACAGGCGGTTAAAAAGGGAGAAACCATGGTGCTGCTGGAAAACCAGGATCTGATCATGCAGATTAATGATGCAAAATGGCAGTTATCCCAGGCCGGGGCTACGGTTGCCGGAACCAGGGCCTCGGTGGATCGAACTGCCCTGGAGATCAAAAACGCCGGGGAGAACCTTGCCCGGACCGAAGAACTGTACCAGGTCGGGGCAGTCCCCCGGGCAGAATATGAAAAAGCCCTGCTGCAGGTGGAAACCTTACGTCAGAGCCTCAACGAGCATAACTCCCGACTGGAAGGCGCACTGTCCCAGGAGGCAGGGCTAAGCCAGTCCCTCCGGCAGCTCTCCTCCAGGGATAGTCAGATGGCGGTCACCAGTCCGGCAGATGGAACCGTTCTGTCACTTCCGGCTCAACTGGGGCAGTGGGTTAACCCGGGCAGCCTTCTGGCCTCGGTGGCAGCCGCCCATCAGATGGAGGTCAAGGCCGATATTCTGAGCGACGACCTGGCCGAGATCAGTGAAGGGCAGAGGGTTATTGTCACCGCCCCGGTACTGGGCCAAAAAACACTGGTGGGGCAGGTGAAGCAGATATATCCCCGAGCCGAGGAAAAGCTGTCAGCCCTGGGAGTAATACAGCGCAGGGTTCCGGTTATAATTTCGCTGGACGATCCGGGAAATCTCAGGCCGGGATTTGAGGTAAGGGTGGCGGTGGAAACAAAGACCCGCCAGAGTGTTCCGGTGGTTCCCAGGGAAGCTGTCAGAACCACGGCGGATGGCCGCAAGGAAGTGATGGTGGTTTCCGGGGAACGGGTGATTCACCGCACGATAAGCATCGGCATCAGTGACAGGTATCTGGTGGAGATTACCGGCGGACTGGAGGACGGAGAGGAAATAATCAGGGATGGAAGTCTGGATCTGAAGGAAAAAGCAAAGGTCAAGCAATAGGGCAGCTGGGTTGCGGAAGGTATCCCTTTTAAGTGTTGATTATTTCTCTGCAAATTACCCTATCTCACTGTGGCCAGTGTTGTGGTCAGCCTTACGCAAAACCGCTCCTTGCGGATGAGACGCCGGAGGCTTTGAAGAACTTTTTCAAGCAACTCTAGGAGGCTGTTGAAAAAGTCCATCTGCGGCGTTGCGGCGGCGGCTTCAATGCTCAACGTACAAGGAGTACGCCTCCGCTTGAAGCCTTGCCGCGCCTTGCATCTGGAGCTTTTTGAACAGCCTCCGGTTGTAGTCGAATAAGTACTTTGTTGACCTCTTAATATAGTTTTGCAACACTCTCCTAGAAGGCTGCGGTGAATAATCCGCAGCCTTCTTTTTTAAATATTTTATTGGGCATATCAGAAAGCCGGGGGTTTCTGCCGCCAACTGCCGATGGACAAGAACACCGCCCCCATAGCCAGGCATACTGCCACAACACTGAAGAAGAATCCCACAACCGGAATGTTCCCCAGCAGCATAAGCCCCGCATAACCGATCATGAAGGGAAATATTTGGTGTATGCGGTTTTCCCACCCCAATCGTGCGGCCAGGTAGCGTCCGACGGCATCCCCGACAATTATTTTGCCGGCGTAGATAAGTACCCCGTAAACCATGGCGAGGATGAGGGAAAGGGGTATACCTATAACGGTAATCAGAAGGAGCAGCGAAGCCAAAGGGGCCAGCAGCAGTGTCATAACCCCCCAGCCCAGCGCCGGCAGTGGTTTCTGCAGTAAAGTCCGGCTGAGGACGGACCAGATGCCGGGGAATACCAGGTAAAGGACTCCCCAAACGGTAACCCCGGCAGCAAACCAGATCAATTGTCCCAGCCAGCTTATGCCTTCCTGGCGGCGGGGCTTTTCCAGCGGTTCAATCTGCTCCCACTGAGTTGATCCCCCTATCCTGGCCTCGGGTGAAACAGTACCCTGACTGGGGGAACCATAGATCAGGTTTCCCGCAATTCTGGACCCCGGACCCACGTTAAGTGTTTCAACCGCCCAGAACCGGGTATCCCCCCCCACAGGGCCGTTCAGATAAACCGTTTGAGCAGAGCCCAGCACCTGGCGACCCACCGCACCGGAAATGGAAACTTCTTTTGCCAGCGCCAGTACATCCTGATTTACCCTGGAGCCATCAAACTGCCGTAACTTAGCCACCAGAGCTGTGAGGCTTTGCCCCACCTGGCCCTTAATGTCAGCGTCAGCGGCGGCGCAGCGGACATCCCCCTTAACACTGCCGTTGATAATAATACTGCGGGCGGCAGCCAGCACATCGCCATTAATAGATCCGTTAACGGTAACGGTTTCACCGGCGGCGAACACATCCCCGTCAACATCGGCGTTTATGATAATATTTTTTCCGCTGACCACAAGCGGTCCCTGAATTTTCCCTTCCGGCACAGTAACCATTTCGCCGCTTTTAATCTCCAGCGCCCCGGCCGGGGCAGCCATGCACACAATAAGAAGAACTACACTGATCAGCATCATCGGAATTTTTCTGAATCTAAACATAGGTACGACCTCCCCTTTGTAGTTTTAGCTGCGTCCACAGCACACATACAGCCAGCACCGCCAGGGCCGGAGAAACCGGATCTCTTGTCATGGCAGCGTCCGAAAGTTTTAAAACAAGGTCATAAAAGGACAGGGCAAACTGTAAGGCAAAGTCACTTCCCACAAAGAGCTGGATAATGTTCCTCAGCTTTTCAAACAGCGGCCACCAGCCCTCGCTTAACCCCCCAAGCATCCCGGCAAATCCAAGCGCGGCCAGGAAGAACCCGAAAAGACACTCACCTCCCCTTGCGCCCGCAAGTCTCTTACTGATAACCACGGCCAGGTCGGGGGGGACCGGAGTGAAGGCCAGGGACAGGGAAAACAGTTCTGTTTCCTTCCCCAGGCCGGCCGCCAGGCGGCTGCATGAAGGGCAATCCCTCAGGTGCGACTCCATTTGCATCTTCCTGTCCGGTGGAAGTTCACCGTCAATAAAAATTTCCCACTGGTACAAAACGGGACACCTCATATCTCACCCACCCCCTCATTCTTTGCCAGCACCCTCCGGATCTTCTCCCGGGCTCTGTGCAGCCGGGTGCCCACAGTGGCTTCGGGAATATCCATAATTTTACTTATTTCGGCATAGCTCATCTGCTGGTAATAGCGCAGAACCACCACCGCCCGGTCCTGTTCCGGCAAAAGGGCCACCGCCCGCCGGACCTCTTCCCTCTCGTCGGTCTCCACCGCCGCCTCATCGGGGGTTGGGTCCGGATTGGCCGTTATTCTCTGGTAAATCTTCGGTAAAAGCCGGTTCAGCACTTTCCTTCGCCGGAGAACGTCAATGCAGTGGTTGTATACCACCTTCATCAGCCAGGGGCGAAAGCTGTCCACGGGGATATTTCCGGGGAAAACGAAAAGCCTGGCAAATATATCGGCGGCGGCATCCCGGGCCTCCTCCACTGAACCTAATAGATACCGGGCCAACCGGTACACTTCGGGGCCATATAAAACAGCCAGATCTGACACTGCCTCACCATCCCCGGATCTGGCCCGCTCCACAAGGCCCCCGGCATCTTGGTCCAATGCCCTCGCCACCCCCTCCCTTTAGGCTTTCATTAATAATAACGGATGAACCGGATACCATCTTCCCCATTTATAAAATTTCTTAAGGATTATTTAAAAACCCTGACAGGCTATTTTCTACAATTATATGATAATAACAATCATTTGCATGGCGAGACTTCTCCATGATCTGGGGAAGATTGACATTCCCAATTCCATTAACCACTCCTTATCATTTCTTAAAGTAAAAAAATAAACCAACTCTTCAATTATGCTAAAGAGTTGGTTTATTCTAATACACCTTCAAGTCTGATTAGTAAATAGCCGACAATGATTCTGGCCGGGACTATTGTTCCAGTATCCTTCTTTGTATAAAATTGGTATACACTTCTCCCCTCCGGAAGAATGCGTTGTCCAAAACCTTCTGGTGGAAGGGTATGGTGGTGGGTATGCCTTCGATAACGAATTCCCCAAGGGCCCTGCGCATCCTTACCATGGCCTCTTCCCGGTCCCTTCCCCAGGTAATCAGTTTTCCCAGCAGGGAGTCATAGTTGCGGGGCACTGTCCATCCCTGGTAAGCTGCGCTGTCCAGCCTCACCCACGGGCCTCCGGGGGGGATGTATCCGGTTATTTTGCCGGGGAAGGGGGCGAAATTTCTGAACGGGTCCTCGGCGTTAATACGACACTCTATGGCCCACCCGCTGAAGCTAACCTGGTCCTGGGAAACTGACAGCGCCTCTCCCGCCGCTATGCTTATCTGCTCCTTAATCAGATCTATACCGGTAATCATTTCGGTTACCGGGTGTTCCACCTGTATTCTGGTGTTCATCTCGATAAAATAAAAATCCTTATTCCTGTCCAGCAGAAATTCCACCGTGCCGACACTGAAATATTCCACCCCCCGGGCCGCCCTGACCGCCATCTCCCCCATTTTTTGTCTCAGTGAATGGTTCAGGGCTGTAGATGGGGCCTCTTCAATAATCTTCTGATTTCGTCTTTGGACAGAGCAGTCCCTTTCACCCAGATGAATTATGTTTCCGTGTTTGTCCCCTATTATCTGAAACTCTATATGCCTGGGCTCCTCAAGGTATTTTTCAATATACACGTCAGAATTGCCGAAGGCCGCCCCTGATTCGGTCCTGGCAGTCTGAACCGCCTTTACCAGATCGTCCGGCGCATGGGCCACTCTCATCCCTCTGCCGCCCCCGCCTGCCGAAGCCTTTACCAACACCGGGTAGCCAATTTTTTCTGCTGTGGCAAGGGCTGTTTCCATATCATTTACAACGCCATCGGAACCTGGAACCACAGGTACTCCTGCTTTGATCATGGTTTCCTTGGCCACAGCCTTGTCACCCATTTTTTCCACCGCGGCCGGGGAAGGTCCGATAAAGGTCATCCCTTGCTCCTCTACGGCCCTGGCAAAATTAGCATTTTCGGACAAAAAACCGTATCCTGGATGGACGGCGTCCGATCCTGAAATAAGGGCCGCGCTGATTACGTTCTGAACGTTCAGGTAACTGCCGGAAGGATTTGCCGGGCCAATGCATACAGCCGAGTCGGCCGCCCTGACATGCAGGGACTCCCTGTCAGCCTCTGAGTAAACCGCAACACTTTGTATTCCCATTTCCCTGCATGCCCTGATAATTCTCAGGGCAATTTCACCCCTGTTGGCTATAAGTATTTTTTTAAACATTGTTTTTTATTCCTCAGTTTGCTATTTTGATTATAAATAAGGGCTGGCCGTATTCCACCGGAGAACCGTTTTCCGCCAGCACTTCAGTTACCCTTCCTGAAACCTCAGACTCTATTTCATTCATAAGCTTCATGGCCTCAATGATGCAAAGGGTTTGTCCTCTGGCGACCGTGTCTCCTATATTTACAAAGGGAGGGGCATCGGGGGCCGGGGCACTGTATAAGGCGCCTACCATGGGGGCCTTGATAACATAATGGTCCTCGCCGGTTTCCACTTCCTTATTTGCTGTTTTTTCAACGGAAGGTGCGCTGCTTTTTTCCCCGGCCATATCGCTATTCTGTTTTTCAGGCGCATTCCCGGCCTCTGAATTAATACTGCCGCCCTTTCTAATGGCAACCTTCATGCCGTTATTCTCCAGGGCCAGTTCCTGTATGTCCGAGTTCTTTATCAGTTGTACCAGTTCTTTTATTTCCTGCAGGTTCATTTCCATTTCCTCCTCAGTTACCGGGTTTTTTACCATCCTGACAGCCGGCGCCCCTGCCGGCTTCTCCTCCGCGGTTGACTGAACCGCCGGCTGATTCCTTTTTTCAATAAATCTTCGGGCAATCTGGGGAAAGAGAGCGTACAGAAGGAGATCCTCCTCGGTTGCCGCCAGTCCCCGGGCCTCTTCCCTTACCTTTTCCATCCTGGGTTCCAGGAGATCTGCAGGCCTGCAGGTATATTTCTTCCGGTCGCCCAGAATTCCCGCCTGTATTACCGGGTCCATTGGCGCCGGCGGCATGCCGTAGAGTCCCTGGGCATAAGACCTGACCTCGCCCGGCACCATTTTATAACGCTTTCCGGAAAGCACATTGAGCACCGCCTGGGTGCCAACTATCTGGCTGGTGGGGGTCACCAGGGGAGGGTAGCCGAATTCTTCCCGCACCTTGGGTATTTCGTCCAAAACCTCAGTCAACCTGTGGAGAGCGTTCTGTTCTTCCAGTTGGGTAATCAGATTGGAAATCATTCCCCCGGGAACCTGATGTTCAAAAACCCTCATATCGTTTATTCTGGTGACACCCCTCTTTTGTCCCCTGTCCAGCCGCAGCTTTTCAAAATACCGGGCCACCTCGAATAACGCCCCCAGGCTCAGTCCCGTATCGTAAGGAGTGTTTTTTAGCGCCCTGGCCACCGTTTCCACAGGAGGCTGTGAGGCCCCGAAGGCCAGGGGCACTGATGCGGTGTCGATAACGTCCGCTCCCGCCTCGACCGCCTTCAGGTAAGTTCCCAGGGCCAGCCCTCCAATGTAATGGCTGTGGAGTTGCACCGGGAGCCCTACCTTCTCCTTCAGCAGCCTCACCAGATCATAAGCCGCATATGGAGCCAGCAGGCCGGCCATGTCTTTGATGCATATTGAGTCAGCCCCCAGATCTGCCAGGTCCAAGGCGGTTTTCAAGTAATGATCGGTGGTGTGTACCGGGCTGACCGTGTAGACAACGGCTGCCTGAATGTGGGCTCCGGCTTTTTTTCCCGCTGCTATTGAGGACTCAAGGTTTCTTATGTCATTAAGAGCATCAAACACCCTTATTATATCGATCCCGTTTTCCACCGACCGCTGCACAAAGCTATAAACCACATCATCAGGATAATGATGGTAGCCCACCAGCGACTGTCCCCTTAGAAGCATTTGAAGGGGAGTTTTTTTAATGTGTTTTTTTAGTGTCCTTAACCTTTCCCAGGGATCCTCGCCAAGAAATCTGAGGCATACGTCAAAGGTGGCTCCACCCCATACCTCCATGGAATGAAATCCAATGCTGTCCATCATTTCAGCAGCCGGCAGCATGTCTTCGGTGCGCATTCTGGTGGCCCAAAGGCTCTGGTGGGCGTCCCTCAGTGTTGTGTCCGTTATCCCAATTACAGGCAAAACTTTATCCCCCTAATTACCAACTAATAATATTAAGTCAAACTAATAACTTTATAGTTGGCTTATAATATATCTATTTGTCAACTCACATTAGCAATTATAAGTTATTTATACCATTACAGAAAGTACTTTTGAATAAGTATACAATATATATATTAGCAGCTAAATTCGTTTAAATCACCGGTTCATAAAATTATTTAATATTGAATACAAAGAACAAAAGCTCTATTTACTGCATTATTCCCGTAAAATGAGAACAATTGAAAAAGCCGGGTATCTACAATTACCCGGCTTTTTTCCATCCATTATTCCTTGCTCCTGATTCGTATTCGGTTTTCCTCAACTATCCAGAGCTGCCCGGGGAAGAATTCCCCTGCTAATCTGGGCAAAAGGTCGCGAACAACTTTTAAAACAGCGTCCTTGCTCTGTTCCTTGGCCCGCAATACTATAACACCCTCCGATTTTTCTGGAGGATAGGCAATGATATTCGAAAAATCATAATCAAGAGTGATAATGACCCTGCCTTCTTCTTGGCATTTACGCATCAGGATCTGATCTGAACACCCTTGAATATTTTCGGAGTAAACCGATTCAACGTCATGACCGTCGGAACGGAACAGATCCACAACGTTGATAGGAAGATTCTCATCAATCTTGATTTTCAACGGTTGCCCTCCCTACATGGCAAGATGACGTTCCTTGGCTAACATAGCGGCATATGCGAGGGCCGCGTCTATGTCAGCCGGTTGTAAGGAAGGATAACTGTTTAATATTTCCTCCCGGGCCTTTCCGGATGCAAGGTTATCCAGTATTACCGAAACCATTATTCGAGTTCCGGCAATACAGGCTTTCCCGTGACAAACTGCCGGGTCAACGCTTATTCGATTCAACAAACTCATCGGCCAATACCTCCACCTTGGAATACTGGGTAAATACGCATACTTAAATATCGCTAATATACATTAGCGGACATTATTATTTTGAAAAAACCTTCTTGATGTCCACTAAGATAATTGAAGATAAAAATAACATGTCCACTAAGGTTAGTCAAGGAAAATGGAGGTCGCTATATGACGAATGTATACACGGCAGTTGCTGGGAGTGGACCCGTTGCGCAGGGAGGCGGAGGCAAGTTTATGGAAATCCGCAATACAATCATTCCACAGTAAAAATCACCAACTGTCTTCTTTAATTGATGTGGACAGCCCTTTAATGAGCATGGCAAGAACCCTGTTAACAGGGGTAGGTATACCCAGGGAGGTACCCTCCCTGTCCACCGCCCCGTTTATCACATCAATTTCCGTTGCCCGGCCCTTCTCCACATCCTGGCGCATGGAGGAAATATTCCCCCCGGTGGCCCGGGCGATGCCCTTCACATGATCCAGGGGGTGGGACACCAGCTTTATATTCTTTTTGACAGCCACCGCCACGGCCTCGGCCACGGCCATGTCCATAACGCTCTCCAACTCCGGTATCTCCAGCAACTGGCCGTTTTTAATCCGGGTCAGGGCTGTCAGGGCGTTTATCCCCACGTTGACAATAAGTTTGGTCCAGAGGACCCCCTCAATATTATCCGATACCGAGGGCTGAAGGCCTGCCCGGAGGAATACTCCGGCCAGCTCTTCAAGTCTGGGGGTGCTCTGCCCGCTGATTTCCCCCAGCATGGTGGGTCCGCTGCCGGCATGCCTTATATGTCCCGGGCCCAGCATAGTGCCGCCGAAGGCGCTGGTTCCGGCCAGAACCCGTTCCGGGCCCAGTATGGCCCCCAGTTGCTCCACATTTCCTATGCCATTCTGAAGGGTCAGCACCATGGTATTCTCCCCCAGCAGGCCCAGGGCCGTACGGGCTGCCTCCCCGGTGGAGTAAGACTTTACAAATACCAGTATAAGGTCCACCGGACCCAGTCCGGCCGCCCCGGTCACAGCCCGCAGGGGCACGGCCCGGTCCCCGTCATCCGAGGAAACAATTAATCCCCGCCGGTTTACCGAGGACACATGGTCCTCCCATATATCCACCAGACATACATCTTCACCGGCCTCGGCCAGAAGCGCCCCGTAGAGACTCCCCATGGCGCCGGCCCCGATAACTGCTATTTTCATTAATCATTCTCCTTGCCAGTATACACCCTAATGCCTCATCAGCATTTTGGGCAGCAGGGTGGTTAAAGAGGGCACAACGGTAATCAGCAAAAGAACCAACAGTCCTATTAAAAAGGGCGCCCACACAGCGCGGCTGAGCTTTTCAAGGGAAACACCGGAAATACCGCAGACCGAGAAAAGAACGGCCCCCACCGGTGGCGTGATAAGCCCCAGAACCAGGTTGAAGACCACCACCACCCCCAGTTGGATGGGATCTATCCCCAGCTGCATGGCCAGGGGGGCCAGCACGGGGGTGACTATGGTGAGGGCAGGTGCGGTTTCCAGGGGAATACCTATTAAAATGAGGGCTACATTGACCAGCAGCAGCACCATCAAGGGATCCTGGCCCACTGAGGTTAAAGCCGACAGCATCTTTAAGGGCACCTGCTCCACCGCCACCACCCAGGCAAAGGGTTCCGACAGCCCCAGCAGCAGCATCACCATGGCCGTTTCAAGTCCGGCCACCAGTAAAACCGCTGGCAGCCGTGACAGCTTGAGGCCCCTGTATATCAATCCGCCCACTAAGAAGGCATATACCACGGCTATTCCGGCAGCCTCGGTGGGGGTAAAGATGCCTCCCAGTATTCCACCTATAATTATAAAGGGCATCAGCAGGGCTGGCAGTGCCCGCCAGCTTCCGGCGGCCATTTCCCGCCATCCCGGGCTTTCTTCCAGGGGATAGTTACGGCGACGGGCCACCCAGTATGTGTAGATCATCAGTCCCAGCCCCAGCAGCATCCCCGGCACTATTCCGGCCAGAAAAAGCGCCCCGATGGAAACATTGGCAATTACCCCGTAAATGATAAAGGGTATGCTGGGGGGTATGACAGGGCCCATGCAGGAGGCGGTGGCGGTAACGGCGGCCGATACATCCTCATCGTAACCCGCGTCTTTCATGGCCGGAATGGCCACGGCCCCTATGGCCACCGCCGTGGCCACCGCCGATCCGGAGATGGCGGCAAAAATGGCGCAGGCCAGTATGGTGGCCAGTCCCAGCCCCCCTCTGACTCGTCCCAGTAGAAGCCGGGCAAAGCGCACCAGATCCCTGGTTATACCGCTTTCGTTCATCAGCGCCCCGGCCAGCATAAATAAGGGTATGGCCAGAAGAGGGAACGAGGCTATGCCGGCAAAGGTGGTCTGCACCAGCATGGTTAAAGAAAGATCACCCTTCATAAGAAGGTATGACAGGGCGGTCCCCCCCAGGGCTATGGCTATGGGTATTCCCGTCACCAGCAAAACAACAAAAGCCAGTATAAAAATGGTCAGCGTTACTTCCTCCTCAACTCTCCTGCGGCGATAAACGGTTACCCGTTAAAACATCCAGGGCTTGCTCCAGCGTTACCAGCCACATCAGAAAGGACCCCACCGGTATGGCCAGGTAAGGAAGGGCCATGGAAATCTGCATAGCCGAAGAAATCTGATTTATATTGAGAAGAGTCTGATCAAAACCATATATCACCAGAACGCTAAGAATAACCATGCTCACAGCGTATCCCAGCACCTTCACCGCACGGCCGGCCCCTGGCGGCAGCTTGTCCACCAGGGAGGTCATGCCTATCTGGTATCCCCTGGGAAGCCCCACCGCCGCCCCCAGCATGGTTACCCAAACCAGGGAAAAGGTGGTCAGCTCTCCCGACCAGGGCGGCATGCTGCCCAGAAAATATCTCCCAAAAACCTCGTAAGGGATCACTATGCTGATGGCGGCCATACCCAGAACAACACCCCAGCCGGCCACCCTCAGAAGATTTTTATTTAGCATTCTCAAAATGTTTAAAACGGAAATCAATAATACCGCCCCTTCCTGCCATACAGCGGTAAAACGGCCCAAGGCCCGGCGCCCGCCGGGCCTTGGGGGATCTTCTCATATAGATTACTTGGTTTGCAGTATGGCGTCTATTTTATCTTTGCCAAATTGCTTGGAAAACTCCTCAAAGGCCGGCTGCATGGCCTTCTGCCAGGCTGCCTTATCCACATCCCTGACGATGGACATATTCTTTTGGGCTAGATCGGCCAGCATTTTCTCTTCACTGTCCCTGCCCAGCTTACGCTGCCAGGGAGCAACCTCCAGGGCAGTTTTGATAAACAGGTCCTGATCCTCTTTGGGCATGACCTGCCATTTTTTCAGGCTCATGATGATGGGAGCCGGTGAATACACGTGCTGGGTCATGCTGAGATAGCTCTGCACCTCGTTTAGCTTGCTGGTGGAGATTACAGCCACCGGGTTTTCCTGGCCGTCCGCCACCTTTTGCTGCAGGGCGCCGTATACCTCGGCCCAGGCCATGGGTGTGGGGATGGCTCCCACCTCTTTCCAGGCCGTGATGTGTACCTTGTTTTCCATGGTGCGTATTTTAAGACCCTTGGCGTCCTCCGGTAATTTTACCGGCCGCTTTGAGTTGGTCAGGTTTCTGAATCCGTTCTCCCAGAAGGCCAGTCCCTTGAGGTTGGCCTTCTCCATGTCATCCAGCAGCTGTTTCCCTATGGGCCCGTCCAGAACCTTGTCCACGTGGGTGTAGTCCCGGAAAAGGAAGGGGATGTCCACAATCAGCATGGAAGGGCTGAATCCCCCGATGGGCCCGGTGGAACCGGCATATAGGTCAACCGTTCCCTGCTGCAGGGCCTCTAACAGCTCACGCTCTCCCTTGCCAAGCTGGCCGTCCGGATATACAGTGATCTGAATTCGGCCGCTGGACCTCTCCTTGATCAGATCGGCAAATTTTTGTGCCCCCTGGGTGTACATGTGGCTGGCCGGGGTCATGGTGGCAATCTTATACTGTGCCTTAAACTCCTGCTTGCCCGAAGCCTGGTTTCCGGACTCCTTGCCCCCGCAGCCGGCAAGGGCAAAAACCAAAAGTGTCAGTAAAACAACAAGACGCAAACGCATTTTCCTTTTCCTCCTCTTTTACCAATTGGCGTATTTTTATTTCACTTTGCCCCTTGTTCCCCCACCCCTTTCATGGTAAGGGAAACCCTCTGCCGGCGGACATCCACGTCCAGAACCCTGACCTCCACCACATCCCCCACCGATACTACGTCCAGTGGGTGCTTTACAAAGCGATTACTCAGCTGTGAAAGATGCACCAGGCCATCCACTTTCACACCTATATCCACGAAGGCCCCAAAATCCACCACATTGCGCACTGTTCCCTTCAAATCCATATCCGGCCGGAGGTCCTCCATGGAAAGAACATCGTTCCGTAAAAGAGGGCCGGGCAAATCCTCCCTGGGGTCCCGCCCGGGGCGCATCAGGCTTTCTATAATATCTCTCACCGTAGGAACCCCGGCTTCCAATCGGCAAGCCGCCTCGGCGGGATCCAGGGATTCCAGGGCGGCCCTCATTTCCGCGGCGCCAATCTGGACCGGAGAGCAGTTAACCAGTTTTATCAGCCTCTCGGCCAGATCATAGGATTCCGGGTGGATGGGGGTGCTGTCCAGAGGATTCTTCCCTCCGGTTATACGGAGAAAACCCACCGACTGCTCATAGGTTTTGGGTCCCAGGCGGGGCACCTTTTTTAATTTAACCCGGTCAACGAACCTGCCGGATTCCTCCCGGAATTTGACTATATTATCAGCCACAGTTTTGTTTATACCTGATATATAGGACAAAAGCGGGGCCGAAGCGGTGTTTAGATCACATCCCACGTGGTTGACCACCGACTCCACCACCGAGGTCAGGCTTTCCTCCAGTCTTTTTTCTCCCAAGTCATGCTGGTACTGGCCCACCCCCACTGCCCGGGGATCTATCTTGACCAGCTCCGCCAGGGGGTCCTGCAGCCTGCGGGCAATGGATACCGCACTGCGCCCGGAAACATCCAGGCCGGGGAATTCCCGGGCGGCCAGCTCTGAGGCCGAGTAGACACTGGCCCCGGCTTCACTTACTATAACGTATTTTATCTCCCTCTGGCTGTAGCCGTTTATAAAAGAGGCCGCAAATTGCTCTGTTTCCCTGGAGGCCGTACCGTTTCCTATAACAATGACTTCAATCCCGTATTTATCCGCCAGAAGCCTGAATTTACTCATGGCTTCCTCCAACCTCTGGCGGGGTGGGTTGGGATACACAACCCCAACCTCCAGGAGCCTGCCGGTATCATCCACCACAGCCCATTTACAGCCGGTGCGGTAAGCCGGGTCAACCCCCAGGACCACCTTACCCTTCACCGGAGGCTGCATTAGAAGCTGGCGAAGGTTTTTAGAAAAAATCAGAATTGCCTGTTCCTCGGCCTTTTCGGTGAGCCCCCCGCGAACATCCCTCTCCACCGCCGGAGCAATGAGCCTGCGGTAACTGTCCCTGACGGCCGAAAGGACTATTTCTGACGTTACCGAAGGTGTTTTAACCCATCTGCGGGCAATATGATCGACTATCCTTTCATCATCCACCCCTATGGCAACCTTTAAAAAATCCTCCCTTTCTCCGCGGTTGATGGCCAAAATCCGGTGGGGGGCTACCTGGCGGACGGGTTCCCGGTAGTCATAATACATCTCATAAACCGAAGGTTTGCCCTCTGCCGAGGCAGTGGTGATCAAAAGCCCGTTTTTAAAAGTATACTCCCTGACCCATCCCCTTATATCCGGGTCGTCGGAAATCTCCTCGGCCACAATATCCATAGCCCCCTGGAGGGCCTCCTCCGGGGTGGAAACAGCTTTTTCCGGGTTCAGATATTTGCCGGCCTCCTCCCGGGGATCACCCAGGCGGGGGAAGGACAGCAGGTACCGGGCCAGGGGCTCCAGCCCCTTTTCCCGGGCCACCGAGGCCCTGGTTTTCCTCTTCTGCCGGTACGGGCGGTACAGGTCCTCCACCTCGGTGAGCCTGGTGGCATTCATAATCTTTTCCTGAAGTTCCCCGGTAAGTTTGCCCTGATCGCCTATCAGGCGGATTACCTCTTCCTTGCGGGAATTGAGGCTGCGGTAGAACTTAAGCCTTTCCTCGATCAGCCGGATGCCGACCTCGTCCAGCTCGCCGGTGAACTCCTTGCGGTAGCGGGCAATAAAGGGAACGGTGTTGCCGTTGTCCAAAAGACCGGCTGTTTTCTCCACCTGCAGCGGAGTTATACCCGCCTCCCCGGCGATTATCTCAAAGAGCTGGCGATCATCCATGAATACCCTCCGAAAACAAGTATTGACCAATATACATAAGCTTACCAGATCATGAATTGTTTCCGGATACCCCCCTTGGAGCCCCCGGTATAGGAAAGTAAAGCTTATAGCTTATAGCTTATCTCACTGCCGCTACAGGTATGAGTCCACCTGTTTCTCCACGGACCTGATCTCTTCCTCGGTAAGATCCCGCTTCAAAAAATTGGCGAGCGCCCGTATGGAGGCCCCTAAGGCCACCCTTCTGACATCCAGCACCACTGTGTCAGAAGCCGCTTTGGTCCGGGGCTGGAATTTTGCTGAGGGCAGTCCCGGACTGAGCCTGTCCGCCAGGGAATCCAGGCTTTCCACGTACTCTCCAGCCATATACCCGGACTCCTCGGCAGAGGATCTCCCCCTGGGGGATTTTTTAACGGATCCAGCCCCATTATCTGGAAATTCATGCACTCCTGCAGTATGCTCCCTTTTTAATTCCCTCTGCGCCTTTGCCGCCTCTTTCTTCCTTGTATAACCTGCAAAAGCGCCGGCAATCTCATCTTCCACCATTGACAGTTCTGTCCTGTGCTGATCAATGAAAATCTGATTATCTGGGCTGTTCTTTTCAATTATTTCTATAAGGTCATGCTGATTGGCGATTACCGCCTGCAGCGCCGGAGATACCTTTACCGAAACCCTGGACAACTCCCTGTCATACTGATGTCCCGACGCCGTCAGCGTCATCTCTTGCCTTTTCTTATCACCCAAACAAAACACATCCCACTTAAAAATTTTCGAGACCAATTTTGTGTCCATTACTTACTAAACCAAGTTTATCACTGTTTTAGCCGGTTGTTAATATATGTGTCAAAAATTAAAATATTAGACAAAAGTGAAGAGGAATTTTACTATAGTTGGAGAATTTTATGTTCTATAAGAAAATACAGGAAAAGGAGGTTAATTATGAGAAAGGCCATGATAATCATCATCTCCCTATGCGTGATCTTAACTGCGGTGGTTACGGCCAATGCCTCGGGTGAAACGAAATTGAATTTTACCGTGGTATTTAAGAGTGAAAGGCTGCCGGACAATGTTCATGACCTTATTTCAGGGCTGGGCGGAAAAATATTGACGACCATTCCGGAAATAGGAGTGGTACAGGTAGAGGCTGCCCCAGCATTTGCCAGGACAGCACTGAAGAGCCGGGAGATTCAGTCGGCAACACCCTCTCTGGTGGAGGTGCTGCCCAAAGACCACCGAAAGATTGACACATCCTCTTTAAATATTGGCGATGCCGCCCTTTATAACATGTACCAGTGGGATATTAAAAGGGTTACCCAAAACGGGTCGGCCTTCGGCCTGGGGACGGGCAGCCATGACGTTGTGGTGGGCGTCATCGACACCGGTGTGGATTTAAATCATCCAGACCTGCAGGCCAACCTTGTGGGAGGATCAAAAAACTTTGTACCGGCGGGTGGCTTTTACGGCAATGATTTGTCAGAGACCGGAAATATCGCTGACGTACAGGACCGTTTCGGGCACGGCAGCCACGTTACCGGCAATATCGCCGGAAAGGGCTCCATACTGGGGGTGGCCCCGGACGTGGGCTACAGATCATACCGGGTTATGGGCGGCACCGGAGGCTCCTATTCCACATGGATAGCCCAGGCAATGGTGGCGGCCGCCAATGACGGGACCGATATTATCTCCATAAGCTTCACCGGAATTAATATTAAGGGGCAGGTATGGTACACCGACCCCGGCACCGGGGAAAAAATACGGTTGGGTAACGATATTGCGGATTATCTGGTCTATATGAGGGCGGCCAATTACGCCGACCGGAAAGGGTCTTTGATTGTGGCCGCAGCAGGCAATGACGCCCTTAATTCCTCCAACAAAAAGGATGTCACCGACTATGCCAACGGAATTTACGGTCAGTACGGCTATACATTTGTTGGGGCCAGCTTACCAGCCCCGGCCTCACTGCCCAACGTGGTAACAGTTTCGGCCACCGGCCCCGATGACCAGCTGGCCCTTTACTCCAATTACGGACCGGGGTTCATTGACGTGGCCGCTCCAGGCGGAGATTACCGGCTTTATCTAAACACTCCGGAGGATGAGCGGACGGCGGAGAATGTTTTTGCAAAAGAATTTTGCCTCAGTTCGGTTCCATTCATTGAACCGGTTTACAGTCCGGATCAAACAGTGATAACCGGCTACAATTACCGCAGCCCGGGATATGCTTTTAATATCGGCACCTCCATGGCCACGCCAAAGGCTTCGGCTGTGGCTGCCCTGATAATTTCCAGGCATGGTAAGTTGCCTCCCTCCAGAATTAAGGAAATGTTGCAAAAAACCGCCGAAGACATCGGTAAAACCGGATACGACAGTTCCTTCGGGCATGGTATGGTCAGTTCTTCCAATGCCTTAGGCCAGAAATAGCCGATGTATGTCTTTAAAATCTTATTAGCCTCAAATGGCCTTATAGCCACAACTCCGCCACCTCTTCCAGGGGTGGCTTTTTAAAAATATGGGAATTATAGCTTACAAATAAAGGTTTGAGCGCTGCATCCGTCGTATGAACCAATTAATAATACATGCCCAGGACATATATCTTATATAGATGAGGCCCCAGAGGGCCAAAAAAGGAGGTGTTCCGGATGAAAAATCAGGGAGGATTGCCCTCCAGGGATGATCTGCCGGCAGAGAATAAATGGCGGCTGGAAGATATATATACCGGCCTGGAACAGTGGGAGCAGGATTTTTCGCAGATACAGGAGATGATTGATACAATTGGGTCCTACCGGGGGAGACTGGGGGAATCGGCGGACACATTGCTGAAGGCGTTAAGGCTTCAGGACAATATACAGGAAATAACCGAACGTATATACACCTATGCCCGAATGCGGCGGGACGAGGACAACACCAACAATGCCTATCAGGCCCTTACTGACCGGGCGGAGGGACTGAGCACCCGCATTCACGCGGCCCAGTCCTTTATAGTTCCTGAAATACTGGAAATACCGCAGGAAGCCCTGGAGGGCTTTCTGCAGGAAAAACAGGATCTCTCCCTTTATAATTTCGCCCTGTCAGAACTTACCAGGCAAAAGCCCCATACACTATCCCCGGCTGAGGAGAGCATCATAGCCCGGGCGGGAGATGTAACCACTGCCCCGGCCAGTATTTTCAGGATGATAAATAACGCCGATATCACCTTCCCACCCATCCGGGGCGATGCCGGAAAAGAAGTGGAAGTCACCCACGGCCGCTACGGTCAATTGATGGAGAGCAAAGACCGCCGGGTGCGCCAGGAAGCTTTTTCATCCCTATACAGCTCCTATGGCAAACTGAAAAACACCCTGGCGGCCACACTAAACTCCAGTGTAAAAAAGGACATATTCTACTCCAAAGTGCGCAATCACCCCTCCGCCCTGGAGGCGTCACTCTTTGCCGATAATATCCCCCCGGAGGTATACCAAAATCTTATTGGCACGGTACGTCAAAACCTGGGTTCTATGCACCGCTACATGGCCCTGCGCAAAAAACTGCTGGGTTTAGACGAGATGCACATGTATGACCTGTATGTTCCGGTGGTCAGGGAGGTTAAGTGGGAAATAACCTACCCGGAGGCCGTGGCAATGGTCAGCCGGGGGCTTGCCCCCCTGGGCGGGGACTACGGCGAAACGGCGGCCCGGGGATTTGCTTCAGGCTGGGTGGATGTATACGAAAACAGGGGGAAAACCAGCGGGGCCTATTCCTGGGGTCCCTATGGGGTGCACCCCTACATACTGATGAACTACCAGGACAATCTGAACAATGTTTTCACCCTGGCCCATGAGACGGGGCACGCCATGCACTCATACTATTCATACCAGGAGCAGCCTTACGTGTATGCCCATTACAAGATATTCACGGCAGAGGTGGCCTCCACGGTAAATGAGTCTCTTCTTATGGCTCACCTTCTGAAGACGGTCACCGACCGTGATAAAAAAGTATACCTGATAAACCACTACCTGGAGCAGTTCCGGGGTACGGTATTCCGCCAGACAATGTTTGCCGAATTCGAGAAAATGATACATGAAAGGGTCGAGGCCGGAGAAGCCCTTACGCCTCAGTACCTGTGCAACGCCTACCACCAGCTTAATGCGGATTACCACGGCCCGGAAATGGTTGTGGATCCGGAAATCCATCTGGAATGGTCCCGCATCCCTCATTTCTATTCGGCCTTCTACGTCTACAAGTACGCCACCGGCTTTTCTGCGGCCACCGCCCTAACCCGGCGCATACTGGAGGACGGACATCCGGCTGTTTCACGCTACCTGGATTTCCTGAAAAAAGGGGATTCCGATTACCCTCTGAACCTATTGCAAACAGCCGGGGTAGATATGACAACACCCACCCCCATCCAGGAAGCGCTGGATTTATTTAAAAGCCTTTTGGATCAGTTGGAGAAAAGCCTTTAAAGGAAAGGGGACACACCTCTCCAGTAGGACTGCCTCTGGGGGTCGGAGGAATGTCCCCTTTCCTTAGCTGGCACCGCCGACAAGGCGGTTATTTTATCGTTTAGGAAAGTATATGACGCATTAAAGCATTAAAGCGCTGAAGTACTGAAGCACCAAAGCATTTTTATGCAAGCCCAGAGTTTTTCTGGGGTCGCTCTGTGGCCGGTGGAGGGGTTTGAGTCCGATCTACTTATCCTCCGGCTGAACTGGCTCTAAGCTCGTCGCCTAACGGACTGCCGACCGCCTCCAACGCCGCATCCATACGTCGATTCCGGCTACCGGCTGCGTCCTGCAGCCGGTTCGGCAGTCCGTACGGCTCTGTCGCCAAGAGCCAGATAACAGCCTCCGGAACATCCGCCTGGACTAAAACCCCTCCCCCTCACTGCATGTCGCTTGAGGGTCACGCTTGCTTTTTCTGGATTCTGGATTCTGAATTCCGCCGTCTGTAAGACGGCACCGCCGACAAGGCGGTTATTTCATGCATATGTTTATAATTGCCAATGCTTATAATCAACTGGTATAATAATTAACGGACAAGTAAATAAAAGGAGGTTTGAAGATATGAGTAAAGTATTAATCGTTACCTGCTCCAAAATCAGAGATATTAACTGTGTGGCCTGTCTTAAGTGTTTCAAGGCGTCTGATCTGAAAGAAGGAGAATTTGCCCGGTACGATGAGGTAAAGATCACAGCCATGTGCGGCTGCGGCGACTGCCCGGGGCTGATTATGCCAAAACTGACCCTGGTGCTGGAACAGGCTGACTACCTTGATAGGGATATCGATGCCATTCACCTGGGGACATGTATGGTAAAAGCCAGTAAAACAGCCTCTTGCCCCATTAATCTGGAAAAGGCCGCCGAAATGATCAGCAGCAAGTTCGGAAAGCCTGTGGTGGTGGGAACACATAATTATTAATACGGACAAATTTGTAAAGAGCCTACTCACAGGCTCTTTTTTTAGTCTTTCTAAACAAATTTTTGCAATTTAAACATCTGTATAATATTAAGGGCCTCCATAGAAAGTTTATCAGCGTTGTTAATGGGATCTTTCAACATTTTTTCATAGAGTTTATCACTTGGTCTCTGCAGCTGCACAACCCCTTTTATGACGGCCAGTTGATTCCGCAAATCTTCCAGAATCAGCTGCAGCTCGTGCATAAGCGTCACCCCTTTTCATTATGAACAAACACTACAATTCTGATATTTGACAATATAATCTTGTATCCTGCATGTTTAATGTAAATATTTGACAACAAATTATCCTGTATTTCGACTAAAACTATGTCTCTTATTTATGGAATCAACCCCAGAATTCCCGGCACCCCGACTGCCGGAAAACCCTTTGCAGAAAATAATTGCATTTTGTCACTGGAACCGCTAAAATTTAATTCTGATAAAACTTAAAGGAGCCAATAGAATGAAGCACACTAGCAATACACGTATCGTATTTGCGGATTCATCAGGTGAAGCCAAAGAGCAATATCTGGCACTGAAAATTGAAACCAAAGATCCGGGGGCAGTCCTGGAATGTTTCAAGGTTTCGGAACTGGAGGATTTTGATTTATCCTCAGGCTTTAACTTTGTGGGGGAAATTTCGGTGTCGCCTCCGGTGATGGAAGAAATCCGCCAGGACCCGGAAAGAGCATATGTATTATACTATCTTGAAGATATCGAAGTAGGCTGTTGATAATAAAATAACCGTCTTGTCGGCGGTAGAGACAGTAGTTCATAAGAAGCCCTGCGCTAAATTGGTGCAGGTTTCTTTTTTTGTCTACGAAATGTTTTTCAGGCGGGAAAACTCCTTCTTTATGATGAAGTACAATAATACGGCCACTAATACACTTATGCCAAGATTGATGTAATTCTTGCTTATTGTGAGCATATTATAGCTGAAGGCGCTTTCCAGAAGCAGAGCGGGGAATTTACCCAATGCGGTGGCTAATAAAAAGTTTATTAAAGGTACGGTGGTCAGCGCCCCGAAAAGGTTGATTACGCCGGAGGGAAAGAAAGGGGCCAGCCGCAGAACCGATAAAAAATATATCTGTTTTTTCCCCGGCATAAGGCTGATGGCCCTTATAACCTTCATGTGGTCAGGGCGTATTTTAAGTACCGACCTGGCCCCTCCCCTGAAAAGCATAAACGATATTACCGCCCCCACCACCTCCCCGGCCCAGGAAACCAGGAAGCCGCCGTAAAAGCCAAACACCAGAATATTGGCGCCGGTTAAAAAAACTGAAGGTATTACCCCCAGCACGCTTATGACTGTATTGAACAGTATGCTTATTAGAATTGCGGTCGCCCCTGCCCCTGAGATGACTTCTGAAATAGCCTGCACATCACCGGAAACGGCCAGCTTTACCATTCCGGTGAGATCGAAATACAAAAAACCGGCTAAAATTATAGTAAAAAAAAGAAATACCGTTATAATGTAAGAGAACCTTTTCAATGGTAAAGCCTCCGTTTAAAAAGTCATATCAAGATTGTACGGTTAAATCAACTTTTCAACAACATTATTTTATACGAGTTTTCTATCCGATAAAATTCTGTAACAGATTTGTTAATAACTTAATCTTAAAGGGGGACAACCGGTGACAGGCAAGAAGGTTTCTTTTAAAATAATTGGCATGGAATGCGCCGCCTGCGCGGCCAGAATAGAAAGGCAGCTTAAAAAGGTGGACGGGGTCTATGACGCCGCAGTAAATCTGGCCATTGAAAAGGCAACGGTTGACTATGATCCTGACAGGGTGGACATGGATAAACTGGTTAACACCATTTCAGACCTGGGCTTCCGGGTTCCCACCGAGCGGGTGGATCTTAAAATAAGCGGCATGACCTGCGCGGCTTGCTCCTCACGGGTGGAAAGGATCCTGGGCGGCCTGGATGGCGTTCTCCGGGCCAATGTAAACTTCGCCATGGAGAAGGCCGCGGTGGAATATGACCCATCCCGGATAAGCCTTTCGGGCCTCAAAAAAGCGGTGGAAGATGCCGGTTACAAGGCTGATGCCGGGGACACACGCTTCGGCGGAGACAAGGAAAAGCTGGAACGGGAAAGGGAAACCAGGAGGCAGGTTCAGCTTTTGATTCTTTCCGGGGCGCTTTCCATCCCCCTTTTGGCCATGATGTTTGCCGAACTGCTGAATTTTCATTTACCGGCCATATTACATAATAAAATTTTTCAGTTCGCCCTGGCCACCCCGGTTCAGTTTATTGCCGGTTACCAGTTTTACAGAGGCGCTTATAGCTCACTTAAGCACGGCAGCGCCAACATGGATGTGCTGGTGGCCCTGGGAACCTCGGCAGCCTACTTTTACAGCGTGGCCACCACCTTCTTTTTCCCGGGCCATGTTTACTACGAAACAGGGGCCATTATCATAACACTGATCATACTGGGACGAATGCTGGAATCCATCGCCAAGGGACGCACCTCCGAGGCCATCAAAAAGCTGATGGGCCTTCAGGCAAGGACTGCAAGGGTAATGAGAGACGACCGGGAGGCGGACATACCGGTGGAGGACGTCCAGGCGGGTGACCTGGTGCTGGTGCGCCCCGGTGAAAAGGTGCCTGTGGACGGAAGAATAACTGACGGTTTCTCCGCCGTTGACGAGTCTATGCTTACCGGTGAAAGCATCCCGGTGGATAAAAAGGCGGGGGACGAGGTTATTGGAGGCACCATAAACAAACATGGAACTTTTAAATTCCAGGCCACCAAGGTGGGGTCCGATACCGCTCTGGCCCAGATCATCAGGATAGTGGAGGAGGCCCAGGGGTCAAAGGCGCCCATTCAGCGTTTGGCTGATGTCATCTCGGCGTATTTTGTACCGGCGGTGGTGGGCATTGCCCTGGTTACCTTCCTGGCCTGGTATTTTGTCGCCGATCCCGGAAATTTCACCAGGGCCCTGGTAAATTTTACAGCGGTGCTGGTAATAGCCTGCCCCTGCGCCCTGGGACTGGCCACCCCCACCTCCATTATGGTGGGTACGGGCCGTGGCGCAGAAAACGGTATTCTCATCAAGGGGGGCGAGCACCTGGAAAAGGCACACGCCCTGAATACCATTGTACTGGATAAAACAGGCACCATTACCAAGGGTGAGCCCTCCCTCACCGACGTTTTTCCAGCCACCGGTGAATTGGCTGAGGCAGATTTGATCCGTTTGGTGGCATCGGCGGAAAGGGGATCCGAGCACCCCCTGGGAGAAGCCATAGTTAAAGGAGCCCGGCAAAGAAACATAGAGCTGGCCGAGCCGCAAAATTTCGAAGCCATCCCCGGACACGGGATAGTGGCGGACATTGACGGAAAAACTGTGCTTATAGGCAACCGCCGGCTGATGCAGTCCCGGCACATTGACATCTCCGGCATGGAAGAAAAGGCCGGCGCAATGGAAGGTGAAGGAAAAACAGCCATGCTGGTGGCCTTTGACGGCAAGCCTGCCGGTGTGATGGCCGTGGCCGACACCGTAAAGGAAACATCGGCGGAAGCCATCCAGGCGCTGAAGCAGATGGGCATACAAACCATCATGATCACCGGGGATAACCGGCGCACCGCCGGGGCCATTGCCAGGCAGGTGGGAATTCTCCCGGAAAATGTGCTGGCCGAGGTACTCCCCCGGGATAAGGCCGGGGAAATAAACAGGCTCAAAGAACAGGGCCGGGTGGTGGGCATGGTGGGAGACGGCATAAATGACGCCCCTGCGCTGGCCACTGCCGACGTGGGCTTTGCCATAGGCACCGGTACCGATGTGGCCATGGAAGCCGCGGACATCACACTGATCAGGGGTGATCTGCGGGGAATAGCCGCCAGTATAAAATTAAGCAGGGCCACCATGAGAAATATAAGGCAAAACCTGTTCTGGGCACTGGTATATAACACCCTGGGAATTCCGGTGGCCGCCCTTGGCTTCCTATCACCGGTGCTGGCCGGCGCCGCCATGGCTTTCAGCTCGGTTTCCGTGGTCAGCAACGCCCTTAGATTAAAACGGTTTGATCCCTTCAGAGGATAATATCTGGTGAATTTTCATTGGCTAGGAGGAACCACAGGTGTTTTCAAAATTGGCCCGGCGTGTATTAGGCGCCCGGCTGGCCACCAGTCAGCTCAGCGGTGAGAAATACAGCGTTTTCTGGGGGCTGCCGCTTCTGGCCAGTGACGCCATATCCTCGGTGGCCTACGCTGTTGATGAGATACTATGGGCCCTTGTGCCGGCAATCGGCCTCCTTTCTTATTTTTGGATACCGGAAATAGCCGGGGTCATCGTCTTTTTACTGTTGGTTCTGACAGTATCTTACCGTCAAATAGTGGATGCCTATCCTGGAGGCGGCGGGGCTTATATAGTCGCAAAGGATAATCTTAAAACTACCTACGGATTAATTGTTGGAGCCTCCCTTTCGGTGGACTACATCCTCACGGTGGCAGTGAGCGTAAGCGCCGGCACAGCGGCTATAACCTCAGCTTTCCCTTCACTTTTTACTCACAGGGTCGGAATAGCCATAACAATTATAGTTTTATTGATAATCGGCAATCTTCGCGGGGTTAAAGAATCGTCCAGATGGTTCGGCTTCCCCACGTATGCCTTCTTAGCTGCCATAATTGTGCTTATTGTTTCAGGAATTATGAAGGGGGGCAACGTAGATAAAAGCGATATACCCTCTTTTCCCGTTTCCGATGTGGCTTTTGGCACCCAGGCAGTAACCATTTTTCTTCTCCTAAAAGCCTTTTCATCCGGTTGTGCAGCAGTAACAGGGGTAGAGGCAATAGCCGATGCCGTGCCCAATTTTAAAGATCCAGCCCCTAAAAATGCAAAGATTGCCTATGTGCTGCTGGCGTTCGCCGTATTTATAACTTTCGGAGGGGTTGCCTACCTCAGCACCATATACCACCCCGTCCCCAGCGCGCAACAGACAGTAATAAGCCAGATTGCCTCGGCTGTATTCGGCAAAGGGATCATATTTTATTCCATACAGGCCACCACGGCATTATTGTTGGCGATGGCCGCCAATACGGCCTTTGCCGGCTTTCCCACACTACTTTCAATAATCGCCCAGGATGGGTATGCCCCCAGGCAGCTGGCTATACGGGGGCATAGGCTTAATTTTTCCAATGGAATAGCAGTGCTGGGTTTGATGGCAATTTTCTTGATAATAGTTTTCCAGGGTGACACTCACTTGCTCATTCCATTATACGCAGTGGGGGTTTTTACATCCTTTACCCTTGCCCAATTCGGGATGCTTGCCCGCTGGCTCAGGATGAAACCCAAAGGTTGGCGTCATAAAGCTTTAATTAACGGAATTGGAGCGGTTATAACATTAATTACTGTTATTATAATAGGAATTGAAAAATTCACTTCGGGAGCATGGATTGTTTTACTGTTAATCCCACTTATAGTAATGGTAATGACGAGGATTAAAGAGCATTACAATTCTGTTGCCAAACAACTGGACATACCTAATGACAGGTTAAGCATTTTAAGCCTTGAAGCTAAGTATGACCATCATTTAGTTGTTCCCATAGCCAGTCTTAACGGGCTTGTGGTTCTGGCCATGAGGTACGCCAGAAGCCTTACTCCCAATGTTGTGGCTTTTCATGTTGAAACTTACGCAGGTGAAGCCGACAAGTTAAGAAAAAAGTGGCAACTGCTTGATACCGATATTCCCTTGGTAATAAAACAATCTCCCTACCGTGAAATCGTAGGGCCGCTGGTGGAGTATATCGATTCAGAAGAGCATGCGTCCAAGCCTGGCGACATGATAACCGTTTTATTACCACAGTTTATTGTTTCAAAGGGTTGGGAGATGGCATTACACAACAACACCAGCATATTTATCGCCAATGCGCTTTTTGACAAGCGGCACGTGGTTGTTTCTGTTTTACCCTTCTATCTGGAAGATTTACCCATTGGCCGTAATAAGCGGGAAAATACCCCTCAGTAATCTCCGGCACCGCCTTCAGGGCCGATACCTTTTTGTTTATCCTAATAAATTTTGAAGTATACCGTCAGCATAAGGAACCCCAGCACAATGCGGTAATAGCCAAAGGCCTTGAAATCCCGTTTACTGATGTAGTCAATAAAAATTGCAATAACGGCCCAGGCAACCAGGAAAGAGACTGCAAACCCAACTGCCAGTACCTGCCACTGGGTTGTGGTTAATTTTAACCCGGCATCCAATAATGAATAGGCGGAGGCGGCAAGCATGGTTGGAATGGCTAAAAAAAAGGAAAATTCAGCGGCAACCTTTCGGGATGTGCCTAATAACATTGCGCCTATAATTGTTGCCGCCGATCTGGACGTGCCCGGAATCATTGCCAGGCACTGAAACAACCCAATCATCAAGGCATTTACGTAACTTAACCCTGAGATGTCATTAATAATACTGGTTTTTTTTCTGCCTTCTATCCATATCAATATCACACCCCCTAAAACAAGGGCGATGGCTACAGTTAACGGATTAAAAAGAAGTTCTTTTATTTTATGACCCAAAAGAGCTCCTGTTATTAATGCAGGTATGACGCCAACCACCGTTTTTTGCCATAGTTTTAATATCCCCCGCCTTTGTTCATCGGTCTGACCTTTGTAGAATGGTATGATTCTGTCCCTAAAATAAACTATTACCGATAAAATAGCGCCAAATTGAATTACAACATCAAATATATCCCTAAAATTACTTTCCAGTTGAAAAAATTGATTGGCAATAATTAAATGCCCTGTTGAAGAAATAGGCAAGAACTCTGTAATGCCTTCAATTATCCCCAATACAATAGGTGTCAAAAAAATATCCACAGCTATATCCTTTCAGGAGTTGCCCGGCAGCAATTCTATAATCTAAGAAATGCGGTTAAGCTTGCTTATCTTTTTAATATGCTCCTTCTCCTCTGCTATCAGTTCTCCAATTATCTCTTTGCCGGTGCTGTCAACGCTGCTCAAAAACTCCTGGAATATGATTATGGAGTCTTTTTCAAAACGAAAGGCAATGGCCAGTGCTTCCCTGAAGGTTTTGATATCCTTGACCAAATCGTCCACATTGTTTTGATTAAATACGTGGGTATCAATAATGGATTTAAGGTAATCCCCGTATTCCCCGACATAGCTTTCATTGGGAACTACTTCCTTTGCCAGTTTCGCGCCAAGTTTTTCAAAGGCAGCCATATGCTTTTCTTCTTCCCTGGCCAGATAGCTGAACATTTCTCTGGCATCGGCATCGTCAACCTTATTCAGAGCCTTTTCATAAAAAGTTTTACCGGCTTTTTCAATATTCACAGCCAGCCCGATGATTTCCTCACCGGTAAATTTTAAAATACTCCAGGTCATTTACTCTACCCCCATATCTGATATTTATTAGTATACCCTATTCTAGCTGGTTTTTCCAGGATTGGCAATTTGCCAGATCACTCACAGGACATGATATTGGTCACTGTTCCTCACCTGAGAAATCAATACATAATCCCGCAGACAACTATGTGTTATACTAAACCATTGACATCGTAAAACGGAGGTAGCCATGCAACCCTTTGTAGACTGCGTTCACTGTTATCTCAAACAGGCGGTGACCTGCATGAATATTGCCGGTATTGACGAAGAAAGACAGCATCGTATTCTGTTTGATCTGATGGATGATATTAAAATAATGGACCGCAGCAGGACACCGGCAGAGAATTCAACGGAAATGCTGCTGACGGTATATAAGCTGATAAACAACCCCGACCCTTACAAGGAGGTTAAAATAAAATCAAATGACCTGGCACTGGAATTGTACCCAGATTTAAAGGATTATCTTGACAGGTCAGGGGACAGGCTACGTGAAGCCTTGAAAATCTCGGTTTCGGGTAACGTAATTGACCTTGGCATAAACAGAAGCTTCGATATAAACGCCAGTTTGAAGCACAGCCTGAATACCGGCTTTGCCAGGGATGACTATGATTTATTTAAAAAAACATTGGATACGGCGGAAGAAGTGGTTATTATAGGTGATAACTCGGGCGAGATAGTTTTTGACAGGCTGTTGGCGGAAGAGCTTTCACGCATGGGGAAAAGGATTACCTACATCGTTAAGGGCGGCCCCATCCTCAACGACGCCACCCTGGAGGACGCCGCACAGGCCGGGATAAATAAAACTGCCGGGATTATAACCACCGGGTCGAACTATCTGGGCCTACCCTTAAAAAAAGTATCCGGAGAGATCATTAAGCTTTTAAAAGAATCAAGGCTGATCATATCCAAGGGCCAGGCCAACTTTGAGTCCCTGGAGCACGAGGATCTGGCCAGGGGCCGTATCTTCTTCCTGCTCAAAATCAAGTGTGAGAGCGTGGGTAAAGTGGCCGGCGCAACTTTCGGGGACAATGTGTTTTTTACGCGGTAAAGGCTCTTCGCCCCATCATTTATCCCGGCCTTCCTTAGTCATTGCTTCCTTGAGCAGATCCCCCAGGCTGCTGCCAATAGATGCCTGATCACTGTACTGGGAGATCAGTCTCTGATTGGCCTGGCTGGCCCTCTTGGAACTGCCAAATCCCAGATTGTCTCCCTTTTCCGGCTGCCGGTGCCCGCAGTTCCGGTCCTGGCAAACCAGCATTTTGCCCCGCTTGCCATTGACCAGCAGCATATACTTGCCGCAGACCGGGCACTTGGTTCTGGAGATATTATCCGCCTTATAAACGGAGGTATCCGCCGCAACGCTGCGCACCAGTTCCACAGTATTTTCCCGGATGCCTTTGATAAAAACAATTCTGCTTCCCTTACCCCTGGCAATATTGGTCAGACTCTGCTCCCACTGGGCGGTAAGCTCGGGGCTCCTAAGCTGGGGAGCCACAATGTTAATCAGCTGTATGCCTTTGGAGGTGGGCGCCAATTCTTTACCGTTGCGCTCTATATAGTTGGTATGCAGCAGTTTTTCAATAATATCGGCCCGGGTGGCCGGGGTCCCCAGGCCGCTGCCCTTCATGGTCTCCCGTAATTCTTCATCCTCTATAAATTTACCCGGGCTTTCCATGGCCGTGAGCAGGGTGGCCTCATTATACCGGGCCGGCGGCCTGGTTTTGGCCTTGTTGGCTTTAAGGCTTCTGACCGGCCTCTCTTCACCCTTGTTAAGGCTGTTGAGAATTTGATCCGGCAGGGAATCTTCCTTTCCCTCTTCCCGGTCGGCCTGGCTGCGTGACACCGCCCGCCAACCCTGATCTTTGACCACCATGCCCCGGGAATAAAAGCTTTCCCCTTTTACAGCGGTGACCAGGGTAAGCTGCTCATAGCGGTAAGGTGGGTGGAGCACGGCAAGGAAACGGCGGACAATCAGGTCGTACAGGTTCTTTTCTTCCATATTGAGATCCGACAGTTTGACCGGCTGCTCGGTGGGAATGATTGCATGGTGGTCGGAAACCTTGCTGTTGTCCACAAAGCGTTTGGTCATAGTCAGGGGCTTTAGCAAAAGCTGCCTGGCCGCATCGGTATAGGGACCTGCCGCAATGCTTTTAAGTCTGGCCGGCAGGGTGGGCACAATATCAGTGGTGATATAGCGGGAATCGGTACGGGGGTAGGTTACCAGCTTATGCCGCTCGTACAAACCCTGCAGTACGCTCAATGTCTTCTGGGCCGAAAAGCCCAGGCGTCTATTGGCGTCCCTCTGCAGCTCAGTCAGGTCATAGGCCAGGGGGGCCGGCTCACTCTTGCTCTCCCGGCGCAGCTCGGATATTTTGCCGGGATGCCCCTTTAATTTAGCAAGCAGTTCTTCCACCCTGGAGTAATCGAAGATGCGATTCCCGTCTTTTCCCCGCCAATCCCCGAAATAGTCTCCAAAATCTGCCCGGACGGTCCAATAATCCACGGGCACAAATTTTTTAATCTCCTCTTCCCGCTGCACAATCATGGCCAGCGTAGGGGTCTGAACCCGGCCGGCAGTAAGTTGGGCATCGAATTTACAGGTCAGCGCCCGGGTTACATTAAGCCCAATCAGCCAATCGGCCTCAGCCCGGCAAACGGCAGCATCGTACAGATTGTTATACTCGGCTCCGGGTTTTAATCCGGCAAAACCCTCCCTGATGGCCGCATCGGTTTGGGAGGAAATCCACAGCCTCTTAAAGGGCTTTTTCCAGTTGCCCAACTTCATTATCCAGCGGGCCACCAACTCGCCCTCCCGCCCGGCATCGGTGGCAATTACCATTTCTCCAATATCCTGGCGTTTCATCAAGTTGCAGACCACCTGAAACTGGTTGGACGTCTGGCGGATTACCTTGAGCTTCATTTGTTCCGGCACCATGGGCAGATCCTCTAAACGCCACTGTTTGTACTTCTTGTCGTAGTCCTCGGGTTCGGCCAGGGTGACCAAATGTCCCAAGGCCCAGGTCACCACGTACCTGGAACCCTCCATATATCCTTTGCTTTTGGTGTTACAGCTTAGAACCCGGGCAATTTCCCGGGCCACGCTTGGTTTTTCCGCCAATACCAGTGATTTCATGAGATCCCTCATCCCAGTTCTATTTATCAAGCAAGCCGTTCTCAAAATTAAGTGCAAACTATAATATTGATATTATTTATGAAACACTACTGCAGCAGTTTCCTTTTCATATCCCATAAAGGCTTTGATAAATCCACGTAATATTTATGCGGGTTTTCAAACCTCCGTACCTCTTCCCACAACATTCCCACCTGTTCGGCGCAGTAATTCCTGATGACGTTTAAACTGGGGCTTTGATATACACACCGGCCCCCCTTGAAAAGCCTGACCTGCAGCGCTTTTGCCTTAAAATCGGTTAAAACCCTGCTTTTCCAGGGATATTCCGGGTCAAATATTTTATATGGCTTGGTATCGTCTATGTATTCATCAGCCAGGGTAATTACATCGGCGATTGCTTTCCCTTCTTTCCTGTCAAACAGCCTCAATAGCCGTTTGAACCCCGGATTGGTAATTTTGCTTGGGTTTTCACTAATTTTGATTTTTGGCACTATACAGCCTTCTTCCTCAACTGCGGCCAACTTATAAACTCCACCAAAGACAGGATCGGTTTTGGAAGTAATAAGCCGCTCACCCACTCCGAAAAGATCAACCTCGGCTCCCTGGATAAGCAAATCGCGTATAATATTTTCATCAAGAGAATTGGACGCTATTATTTTGCAGTCTGGAAAACCGGCGGAATCAAGAATTCTTCTGGCCTCCTTGGACAGATAAGCGATATCCCCGCTGTCAATTCTGATTCCTTTGGGCCGGAATCCCCTTGACACTATTTCCTCGTTAAAGACCTTTATGGCGTTAGGAATTCCTGATTTCAACACGCTATAAGTATCCACCAGGAAGGTGCAATTTTCCGGGTATATTCGGGCATAGGCCCTGAAAGCCTCCAATTCAGAAGGAAATAACTGTACCCAGCTATGCGCCATGGTCCCGCCGGCAGGTACGCCGTAGGCTTCTTCAGCAAATGTACATGAGGTGCCGGCGCATCCTCCTATATAAGCCGCCCTTGCGCCAAGTACGGCCCCATCTGACCCCTGAGCCCTTCTTGATCCAAACTCCATCACATCTCTGCCCTTTGCCGCTCTTACAATCCTGTTTGCCTTGGTGGCGATGAGGCTCTGGTGATTTATAATCAGCAGCACCATTGTCTCAATAAATTGAGCCTGTATCACCGGACCCCTTACCGTTACTATGGGCTCGCCAGGAAATATGGGGGTCCCCTCCGGTATAGCCCAAACATCGCAAGTAAACTTGAAATCCTTAAGATACTGCAAAAACTCTTCACAGAAAAGCCTTTTGCCCCTCAGTAAAGCAATATATTCATCACTAAAAACAATATTATTTAAATAATCAACAAGCTGTTCAACCCCGGCCATTATTGCAAAGCCGCCGTTATCCGGCACCTTCCTGAAAAACATGTCAAAATAAGCAATTTTATGCGCCACTCCATTCCTTAAGAAACCATTGGCCATAGTAAACTCGTAAAAATCAGCAAGCAGTGATAAATTCAATTTTCTTTCCGGCATACATCTCACCTTTTCCGGGTCTTTAGCCCAGTCTGATATCCCCCAGCAGTGATCTCAGCTCGTCCATGACAGCCTCACTGGCCGCCGCCATCAGCCCCATACTGCTTGTCAGGGAATTATGGTTAAAGGTCATCACCAACCCACCTGCTTTTCTAACCATATGAATCCCGGCTTCCACATCCCAAGTATGGGCTCCCAGGGAAACGTGGGCAATGTGCTTTCCCTCGGCCACAAAGCACAGGTCAAGGGCCGACCCTCCGGAAACCCTCAAGGGGAGCCTGTTTTCATATATCCTGCCAATTATTTGCCGGGCCAGATCAATTTTGGTTTTGGTGACATAGGCGCAGGTGGAAATTCCCCTGGATTTATCAAAAAGTGAACCCTTACAGGTCTGTAGTTTTTTGCCGTTCTTAAAGCTTTCCTGTTGGCTGGCTTCAAACACCTCGCCGGTTCTTGGGTTTAACACCATTGACCGGATATGACTTTCCCCCATTTTCAGCGATATGGAAGTGGAAATATCCCTTTCCCCGCCAACAAGCCCCACAGTGTTGTCAACAGGGTCGATATGCCACACCCAGTCGCCACCGCCGCCAGTTACCCCGCTTTCCTCGGAAATTATCCGGTGATCGGGAAAATCTTTCATTATTCTGCCGGTTATAATGGAATCAACATCTCTGTCAACCGTTGTGACAATCTCTGCTTTATCCTTTAACTGGTAGACAATACCACAGAAGTCATTTGATTTAAAATAGTCCAGCACCGCAAATTTAATGTCCGTGAAGGTCTTTTCTATCTTTTCGTATGTCAAGCCTGAAATCATCTCCCCAATAGAGCTGAATATTACTGATTTACATTCAAATCTCCCGGTCTTAATTACTCTGAGATCAGCTTTTAATTATGCTTACAGTTTCTATTACGGCATTCCCAAACCTGTCCACCCTGACCAGCGCTTCCAGGTTGCTCTGTCTTTCCAGCTTTTTCCCTTCCCCTTCCGGCACATAATATGACTCTATGCCGTAGGTTAGCCTGTATTCATCCCTTCTGTTGTCATAATACTGCAGCCGGGCCTTTATAAACACCTGGCCGTCCTTTAACCGGGGCTTCTTATCCCAGATGCTCACCGCACTCCAGTAGTTCCCTCTTTTTTCCAAAACCACGTAAAGGGTTTTGTTTTGGTAAATTTCCTGCTTTATACCGTTAACCTGGCCTGAAGCGTTTAAATTATCCTCGATGCCGCCCCTCTTAATACTGGATATCTCATAACCCAGCCTTACATACTCCCCCCTGAACATGTCCCACGGGTCCACCGGGAGAGTTTTCAACAGTACCGGGGCGCCAAAATGCAGAGTGTGATACTTAAACCCGACCATTCCCAAAAGGAATACAACTTGCAAGATAACTATCAGAAACAGCTTATGCCCTCGTTTCATCGCCGCCGCCTCCCTTCGAAGCCTTCCATGAGCCGACCAGTTTCCTGCGCTGGCGCTCCAGCAATGCCCCTCCCACCATCAGCACAACGCCGCCCACCATGAAAAAAAGTGATTTAGGCAGCATCTCCCAGAACAGATTGAAGTACTCGGTGATGGTGAAGAAGGTGAAGGCCAGGATACCAAGGGTAAAACAGAAGGTGTTTTGCGTTCGATAACCAGCTGCTATAACTGCCAGCGCCCATATGAACATCACCAGGTTCAGCATTACCACCAAGTAAGGCTTGCCGGGGGATACCAGCAAGACCATTAATACCGCTGCAACGGTAACCAGCCAGGGGATGTTGTCTTTCATGCCTGACTTCAGGTCGCCCTGCTTTTTGATAAAATACAGCCCCGCACCTACGCTGATTGCGCATAATGCCAGCAGGGGCCAGTAAGTCCCGTCCCGGGAAAACTTTTCAAACATGCGGGAGAACTCCACAAAGGACATCAAATAAAGGGAAAACCCCGATATTACAATCCCCAGCAGGCTGTAAATAAAGGTAAAATTTCTTTTACTGTTGGCGGATACGCCCGCCATAACAGCTAGCAGCTGACCAGACAGCAAAGTCACAATGGGAACTATGGAAAGCAGATTATCGGGTCTGAAGCCGCCGTTGTGATTAAGATACTGTTCGTAAACAAGATATATCTCCTTGTTTATAAAGATGACTGCGCTAATGAGGCTAACGGCCAGCGCAAAGGGGGAAGGCATTTGATAGTTCAGGTAAAATACCGCCGCAAACAAAAATACAGCAGCCAAAATAACAAAGGGCGATAAATCATGCTCCACCGCCACCCAGGCTCCCAGCAGCAGCGAACTCAAGGCCAGAGGCAAATGCTCCTTTAAGAAGAAGGCCACGGGCAATACCCCTAAAAGCCAGAACAAAATGCCGTTTGGGAAATGGGAATTGATATGAAATATCTGGGCGATAAGCCAGATGCCGCTGCCAAAGGCCACACAGCCCAGCAGCAGCAGTGCGGCGCTGACCTTGGGGTAACCTCCGGAGGCCAGGTGTGAAGAAAGATAGAAGGAAACCATGGCCGCAATTATTATTCCAACCCTGACCCATTTCGGGATGTACTCCCAGTTGGAGGCGAAAAACAGTATTATTCCCGCCCCTACAAGAATTGCACCCAGCACCAGAAGGGCGGATATCAATCTGTTCCTGTTGTCTTCGGGGTACAATTCCATTATCCGGCCTGCCTGGTCAACGGTCACAATACCTTTGCCGACCCACGCTTCAGTCTCCTTCTTCAGCCAGGATATCCTGGACATGGGACACCTCCCCATATGATATATTTGGTTTCCCTCAATCTTCTGGGATTATGCTTTTTATTTTCTTCAATTAATGACATATTCCTGCCTGCCACTCGGCATATCCCCGCTGTTACCATTTTTTCTTATGTGTTATTTGTGTTATTATGGTCATCATGGTGAAAATATTTACATGAAGGACGAAAAGCCCGGAGTGTATTGTTGTAGAAAAGCCGCACTAAATACGGAAGCAGGGTGATATAGTATATGATCGGCACATATGAAAAGATGAGAATAGCCGGAATAAGGCATTCGGGGGTTTATCTGGATGCCGGAGAAGGTAATCCGGGGGATAATATAATTCTTCCCCCGGGCCAACTGCCGGAGGGGGCAAAAGAGGGGGATCAGCTGGAGGTATTTATTTACAGGGACTCCGGGGATAATCTGGCGGCCACCGTAAGGAAACCCGCGGCCCTGGTAGGCGAACTGGCATATTTAAAAGTTGCGGAAACCACCGGAGCCGGTGCCTACCTCGACTGGGGGCTGGACTTTCACCTCTTTTTGCCGATAAGTGAGCAAAAATACAGGGTTCAGACCGGGCAAAGCTACCTGGTAGCCGTTTCCGTGGGCAGGAACGGCAGGCTGATGGCCACCACCGATATATACAAATACCTTAAAACCACAGACCTATACAAGAAAAATGATCAGGTCACCGGGACGGTTTACGCGGAAAGAAAAGACGTGGGTGTCCTGGTTGCCGTGGATAATCAATACTACGGACTTATACCTGAAAGCGAGCGCTACCGGGACATAAAGCCCGGCGAAACGGTGGAGGCCAGGATTACCAGGGTCAGGGAGGACGGCAAACTGGACCTGTCTCCCAGGAAACTCTCCCACCAGCAGATGGAAAGCGATGCTGATCAGATAATGGAGAAAATGAAAGAAAAGGGTGGCTTCCTCTCCCTAAACGACAACAGCAGCCCCACCGATATTAAAATACAGCTTAATATGAGCAAGTCGGCCTTTAAAAGGGCAGTGGGCAAGCTGTTAAAGGAAAATAAGGCTGAGCAGACCGGGGAGGGCCTTGTACTTCGGGGTGATCATGAAAAAACGCCCTGACGGGCGTTGCCGTCTTGCAGACGGCGGAATCCAGGAGCCAGGAGCCAGAATTGTGACAGGCTGCCTTAAAAGCGACCCTCAAGCGACATGCAGTGAGGGGGAGTGATTTAAGTCCGTGCGGAATGTGCCGGAGGCTGCTACTGTCTCTTAACGACCGAGCCTACGAATTTGGAGGTTAGATGTTGGAAGTTGGAAGTCGGATTAAGCTAGAAATGGCTCTGAGGTCATTTCCTACAAGTTTTCTAACCTCTAACCTCTGGTCTCCCACCTCCAAAATGGTCGGCATTCCGTTGGCGACCGAGTTTAGAGACAGTTGCAGCAGGAGGTAATGCAGGCCGGACTTAAATCGCTCCGCCTACCCATTAGCGACCATGCAGCGACCCTCAAGCGACCCCCGGAGGAAATAGGGCCGATAAGGCTTTAGCGCTTTTAGGGTCTGTGTTCTTTTTAATCTCTGTGTCCTCTGTGATCTCTGGGGCAAAAAAAGCTTAACGCTTATAGCTTATAGCTATTATTATTTGTCTTCCTTTATTTCATATCGCAATATATGCCATTTCCCGACAGGCCCGTTTTAAAACACCTATTATCTGATTTGCATTCGGCTCTGCAGTGATCCCCGGATTTCCACCGGTTAATCAAATCAGGTTCTTTTATAAGCGGGCGGCTCATGGATATGTAATCGGCTGCCCCAGTGTCCACCAGGCGCCGGGCCACTTGAAAGGAGCGCATACCGCCCACCAGAATCAGCGGAATACCTATCGCCTTTTTGAAATAACCCGCCTCTTCCCTGAAATAGGCTTCTTCTTCCTCAGATTTTATTCCTGGCCGGCTGGGAGAAAGTTTGCCGCCTGTTAGCAGTCCACCGCTCAATTCAATGGCGTCCAGGCCTGCATCAGCCAGCATCCGCCCAACCTGAAGGGAGTCCTCCAGACTTAGCCCGTTCTCCGCGAAATCCCTGCAGTTCAGTTTGATCAGTACCGGGTAGTCCTGGCCTACGGCTTCCCTGATGGCTTGGTACACCTCCAGGTGAATCCGGGATCGATTATTTATATCTCCTCCGTATTCATCCTGACGCCGGTTAAATGCCGGGGAGAGGAACTGGCTAAGCAGATATCCGTGAGCCGAGTGAATTTGAACCCCGTCAAAACCAGCAGTTTTAGCCCTCCGTGCAGCATCGGCAAAGGCAGCAACCAACTCCCGTATATCCTGATCTGTTATTTCGCGGTGCGGAGTTTCGCCTTCGTCATAACCCGAAACAACCAGCGGGGCCTGGCCGGTTAATGATTCAGGCGCAAATTTCCCTGCATGGGCAAGCTGCATAACCATCTTGCAGCCACCGGCATGGACAGCTGCGGCCATTTCCCGAAGCCCGGGAATTAGTTCATCCTTATAAATACCCAACTGCCCGGGGCCCGCCTGGCCCTCTGGCCGGACATAGGCATGACTGCTGACAATCAGTCCCACGCCACCCCCGGCCAGAGCTTCCATTGTTGCAATCAGTTTTGGGGTAACGGCTCCATCATTGGCCGCCATTCCTTCCCAGGTAGCCGATCGAACGAAGCGATTGGACAATACCATGCCGTTTATTTCTGTGCGCTCAAACATTTTACCCAGATTTATCCCTCCTCATTGGTAAATGGGACGTCAAATCGTGCAAAAAGTGCCTATTATTATGGTGCGGTCTGGACGTCTCCGTGTCCGCCTGTTAATACAAACTCTAACAGAAAGCGCCCTCACCATCAATAGTATGCTAAAATGTTCCGCAATCTCCGGGCTAATTCAACAAAGACGGAATAATTATAGAGCGCCTGAAGGGCAGATGTGTCAACTGCCCTTCAGAAAAGATCCTTTCCCCTTACTTTAAGCTGCTCTTTACATTTTTATTTTCCAAATACTCATCATAGGTCATTTGCATATCCACCAATCCATCCGGCGTTATTTCGATGATGCGGTTTGAAATGGTCTGAACCAATTGATGGTCCTGGGATACAAACAAAATGGTTCCCTCAAATTTGCCAAGCCCGTTATTGAGGGCGGTGATCGACTCCAAATCCAGGTGGTTGGTAGGTTCATCCAGGATCAAAACATTGGCCCCGTTGAGCATTATCCTGGCAAGCATACAGCGTACCTTTTCTCCCCCGGAGAGTACCCTTGTGCTTTTCTGGGTTTCCTCACCTGAAAAAAGCATCCGCCCCAGGAAACCTCTGACAAAAGATTCCTCCTGCTCTCTGGAATATTGACGCAACCAGTCCACCAGATTTAAGTCAACATTAAAGTATTCCGTATTATCCTTGGGGAAATAAGCTTGGGAAGTGGACTCACCCCATTTAAAGCTGCTATCAGCATTAATCTCCCCCGCTAATATTTTGAAAAGAGTGGTTTGGGCCAGCCCGTTAGAACCGACAAAGGCGATTTTATCCCCTTTATTCACCGTAAAGCTGACATCCTTTAAAACCTGCTCCCCGTTAATGTTGAAGTTTAAGTTTTCCACTGTCAGCAGTTGTTTGCCCGCTTCCCGATCCTGTTTGAAATGAATGTAGGGGTATTTACGGGATGATGGCTTGATATCTTCCAGTGTCAATTTTTCCAGCTGTCTTTTCCGCGATGTGGCCTGTTTTGCCTTTGACGCATTAGAGCTGAATCTTTCAATGAATCGCTGCAGATCCTTTATCTTATCCTCTTTTTTCCTATTAGCGTCTTTGGCCAGCTGCAAGGCCAGTTGACTGGATTCCAGCCAGAAATCATAGTTTCCCACATACAATTGAATATTGCCAAAATCAATATCCGCAATATGGGTGCACACTTTATTTAAAAAGTGGCGATCGTGGGATACAACAATTACGGTGTTATCAAAATTATAAAGAAAATCTTCCAGCCAGGTAATGGCTTCAACGTCCAGGTGGTTAGTGGGCTCATCCAACAATAAAATATCAGGGTTACCGAACAAAGCCCGGGCCAGCAGGACTTTCAGCTTTTCCACCCCGCCTAAATCCTTCATTTTCTTAGCATGAAGATCTGCTTTAATCCCCAGGCCATTTAATAATCGAGCCGCCTCTATCTCCGCGTCCCAACCATTAAGCTCAGAAAATTCACATTCCAACTCAGACGCCCTGATCCCATCGGCATCAGAAAAATCTGGTTTAGCATAGAGTAAGTCCTTTTCCTCCATAATGGCATAAAGCCTAGCATGTCCCATTATAACTACTTTAAGCACTTCGAATTCATCAAACTCAAAATGGTTTTGTTTTAAAACAGCTATCCGCTCACCGGGAGTAACGACAACATCTCCTGCGCTGGGCTCAATTTCACGGTCCAGAATCTTTAAAAAAGTAGACTTGCCGGACCCATTGGCGCCGATTAAGCCGTAACAATTGCCCGGTGTGAACTTAATATTGACATCCTCAAATAAAATACGTTTACCAAAGTGCAGTGCCAGGCCATGTGTACTGATCATCTGTTAAAATACCATCTTTCATAATATATTTCGAACCAACAATCATACATTATATCACATCAATGCCTGGCAATGTAAAATAACCGCCTTGTCGGCGGTGCCGTCTTGCAGACGGCGGAATCCAGGAGCCAGGAGCCAGAATCCAGAATGTTGACAGCATACTTTAGAAGTGACCCTCAAGCGACCCCGAAGGAACTAGGGCCGATAAGGCTTTAGCGCTTTAATGCTTTAATATGGCATATGCTTTCCTTAACGGTAAAAAAACGCCCTGACGGGCGCCGGCTAAGGAAACGGGGCAATGCGAGGCCTGTCTCTTAACTTATTGTTGATGGAACAAACACCCTCTGTTAGAATATGGCAGGAGGTGTTTTTTCTTTGGTCAGGCGAGCTCGGGTGGAGTACCCAGGTGCTATTTAAGACAGCATATGCAAAATCCGCATGGGAGCACGGTTATTCACTGAAAGAAATAGCCTGCCACATTGGAGTCTCTTCGGTGGCTGTGTTCAAGTATATTAACAAGACGATCAACAGGCAATAAGTTTACAAGTTAAGGGACAGGCCTCGATAGCCATACTTAGAACTAACAAAGTGGAGGCGATATGGATTGGAATTTGCTGGTAAGGTCGTTATTGTAACTGGTGCGGGAATGGGAATTGGCAAAGGAATAGCTTTGGCTTTTGCCCGGGAAGGAGCTAAGGTAACGGTAGCCGACATGGATTTGGATTCCGCCCGGGAAACCGTAAAAGAAATTAAAGCCGGAGGCGGGGAAGCCATTGCGGTTTTAGTTAACGTTGCCAATAGTGCCGAAGTAAAAGCAATGGTGGATGAAACCGTCAAATGTTGGGTAACCGTTGATATCCTGGTCAACAATGCGGGTATTGGGACCAGTGCCATGGTGGAAGACATGACTGAAGAAGATTGGAGGAGAGTTATTGACGTTAACCTGACAGGCGTTTTTCTTTGCTCCAAGGCTGTTCTCCCTTTGATGAAAGCTAGAAAGTATGGAAAAATAGTGAACATCTCATCGACCGGGGGTAAGCGGATTAGCTATAACGGTGGAGCCAACTATACGGCCTCCAAGGAAGGGGTGATTGGCTTTACCCGGCATCTGGCTTATGAAACTGCTCCTTATGGTATAAATGTTAACTGTATCTGTCCGGGCGCTACCATTACCCCATTAATACAGCGGATTGCCACTCCGGAAACCTTGGAAGAAAGGACCAGGATTATTCCCAAAGGGCGGCTTTGTAATCCTGAAGATCCAGCCAAAGCAGTGCTATTCCTGGCTTCTGATAAGGCGGAAATGATTTGTGGAGTAGCTTTGGAGGTGGATGGAGGTAGTCTTTTGGGTTGGATGGATAATGAAAGTTATGAGAAAAAAAGGAAGAAGAAAGGGGCAAGTGGGGACGATTCTTGACTTGCTGCTTGCTGCCTAATGAAGATGACTAGTTTAAATGGAGGTAATTATGTTGGAACCGAAACAACTTGAAAAGGCATTTAAAAAAGTGGAAGATGAAAACTGGATGTTCAGGTCATTCCTTAAGGGAGAGGATTCTGACCATCTGGACAGCCGGGTGCACGATCTTCACAGGGAATTGTTTAAGCACATGGACTGCATTTCCTGCGCCAATTGCTGCAAAAGGATTGTGCCAGCTTTTACCCAGAAGGATATTAACAGGATAGCAAAGCATCTCAATATGACCGGGGCTGATTTCAAGGTTAAATATATTAAAGAAAAACAAGGTGTCCTGGTTATTAAAACGAAACCCTGCCCTTTTCTTACCGGGCAAGGATGTTCGATATATGCTGTACGGCCGGAATGCTGCCGGGGGTTTCCCTACACTGATAAAAAGGAGATGGTATTCAGACTGATAAACCTGGTGGAGAATTGCCGGGTCTGCCCGGTGGTTTTTGAGATATTCGAAAGGCTCAAAGGTATTTACCGTACGGAGTTTGAGGAATACAAGAAGGAAATGGCGTTTTACTGGAAATGAAATAAAGTGTATTTACTGTTATGAAAACGGGGGGTTCAGGCAGCCTGATGTGACCATGGAACAGATGATAGAAATCTGCGTCCCTCACATGAAGGAAAGCGGCATGAGCGAAGAGAATGCCAGAGAATTATTGGACAAACATCTGCCTATGCTGAAAAGGTGGAGGGCAAAGGGGGCTTAATAAGTTCCCATATCAGGAATCCTCATTTTTTCCAGACATAAATATTGACGTTAATCGCCCATAGGGGCATTTTTTTTTGGCGCTAATAAAAATGGTTTGGAGAAAGTTGACGGGAGGAGAATGCCTCTATTTGTTGAAAAACTGAAAGAAGAAATATGAGATGTTGAATTTAACTCTTCAGCAAATATAAAAAATTGGTCTAAAACCTTGATGCGGCTGGATTTTTTTCTTTTTTATGAGGCTCGGCGAAGTTTATGGGAGGGATAAAAGTGTTTACAATACTGGATTTAGTACAACCAGACACAATTGAAGAGGCATACAGGGTATTGACAGGCGGTAATGGCACTATTCTTGGAGGTTGTGCATTTTTAAGGCTGGGATCCCAAAAAATAGGTGCAGCCATAGATTTATCAAAACTTAATTTGAACTATATAAAAGAGCAAGATGATTATATAGAGATAGGGGCAATGGCAACATTTAGGGATATTGAAACCAGTCCCATTTTAAATCTATACTTTAATGGGGTATTGCCTAAAT
>LADN01000048.1 GCA_000961585.1 Peptococcaceae bacterium BRH_c4a | reverse complement strand
GTCGCTTGAGGGTCGCTACATGGTCGCTAATGGGTAGGCGGAGCGATTTAAGTCCGGCCTGCATAACCTCCTGCTGCAACTGTCTCTAGACTCGGTCGCCAACGGAATGCCGACCATTTTGGAGGTAGGAGGCCAGAGGTTAGAGGTTAGAAAACTTGTAGGAAATGACCTCAGAGCCATTTCTAGCTTAATCCGACTTCCAACTTCCAACATCTAACCTCCAAATTCGTAGGCTCGGTCGTTAAGAGACAGTAGCAGTCTCCGGTACATTCCGCACGGACTTAAATCACTCCCCCTCACTGCATGTCGCTGTGGGGTCGCTTGAGGGTCGCTATTAAAGCAGGCTGTCACCATTCTGGATTCTGGCTTCTGGCTTCTGAATTCCGCCGTCTGCAAGACGGCAACGCCCGTTAGGGCGTTTTTTTATCGTTAAGGAAAGCATATGTCATAGTCGGGGACATGCCTCCGACCTCCGGAGGCAGTCGCACTGGAGAGGCGTGTCCCCTTTCCTTGAAGAGGATGCTAAAATTCGTTGCATTGCGACAAATTTCTTGATAAAATGGTTCAAATACAAAATATGTTAAACATGGCACACATATCATGTTATAGGAGAGCTTACAGCTATCCTGCAGCTATGGCCGGATAATTTTAATGTAAATTAAAAAAAATTTTAAAATATTTTTGAAAGAGGGTGAAAATCATGGCAGGGGGCACGTTATTTCCTCTTCCTCTTTCCTATCAATTACTTGCAAGAGATTTCCCGTAAATTGCAAATCAACATATACAATGTCCCTTCAGAATTTATGTTTCCTGTGGCCGCCGGATAGGATCCCCGTATGCAAGTTGGCAAAAAAATAATTTCTAGGAGGAGAAAAGATGGCAGGCAAAGGGGCTTTAAACATTTCAGAACTTCTGACGAAGAAGGAAAAGGAAATACTGGATGAGTGGGTAAAGGCGCAGGCGGACAACCTGGCCTCGAGAAGAGGGCTGATCCCGGAAAAACAACAGAGGGAGGACTCGGCCCGGTTGCTCGGGGTTTTGGTTAAAGCCGTGGCAGGCGGAAATCTGGAGGATATTACCGCGCCCGAGTATGACGGGGTCAACCGGTTTCTGGCCAGTCTCGCCGCTTCCAGGGCAAACCAGGGTTTTTCGCCGTCAGAGACGGCGACCTACATATTTTCGCTTAAAAACATCGTTTTCAAGTTTTTGCAGGAAGAGTACAGCGACCGGCCGGAAGCGCTGCTGAAGGCGGCCATTGATTTCTCCGCGCTCGTTGACAAGCTGGGCCTGATAACCTTTGAGACCTATGTAAAGGGAAGGGAGGAGGTTATCAGGGAGCAGCAGAAGTCCATGCTGGAGCTTTCCACCCCGGTCATCCAGATCTGGGACGAGATCCTGGTCAGCCCGCTGATTGGGACCATTGACAGCGCCAGGGCCAGGCAGATCATGGAAAACCTTTTGGAAAGCATTGTGGCTACCAAGTCCTCCATTGTCATCATGGACATCACCGGGGTGCCGGCCGTGGACACCGAGGTGGCCAACAGGCTCTTGCGGACCATGCAGGCGGCAAAGCTGATGGGGGCGGAGTGTATTTTGACCGGCATCGGCCCACAGATTTCACAGACCATCGTCCATCTGGGGGTTGATTTAGGCGGAGTGATCACCCGGGCCAGTCTCAGGGACGGGCTGACGCTGGCCTTCAAGAGACTTAAGCTCAATGTGGCCAGGGCGGAGGGCTAGATAAATGGACAAAGTTCCTATATTGAAGATGGGCGACACACTCATTCTCGCCATCCAGGTGGAACTTCACGACAAGATGGCGATCAGGCTTCAGGAGGATATTTTAAAGGAGATCCATGATACCGGGGCCAGGGGCCTGGTGATAGACGTGTCCGCCTTGGAGGTGGTGGACAGCTTCATGGGAAGGGTGCTTTCCGATACCGCCAGCATGGCCGGGATCATGGGTGTCGAAACAGCGCTGGTGGGGATCCGGCCGGAGATAGCCATTACCCTGCAGGAGATGGGACTGGAGCTTAAGGGTGTGCATTTTGCCCTCAATCTGGAAAAGGGTATGGAACTGTTGCAAAATATAGGGGAGATTTTTTATGGAGAAGATTAAAGAGGTCGTTATAAATAACAGCGAGGATGTTATACTGGCCCGCCAGGCTGCTAGGGAGATGGCCAGGGAGACCGGCTTCGGCCTGGCGGATCAGACCCGCATCACCACGGCTGTCTCGGAGCTAAGCCGGAACATCTACCTGTATGCCGGAACGGGCAGGGTGATTATCAGAGCACTGTCCAAAAACCTCAAAAAGGGCATGGAGATTGTGGCGGAGGACAGGGGACCCGGTATTCCGGACGTTGAGATGGCTTTGCAGAACGGCTACAGCACCAACAGAAGTCTGGGCCAGGGCCTGCCGGGAACAAAGCGGCTGATGGACGAGTTCGAGATAAAGAGCGAAGTGGGGGTGGGAACCACAGTGACTATCAGGAAATGGCTGTAATAAAGAGGGATAAGGATCTAAAGTTTATCCGCATAGAAGAGGGGCACCACGTGGATATGGCCCGGCGGGCAGCGATAGAGTATGCCCGGATGATGGGATTCGGAGAGGTGCAAACGGCCTTCATGGCTACCTCTGTCTCGGAACTGGCTAAAAACATTCTCGTCCATGCGGGGAGTGGTACGGTTATCTTCCGGATATTATCCGTGGGAGAAAAAAGGGGACTGGAAATTGTATTCGCCGACCGGGGGCCGGGTATAGATGACCTTGCCCGGGTTCTCAGGGGCGGCTACTCCACCAGCAGCACTCTGGGGATAGGGCTGTCAGGATCCGGAAGGATGATGGACGAACTGGAAATAAAAACTGAACCCGGGAAGGGAACGACGATATGGATAAGAAAGTGGTTGTGAGGTATTTATGCAATTTGGCGTGGTGAACCGGGCGTTAAAGGGGGAAACGTCCTGCGGGGATGCCTGCTTTATCAGGGAATTCGGGAACAGTGCCCTCGTCGCCGTGATAGACGGCCTGGGCCATGGGATTTACGCCGCCGTCGCTGCGGGCAAAGCCGTGGAGTATTTAGAAATTAACTATACAAAGAGCCTTACAGAAATCATCAGGGGCTGCCACGAGGAACTGAAAACGACCAGAGGGGCGGTGATGGGGATAGCGCTGATTGATCCGGACCGCTCAGCGTTGAGATATGCCGGGATTGGAAATATAGAGATAAGGGTGAAGAGCCGGTCAGTGGTCAGGCCGGTTTCAGTAAACGGCATCTTGGGCTATAACCTGCGCAAGGTAAGGGAGGAGGAGTTCCCCTACAGCCCGGGGGATATCGTCATCCTTCATTCAGACGGTGTATCCGGCAAGTTTGATTTAAACCTGTACCCGCCGGAATTCCTTGGACAGCATCCCCAGACAATTGCCGAAGGGATTGCTGCGGAGTTTGGCAGGACAAGGGACGACCTCACCATTGTGGTAGCCCGGCAGGATATAACGGAGGTTTGATTGCGAATGGAAAAGACCGGACTTTGTTACGAATATGTGGATCTGCTGAGGGATTACCTGGAATCCCCGGAGGAACTGGATCTTTACAATGCCTCTCTGCTGGGCAAGGAGTTCATCAGAAAGGGGATTGGGCCGGAAGATATCATTGAGATGCATTATAAGAGCATCCGGAAGATATTTGAAGAGATCTGCCCGGCTGATGAGAAGGATGCCTTTCTTAAATCCTTCAGGATACTCCTGGAGGTCATGATGGCTTACGGCATGGCCTATAAGCATTACCTGGACAGCGTGGTTCCCGGAAGCGGCAGGTGATAAAAAAAGATTTCTCACCGAAGAAGTAAGAAATATCCGGAGGTATTAATTCAGCTGGTATATTGAGGTGGTTTATGGATAACCAGTTAAATTATGTCTATAACAAAATTCTTGCTGATTATTTGAGGACCGGGGAGGAGACCTATCTCTATCAGGTTGTCCAGTTTAGCAAGGATTTAATGAGGCAGGGGATGGGACCGGAGTCCATTATAGAAATGCATTTCAACGCCGTAAAGATAATCAATAAGGATAAGAGGGTATATTCAAAGAAGTCCATTGATGAATCCTTCACCTTCCTCATGGAGGGGGTCATGGCCTACGGCGTAGCTCACAAGGAATACCTGAACACCAGGACGGAGGGGTATCTGGCTGAGCTTAGGGATTTGAACAGAAGGTTGAGTGAAAGGCTGGCCGAGATGACCGCTCTTCACGAGACTGTTAAGATAACAGGATCCTCCCTTGATTTGGACGAGGTGCTTTCATCTGTATTCAAGAATGCTGTCAGGACACTGAGGTCTGACAGCGGAGCGCTGATGCTGATTGACCCTGAAGAGAGGGTATTAACCATAAAGAAGGCTTATGGTTTGGATGAATATATTGTCAGGAAAACGAGGATCAGGCTTGGAGAGGGCGTTACGGGACTGGCGGCCCAGAGCGGGGAGCCGCTGATCGTTAACGGAAAGGCGGACAGTCGGGAAGTTGAGGGAAGGAAAAAGTGTGACACGGTAAATTCCATTTTTGTCCCCCTGAAAAACAAGAAAGGCGTTATCGGTGTCATAAATCTCAACCGCCGGATGGCTTCCGAGCCCTTTACGGAGGATAATTTAAAGATTCTCTCCACCATGGCCCACGAGGCCGCCTCCGCCATTGAAAAGGCCAGCCTGTACCGGGACGTGCGCGAAAGTTATCTCAGCACCATCCGTGTTCTGGCATCCGCACTGGAGGTAAAGGATCTGTACACCAGGGGTCATTCCGATTCCGTGGCAAAGTGGGCAGTGGCTATAGCCAGGAGGCTGAATATGTCTAAGCATGAAATTGAGGGCATTGAAGTGGCGGCCATCCTCCACGACATCGGGAAGATCGGCATCCATGAAGATATCCTCAATAAGCCCGGGAAGTTGGAAAAGGAGGAGTGGGAAGAGATTAAAAAGCATCCTGAGCTAAGTTTCAAAATTCTCCACGGCATTAAGTTCCCCTGGGACATTATTCCAATTATTTATTCCCACCATGAAAGGTACGATGGGAATGGGTATCCCGCCGGGCTGAAGGGTGAAGAAATCCCGCTGGGGGCCAGGATCATTGCCGTGGCTGACCTGTATGACGCAATGACTTCCGACCGCGCCTACAGAAAGGGCCTGAGCAATGAAATGGTTGTCAGGGAATTGAAAAAGGTGGCCGGAACCCAGCTTGACCCTGAAATTGTAAAGGTCTTTATTGAAATTTTAAATTCTGGTGAGGGAGAGCGGGGAAGTCATAATGAAATAGAAAAATTTCTATAAACAAATATTGTCATTAAAGACCGGAATTCCAATCCGCCTGGCAGGGCGGCTTTTTTTTGAGTTTAAAATTTATTATGCTATAATATACAGGTTAAAATGGCAGTTTCAAATGCCGCCAGCGGCACCACGGAGGATGAAAACCCGATCTAGCCACAGAGAACACAGAGGGCACAGAGAAGTTTATATGAATTGGCTTTTCGTTATAGGGCTTTTTTATAATTTGAATATCTTCAACCAGCCTATTTAATACTCTGTGTTCTTTTATCTCTGTGTCCTCTGTGATCTCTGTGGCAAAAAAAGCTTACCGCTTACAGCTTACAGCTATTTCAGGGCAGTATTAGTGCTTTTAATGAGTGGAGGTTTACTGGTGGGTAATGTGATAACAATTATCGGTCTTGGCCCCGGCGATCCCGGTCTTCTTTCCCTGGCGGCGGCGGAGGCTTTGGGGCAGGGAAATTTGTGGCTTCGCACCGAGGTCCACCCGGTGGTGGATTGGATCAGGGAAAAAGGCATTTGCTTTCAGACATTTGATCATGTATACCGGGAAGCTGAAGATTTTCAGCAGGTCTACCGGATAATTGCAGATCAGGTAATTACTCTGGCCCGGGAAAAGGATATTGTTTATGCGGTTCCGGGGCACCCCCTGGTGGCCGAGGAATCAGTCGAATTAATGCTCGAAAGCGCGGCCGGGGAAGGGACGGAGGTCCGCATAATTCCCGGGATGAGTTTCCTTGACTCCCTGCTGGCCGCCATGCAAATAAGCCCGTCCACCGGACTTCACGTGGTGGACGGCTTGCGGCTGGACAGGCAATTCCCGGACACCACTGCCAGTACCGTTGTTACCCAGGCATACAGCCGTCTGGTGCTGTCAGAAATAAAACTGTCCCTCATGGAATATTACCCTGACCATCACCCGGTGACGGTGGTTACCGCAGCCGGTGTTCCGGGTCAGGAAAATGTCCGTCGCTGCCCTCTGTATGAGTTGGACAGGGTAGCCGGGGTGAATCACCTTACCAGCATATTCATCCCCCCGCTGGAGGCCTCCGGCAGGTCCACAGGCTGCCGTTTTCCACTGGACCCCCTGGTGGAGGTAATGGCCCGGCTGAGAGGCCGGGGAGGTTGTCCCTGGGACAGGGAGCAGGACCACAGCACCCTGAGGCAGTATCTGCTGGAAGAGGCCTATGAAACGGTGGATGCCATCGATAGGCAGGATATGTATAATATTTGTGAAGAATTGGGAGACTTATTACTACAGATAGTTTTCCATGCCCGCATTGCCTCGGAAGACGGGAATTTTGACATCAATGAGGTGGTGGCAAAAATTACGGAAAAAATGATAAGGCGACATCCCCATGTTTTCGGGGATGTGAAGGTGGAAAACAGTGACGATGTTCTTGTAAACTGGGCCGCAATAAAGGAAAGGGAGAAGGGGGTCCGGAAGGAAGGAATATTGGAAGGAATACTGGATGGAATACCAGAGTTCCTGCCTTCTTTGATGAGGGCGCAGAAAATACAGGCGGCTGCGGCCAAGGTGGGCTTTGACTGGCCCGGCTACGAAGGGGCTCTGGAAAAGCTGTACGAGGAACTGACCGAAATGATTGAGGCCATTAAAAGCGGCAGCGGCGTTCAAAAAGAAGATGAAATGGGAGACGTTCTTTTTTCGGCGGTAAATCTTTCGCGTCTTTTAAAAATTGACGCCGAAGTGGCTCTTTCCGGCGCCGTTAACAAATTCCGGCAAAGATTCGGTCATATTGAAGAAAAGGCAACAAAAGCCGGGCGTGGACTGGATAAATGTACTCTTCAGCAAATGGATTTGTGGTGGGAAGAATCAAAAAAAGCAAAAAAGGTTTAAAAATAAAGGAATTATTTTCATACCGGGAGGAAATAGGAGAAAAATAGCGAATAGTTACTCCAAAGTCAGGTAAAATATTAAGGGAGGGTATTTATGAACAAGGCTGATCTCGTCTCGAAGGTTGCCGAGAAAACCGATTTTACCAAAAAGGATGCCGAAAAGGCTGTATCCGCAGTGTTAGCAAGCATCGAAGAGGCTCTTTCCGGCGGGGAAAAGGTGCAGTTAGTTGGTTTCGGCACCTTCGAAATAAGGGAAAGAGCGGCGCGTAAAGGACGCAACCCGCAGACCGGTCAGGAAATTAACATTGCGGCAGCCAAGGTTCCTGTATTCAAGGCCGGTAAAGCTTTGCGCGAAAGCGTTAGTTAGAGTATAAAAAGAATAATTGTGCGGGACATTTCTTTATTAATTGTTTTTGGTTCCAAAATCCACGCTTAAAATGTGTGGATTTTTATTTTGACAGGAGGTACCGGGGTGAGGCTGGATAAGTTTTTAAAGGTTTCCAGGGTGATAAAAAGGCGGACTGTGGCCAAGGAAGTGTGCGATCAGGGACAGGTCACCATAAACGGGCGGGCTGCCAAGGCAGGGACCGAGATTCAGCCCGGGGACAGGGTGGAGATAAGTCTGGGGGAAAGGATGATCCGTCTTGAAATACTTGAGGTCAGAGATAACGTGGCCGCCCGGGATGCCTCGGGCTTATACAGGATTTTAGAGAATAGAATTCAGGAGTCGGGAGAGAGAATTCAGAATAACAATATCTGAAATATGAAGGGCTGGATTAACCCGCCCGGCAGGGCGTTTTTTTATCGCTTAGGAAAGTATATGACGCATTAAAGCATTAAAGCACTGAAGCACCAAAGCATTTTTATGCAAGCCCAGAGTTTTTCCGGGGTCGCTCCTGGGTCACTTGAGGGTCGCTGCATTGTCGCTAATGGGTAGGTGGAGCGATTTAAGTCCGGCCTGCATAACCTCCTGCTGCAACTGTCTCTAGACTCGGTCGCCAACGGAATGCCGACCGCCTCCAACGCCGCATCCTTGCGTCGATTCCGGCTTCCGGCTGCGTCCTGCAGCCGGCTCGGCATTCCGTAGGCTCGGTCGTTAAGAGACAGTAGCAGCCTCCGGTACATTCCGCACGGACTTAAATCACTCCCCCTCACTGCATGTCGCTGTGGGGTCTCTTGAGGGTCGCTTTTAAGGCAGGCTGTCACCATTCTGGATTCTGGCTTCTGGATTCTGGATTCCCAAGCGCCC
>LADN01000050.1 GCA_000961585.1 Peptococcaceae bacterium BRH_c4a | reverse complement strand
GAGCCGGCTGCAGGACGCAGCCGGAAGCCGGAATCGACGCAAGGATGCGGCGTTGGAGGCGGTCGGCATTCCGTTGGCGACCGAGTCTAGGAGAGTGTTGCAAAACTATATTAAGAGGTCAACAAAGTACTTATTCGACTACAACCGGAGGCTGTTCAAAAAGCTCCAGATGCAAGGCGCGGCAAGGCTTCAAGCGGAGGCGTACTCCTTGTACGTTGAGCATTGAAGCCGCCGCCGCAACGCCGCAGATGGACTTTTTCAACAGCCTCCTAGAGACAGTTGCAGCAGGAGGTTATGCAGGCCGGACTTAAATCGCTCCACCTACCCATTAGCGACAATGCAGCGACCCTCAAGTGACCCAGGAGCGACCCCGGAAAAACTCTGGGCTTGCATAAAAATGCTTTGGTGCTTCAGTGCTTTAATGCTTTAATGCGTCATATACTTTCCTAAGCGACAAGAAAAGAGGCCTCCCAAAAGTTCAGTGAACTAATGAGAAGCCTCTAATCTGTAACATTATTTCCTTGCCTGCGTGGTCAAAATGTGATCGCCGCAGGTTTTTTTATGATTTCCCTTGCAATCAGGGGCTTGGGGCACTTGTTACATCATGCCGCCCATGCCGCCCATGCCACCCATTCCGCCCATTCCGCCCATGCCCATATCTTTATCCTTATCGGGCTTATCGGCCACCAGTGTTTCGGTGGTCAGAATCATAGCGGCTATGCTGGCTGCATTCTGCAGTGCAGAACGGGTAACCTTGGCCGGGTCAACAATTCCGGAGTCGATCATGTTTGAGTACTCGCCCAGCAGAGCGTTAAAGCCTATTCCGGAAGCCGAGTTGCGGACTTTTTCCACCACTACGGACCCTTCCATGCCGGCGTTATTGGCAATCTGGCGAAGCGGCTCTTCCAATGCCCGGCGGATAATGTCCACACCGGTCTTCTCATCCAGGCTGACGGTACTGACATTGTTCAGTCCCTCAATGGCCTGAACGTATGCAACACCACCACCGGATACTATACCCTCTTCAACGGCAGCCCTGGTTGCGTTCAGTGCATCCTCTATACGGAGCTTCTTCTCTTTCAGTTCAACCTCGGTGGCCGCACCCACCTGAATTACAGCCACACCGCCGGCCAGCTTGGCCAGGCGCTCCTGCAGCTTCTCACGGTCAAAGTCAGAGGTGGTTTCTTCAATCTGCCTTTTGATTTGGGTAACCCGGGCGGTGATTTTGTCCTGGCCTCCGGCTCCACCCACCACAATGGTTTCTTCCTTCTTGACCCTTACCTTGGAAGCGGTTCCCAGCATATCCACGGTGGCTTTGTCCAGCTTCAGTCCCAGCTCCTCGGTAATAACGGTGCCGTTAGTCAGGATGGCGATGTCTTCCAGCATGGCCTTACGGCGGTCACCAAATCCGGGAGCCTTGACCGCAACGCACTGGAATGTGCCGCGCAGTTTATTCAGCACCAGAGTTGCCAGGGCCTCGCCCTCAACATCCTCGGCTATAATCAGGAGCGGCTTGCCCGCCTGAACCACTTTTTCCAGAAGGGGCAACAGGTCTTGCACCGATGACACTTTCTTGTCGGTGATAAGTATATAGGGATCGCTCAGTATGGCTTCCATCTTGTCAGTGTCGGTAATCATGTAGGGAGAGATATAACCCCTGTCGAAATTCATTCCTTCAACCACTTCCAGGGTGGTGCCCATTCCCTTGGATTCTTCAACGGTAATAACTCCGTCCTTGCCGACTTTTTCCATGGCGTCGGCAATCAGTTCCCCAATGGAGGGGTCGTTGGCTGAAATAGATGCCACCTGGGCAATGGCGGACTTGCTTTCCACAGTCTTGGCAGAATTCTTGATGGCTTCTACAGCCTTTTCCACTGCCTTTTCAATGCCATGCTTGATAATCATTGGGTTTGCGCCGGCCGCTACGTTTTTCAGCCCTTCACGCACAATGGCCTGGGCCAGAACGGTGGCGGTGGTGGTGCCATCTCCGGCCACGTCATTAGTCTTGGTGGCCACTTCCTTAACCAGCTGGGCGCCCATGTTTTCAAACGGGTCGGTCAGTTCAATTTCTCTGGCAATGGTTACACCATCATTGGTAATCATGGGTGAACCAAACTTTTTTTCCAAAACAACATTACGTCCCTTGGGACCCAAAGTAACTTTTACGGCTTCCGCCAAAGCGTTGACGCCGCGCTCCAGGGCACGACGGGCATCTTCACGGAAAATTATTTCTTTACCTGCCAATTTTATTACCTCCTCTTTTCTGGGAATGACTGATTATTTTTCAATTACGCCGAGTATATCCGCCTCACGCATGATCAGATACTCCACATTGTCAATCTTGACTTCGTTGCCTGCATACTTGGAGAAAAGAACTATATCTCCCACTTTCAGGTCAATGGCCACCCTTGTCCCAGTATCCAGGAGACGGCCGGAACCCACGGCCACAACCTCGCCCTCCTGGGGCTTCTCCTTTGCGGTATCCGGAAGAACTATCCCCCCTTTGGTAATTTCCTCACTGGGAAGGGCCTTCACAACTACCCTTTCGCCTAAAGGTCTGATCACTTTAATAACCTCCTTTTATGTTGGTGCTATGTTTATTGTATTTGTTAGCACTCGACTCTGTTGAGTGCTAATACCCAAGTAATATAATATAGAACGAGAAAATCAAAAGCAACTATCTTTTACATGCAAAAATACCCGTTCCCGGGCGATTTAAGGGAATATATTAAAGTTACCTTTATTTTTCTCCTTCTATGCCAGCATTAAGCAGTTTTTTGTTTTTCATTATATTATAGAAATATTTTCCCCCCTTACTATTTCTTTTATACGGCTGCGCCGCTATTTTTTTCAGCCCATCACTCAAGATCCGCATTCCCCTCCCTTTCCGCTGAGTATTTCCAGACCGTGGGGCAAGGAATCAATAATGGCCCCCAGGCATTCTCTGACGGCCTTCTGGCTGCCGGGGAGGTTAATAATCAGGGTTCGCTTCCTTATCCCCGACACCGCCCGGCTTAACATGGCTCTGGTAGTCTTTTGAAGGCTTACTGCCCTCATAACTTCCGGAATTCCCGGCACTTCTTTTTCTATAGCCGCCCTGGTTGCTTCCGGGGTATTATCTCTGGGGGAAAAACCCGTTCCCCCGGTGGTCAGCACAAGGTCCAGGCCGTCCCTGTCCACCATCTCCACCAATGCCCCGGTAATCACATCGAGGTCATCGGGGACAACCCTGTAAACGGCCACACTCCACCCCAGGCCGGTGATTATTTCCCTTATGGCCCCGGCGCTGAGGTCCTCCCTCTCTCCGGCCGCGCCCTTGTCGCTGGCAGTCAGAATTCCAACCCTGTACATATTATTCCCCCTGCTCTGATATAGATTGGTTGCGGTTAAGAAACAGTACGGTTAAAATGGTAAAAAAAGCTGTGTTCATTTTTTTAGAATAGTCTCCCCCAATAATTGCAGTTACGGAGGAAAAAAATGAGTCTTACCAGTACCGTAAAAATTTACAGATATACCGGGCAAAGACTGGAAATATGCGAGGACACCGTGGTCCGGGAGGCGCCGGTAACTCTTTTTGTCAATGACGAGGAACTGGTTACAATGGTCTGCACCCCTGACAGCTTAGAGGAGCTGGCGGTGGGCTTTCTCTGTTCGGAAGGCCTTCTAAGCCATGAAGCCGATCTGAAAGATATAAAGATAAATATGAATGAAGGGCTCATCTGGGTGGACACAGCCAACCCGGTCCCGGCCACCCAAAACTTTCTCAAGCGATACATTACCACCTGCTGCGGGAAGGGGCGGGCCTCATTCTATTTCGTCAATGACGCCAGGGGAATGAAGCCGCTGGCGCCAGGCGGCCTTAACATCTCCATTGAAAACATTATCGCACTGTCCGCCATGCTTGAAGAAAGGGCTCAACTCTTCAGAAAGACCGGAGGCGCCCATGGGGCCGCCCTTTGCGTACCGGAAGATGTTCTGGCCTTTTATGAAGACATAGGCAGACACAATGCGGTGGACAAAATTCTGGGCCACTGCTTTCTGCGCAGAATATCCCTTTCCGACAAAGTCATTGTAATTAGCGGCCGGGTATCCTCGGAAATACTGATCAAAGTGGCCCGCATGGGCATTCCGGTGATCATATCCAGATCGGCCCCCACCGACCTGGCCCTGCAAATGGCCGATGAACTGGGCGTAACCATAGCCGGCTTCGCCCGGGGCAACAGATTAAACCTCTACACCCACCCGGAAAGGGTGGTGACTTAAAAGCCATTTTTATCGGTCAGAATTCAGAATACAGGAGTCAGAAGAAAAACCTACATGCAAAGTTTATTCTGGATTCTGGATTCCTCCCTAACTTCACTCCCGGTAATATCACTCCCACATTATCTTCCCGCAGTCCCTGAGATCATACCCCCCCAGTTTTTTTACTGCTGCTTTGAATTCCCCGGTTTTCATTACCTCCAGTATTCTGGCTATATACGGTGTTTCCATGTATTCAGCAGGTATGCACAGATCGTAGCGCTCCTCGGCCACACTTATAAAGTCCAGCCCCAGTGATCCGGCAGCAGCCCTGATACCCATTCCGGCATCCGCAGATCCGCCGGCAACGGCAGCCGCCACTGACATGTGGGTGTATTCTTCTCTCTCATAGCCCTGTATTTTTTCAGGGTCAACCCCCAGCTCCTTCAGTTTATAATCCAGGAGAACCCTTGTGCCGGCGCCCCGCTGGCGGTTTATGTAGCTGACGCCCTCCCCTGCCAGATCCTGTACTCCCTTGATGCCCCAGGGATTCCCCCGGGCCACCATTAAACCCTGATCACGGTAAACAAGATTGACCAAAACCATTTTCCTGTCCGGAAGCAGCCTCTTTATATAGGATACATTGTAGTCCCCGGTTTCCTCATCCAGAAGGTGAGTCCCGGCACAGTGGGCCTCGCCCCTTTTAAGGGCGTTCAGGCCCCCCAGGCTGCCCACATGGGCCGAGGAAAGGCTGGCCCCAGGGTAGGCCACCCTGAGGAAATTGGCCAGAACATCCAGGGCAATGTCATGGCTTCCTATGACAACCGCGGTTTCTTTTACCTCTTCCAGGGGCCGCAGGAGTTCAACAGAAACTGTCTGTCCGGCATTAAACCCCTCTGACAGCCGGGGAACCCTTAAAATACCGTCTGCCCTGATTAATGACATGATTACCCCGGCCCCCCTGGAAATAGGGGTGGCGATAACCTTTTGGCCCACCTGTCCCAGCTTTACCCTTACAAACTCCTCCACTCCCAGGGATGAAACAATTTTTCTGGACGCCAGGGCATCCATGTGCGGGCGGGAAGGAGCCACTGATCCCAGCATACCGTAAATAATCGGGCGTACAAACAGCTCCATGCACAATACCGCCGATACCGGATATCCCGGCACTCCCACCACCGGCTTGCCGGCGATGATTCCCAGTATCACAGGTTTCCCCGGCTTTATGGCCACCCCGTGGGTGTGAACGGAGCCCAGTTCGCCAATTATCTCAGCGGTAAAATCTTCCCTCCCGGCTGAAGACCCGGCGTTTACCAGAACAATGTCATTTTGTTCAACGGCCTTCCCGATCAGGTCCTTTAATAAATCATACTTATCGACCGCTATATCAAACCTTACCGGCCGGCCGCCCCACTCTTCCACCAGGGAGGCAAACACACGGGTGTTGTATTCAATAATATCTCCGGGCCTCAATTCCGATCCCGGCTGCACCAGCTCGGTACCGGTGGGTAAAAGAGCCACCCTGGGGCTGGGGTGAACATAAATCTCGGTTATCCCTCCGGCCAGCAGACCGCCTATATCAATGGGGCGGATACGATGATTGGCCGGAACAATCATCTCCGTGGCCACTATATCCTCGCCTATCACCCTTACATGCTGCCAGGGAGCCGCGGCCGAGATTATCTCGAAGACATCTTCAGCGGTGAAATGAACATCCTCAATCATAATTACAGAATCACAGCCCTCCGGCAGTGGATCGCCGGTATCCACCACCATGGCCGTCTCACCCAGGCGGATAGTTTTTGGTGTTTTTTCAGAAGCCCCGAAGGTATCCGCCGACCGGACGGCAATACCGTCCATGGCGCTGGCATGGTAGTGGGGGGAAGAATTGGCGGCAAAAACAGGAGCCGAGGTCACCCTGCCCGCCGCTTTCTCCACCGGTATTTTTTCCGATCTCCCGGGCCTAAGGGCGCCCTGGGATCTCAACATTTCCATATAACCCTGCAAAGACTCTTCCAGTGGGCGGTCAGACAGGTAAATATCCCTTTTCACTGCTAACACCTCAGTATTATATTAGTTTTATCCTTACCATATCCCCAGCCTCTATTCCTTCCAGGGAATGGGGGATTCTGGCCAAACCGTCGGCATTTGCCATGGTGGCTATGAGCCCCGACTTGCCCAGAACGGGATCGGCCAATACCTTCCCGTCCTGATGGCGCAAGGACACCCTTACGAAATCCTCCCGCCCGGCCGCTGATCGTAAATTACGGGTAATTGCAGCGGTAACCGGAAAATCCTTCAGGAATTCATCCTCACTGTCGGGATACCTGCCCAGCCTGATCAGTGGTTCCACCATGAGAATAAATACCACCATGGCCGATACCGGGTGGCCGGGAAGTCCGAATACAGGCTTCCCGGCCACCACTGCGCCGATGGTGGGCTTTCCCGGTTTTACCGATATGCCGTGAAAAAGGATCCCGGGATTACCCAAGGACTCTATCACTCTGGCCGAAACATCCCTGGTGCCCACCGAGCTGCCTCCGGATAGTATTATAACGTCGGATTCAGTTATTACCGACTCCATTGCTTCCTTTAGCCGGCGGTAGTCGTCACCTATTATTCCGCATAACCGGGGTGCGGCCCCGACCCGGGCGGCCATACCGAACAGGCTGTAGCTGTTAATATCTCTGACCTGCCCCGGGCCCGGTGTTTTTTCAGCATCCACCACCTCATCGCCGGTGGAAATTATGGCAATACTCAAGGGATCTTCAACCTTCACGGAAGTTATTCCGGCCGCCGCCAGGGCACCCATCTCCTGGGGGCGGATAACCCTTCCCCGGGCTACTGTCAGCTCACCTGTTGAAATATCCTCACCCCGCCGGACAATATTCTCCCCCGGCGCCACCGGCCTAGTGACACCTATGGTTCTCTGGTCCAGTTCCTCTGTATACTCCACCATAACCACGGCGTCACACCCCTGAGGCAGCATGCCCCCGGTGGGAATGCGCCACGCCTTTCCAGGTCCGGCAGCCCCAAAGACATCCTTTCCCATAAACACCTCGCCGGCTATGTCCAGGTATGCGGGAAGACTTTCAGATGCGCCGAAGGTATCCCTGGCCCTGACGGCAAATCCATCCATGGTGGAACGGTTAAAACCGGGCACATCGTCTGCCGACAAGGTATCTTCAAAAAGCCTGTACCCCAACGAATCTCTAAGGGGCACGGTTTTGCTCCTCCTTGGAATAATCATGTGCCGGGCTATCTCACGGCAGGATTCAAGCACTGTAAGGGCTTTAAACAGCTCCAAGACACACCAATACCTTTCATTTAAAACATCCCAGCTCACAGGAGTGTATTTTAATTTTCAACTGATTACAGGCCTCACCTATTTCCCCGGGCGTCACCCCGAGGTCCCCGGCCAGCTTTCTGGCCACCGTGCAGGAAAGCCTGCCATCTTTTACCGACTTTAAAACCGCCTGGATAATTTTTTCGTCCACCGTAACCGACATGCATATTCCTCCTTATAAAATGGGTTTTATAACATTATTTTCATTTCGGCACACCCTATGCATTTATTTCCTTCGCCAGAAAAAACCAATATCCTTTTCGAACAGCAAACAGTTATCTTTCCGGTGAACGGTTTTATCATTCCCCAAGTGAAGCCTCCCGCACCCGCACCGGCGCAAGGAGAAAAAATCGCAGGCAAAAACCTGCGATTTTTTGTTGACAAGTTATAGAAGTTGTTTATTTATAATTTACACGGGTTTGTCATCAACCTGTCGCAGAAAAGCTTGCGACAGGTTTTGCGGAAAAAATATCAACCCTTCTGCTTCTTGATCTCCTCGTCCCGCAGGAACCTTCTGAGCACCTTGCCCACCGCAGTCTTGGGAAGTTCCTTCCGGAACTCCACCGCCCTGGGAACCTTGTAGGCGGCCAGCTTGTTCTTGCAGTAGCTGATAATCTCTTCCTCGGTGGCCTGCTCACCCTCTTTGAGAACCACAAAGGCCTTCACCGTTTCCCCGCGGTAAGCGTCGGGAACCCCGGCCACCACGGCCTCCAACACCTTGGGATGTTCGAACAGAACCTCCTCAACATCCCGCGGGTAGACGTTGAAGCCACCGGCAATAATCATATCCTTTTTGCGGTCCACAATGAAGAAATAGCCGTCCTCGTCCATCCTGGCAATGTCTCCGGTGTATATCCATCCGTCCTTAAGAGTTTTGCCGGTTTCCTCGGGCATGTTCCAGTAGCCCTTCATAACCTGGGGTCCGGAGATGCATAGCTCTCCCACCTCACCAGGCAAAAGTGTTTTTTCCCCGGTCTCCAGATCCACTATTTTACACAGCGTATCGGAAACAGGCAGCCCAATGCTTCCCACCTTTCTAACCCCTATCATGGGGTTGCAGTGGGATACCGGTGAGGTTTCAGAAAGGCCGAAGCCTTCCACCAGACATCCTCCGGTCAGCTCCTCAAACCTCTGGGCCACCTCCACCGGGAGCGGGGCAGAACCGCTGATGCAGTATTTTATTGATTTAACGTTAATCCTGTCTATATCCGGGTAGTTGACCACGCCTATGTACATGGTGGGCACACCCGGGAAAAGAGTGGGCTGGTATTTATCTATGGCCTGCATCACGCCTTCCAGGTCAAACCTGGGCAAAACTATCAGGGTGGCGGCGTTGGCAATGCCAAAGTTGATGCAGGTGGTCATTCCGTACGCATGAAAGAAAGGCAGCACACAGAGAACCTTTTCTTCCCCGTATTGGCAGCCCTTGAACCACTCGGTCACCTGCAGGGCGTTGGTAACAATATTCCGGTGTGTGAGCATGGCGCCCTTGGAGACCCCGGTGGTGCCGCCGGTGTACTGTAAAACGGCCAGGTCATTGCAGGCGTCTATGCTGACAGTGGGAGGATGGGCAGGTGTGGAGGCCAGAAGGCTCTCCACCTTCAGCACATCTTCCCCAGCCACATCCAGTGCCGGTCCAAGGCTGAAAAGCAAAACCTTCTCCAGGGGGGTGACCTCTCTGACATTTTTTATACGGGGGTAGAACTGGTCGTAGGCGATCATAACCTTTGCCCCCGAGTCGTTCAGTATATGATCCAATTCCCTTTCCACGTACATGGGGTTGACCTGGACCACCACCGCCCCTATTTTTTGAATTGCAAAAAAGGCCACTATGTACTGGGGGCAGTTGGGAGTCATCAGCGCCACCCGGTCGCCCTTTTTAACTCCCAGGTCATTAAGGAATGTGGCGGCTTTATAAACCATTCCCAGTACCGTCTGATAGGAAAGCTCAATTCCTGAAAACGCTATGGCCGTACGATCAGGCATCTGCCCGGCGGCCTTTTCCAGAAGATCCGGCATGGTCACATCCGGATAATCCAGTGCTGGACGGACCCCCTCGGGATATTTCTTTAGCCAGTACCTTTCATCTACCGCTGTCATGGTCGACAACCCCCTTATTGATTTTGATTGATTAATCATTCATAGCAACTCAGTACTTTGTAAAAATTTAAAATATGCGTACTTTCTGTCACATGAAACTGGATTATTTATTCCACATGAAATATGAATATACCTTCATTTTTTGTAAATTTTCATAATACAATTGGTCCGTCCAAACTGGCTCATGGCTTTTTCAGGTTATACCGGGACTCCAGAAAGTCCGCAACCCGGCCTGCCTCTTCCAGCCCAAAGACGGGAACACCCACATCCCAGCCGGTGTCGCTGACTATGGCAATAAGATCCGCCCGATCAGAAATGAGTTTATTTGAGTGGATCATACGGTTAACCTCAATCTTTGGTTTGCTACCCCTTTTGTACCCCTCGGTGAGGATAATATCCACATCCCCCAGAATGCCTGCCAGGTGGTCCAACTCCATTTCCCCTTCCACCCTTCTGAAAAGGGCCACCTTTCCGGGGGTGGAAATGACCACGGCATCGGCCCCGGCCCTGGAATGCCGCCAGGTGTCCTTTCCAGGCCTGTCTATTTCAATATCGTGAACGTGGTGCTTTATTACACCTATCCGCAGATTTCTGACTTTCATCTCGGCAATAAGTTTTTCTAAAAAAGTGGTTTTTCCCGCACCGGACTCCCCCACCACAGATACAACTGGAACGGATTTCATTTATCAACACTCCCCTTTTATTTTCCGGACCATTTTATTATAATATCACAAGACGGCATCTCAAAATAAAAGGATGTATAGCATGAAAATTTCCGGCATAATACTGGCTGGGGGAAAAAGCAGCCGAATGGGAAAGAACAAGGCTCTGCTTGAAATTGACGGCCTGACACTTATCGAAAGGGTGGCCGCCATAATGTCCGGGGTGTGTTCTGAAATAATAATAGCGGGTGACAGTTCCGGAACACTGAATAAGACGGGCTACCGGTCAGTCCCGGACATCTATCCCGGATGCGGCCCCCTTTCCGGAATTCACGCCGGTCTATCGGCGGCACGAAATCAGTACAGCTTCATCATAGCCTGCGACATGCCTTTTGTAGATGAAAAACTGATGAGGAAAATTATTGACCAGGCGGAAGACAGCTATGAGGCGGTGATTCTGAAGACCGGGAAATTTTATGAACCTCTTTTTTCTCTGTACGGCAAGGGCTACGTGCGGGCGGCTGAAGCCTCCATAGAAAAGGGGGTATACAAGGTTACGGCCTCGTTATCCCTGGTAAGGTGGAAAACAGTGTCTGTGGATGTTGATGAAATGCCGGATCTGGGAAAATGCCTGCTTAATATAAATACACCGGGTGAGTATGAGAAAGCTAGAAAAATAAAGTAGTCAGCGATGAAAAACGCCCTGACGGGCGTTGCCGTCTTGCAGACGGCGGAATTCAGAAGCCAGGAGCCAGAATAGTGACAGGCTGCCTTAAAAGCGACCCTCAAGAGACTCCACAGCGACATGCAGTGAGGGGGAGTGATTTAAGTCCGTGCGGAATGTACCGGAGGCTGCTACTGTCTCTTAACGACCGAGCCTACGAATTTGGAGGTTAGATGTTGGAAGTTGGATTAAGCTAGAAATGGCTCTGAGGTCATTTCCTACAAATTTTCCAACCTCTAACCTCTGGCCTCCGACCTCCGAAACGGTCGGCAGTCCGTTGGCGGCCTTAACGGTGCTGCCCGAGGCCGAAGTGCGGGCTGTGATCCCGCTCATGGGATCTTTGGGTCAATTAACAGGCTATTATTTGGAAATGATATGCCCGGCTCTTGAAAAGAGCCGGGCAAGGGAATCACTTTCCTTTAGTCATCCTCTTCGTCCTTATCCTTATCCTCATCCTCGTCCATTAGATCCTCTTCCTGCAGATCCTTGTTTTTATCCTGATGTTTTTCGTGTTCTTTCAGTTTTATGGTGACGTAATGGGATGCCCCGTCGTCCAGCAGTATCCTCAGCCGCCAGGTTCCGGCGGTCAGATCCTTTGTCTTGAGGTTGAAAATGTTTTTATGGCTTTTCTTCGCATTTCTGAAGAGATTGCCTTTATTGGCTTTGCCGGAAGGCGTTGCTTCCATCTCGTTCCCTGGAACCCCGTTTTCCATCCTGGACAGGTATAATTTGGCGGTGGCGTTGGGAACAAAGTTTTCATTGGTGTCTTTTAGGCGGAATTTAACCGGTATGGACCTTCCCAGCCGGAATACGCTGGTCCCGTCCTCTCTGATGGGCTTTAACACTCCGCTGAAGATATAGCGGGAGTTGACTGTGACGTCGCATACGGCGGTATAGCCTCCGTCTGCGGCGCTGGCGGTGACGGTGGTGTTTCCTGCGGCCAGCGGGGTGATGGCGGCTGTGTTCCCGTTAGCAGTCACCGACGCCGCCGCCGGGTTTGAGGAAATCCATGTTACGCTCTTGTTGGTGGCGTTATCCGGTAAAACCGTGGCCGTCAGGGTGGCGGAAGGCCCCCCTGCGGTGATGCTTAAGGCGGTCTTATCCAGGGTTAACCCGGTTACCGGCACTGTGGACGCAGTCACTGTAACCATGGCTGCGGCGGTCTTTCCTCCATAGGTGGCGGTAATCTCCGCCATCCCGGGGCTTAGTCCGGTGATAACCCCGGACGGGCTGACCGTGGCCACTGCCGGGTTGGTTGACTGGTACGCTGCCAAACCGGTTACATCAATGTTCTTTCCATCCGAATAGACCGCCGCAACCACTGTGTTTCTGTTTTCACCCACGGCTAGGCCGTAGGACGTGGAATCCAGCGTTATGCCGGTCAGGGTTGCCGCCGGGGAAAGGCTTATTTCAGCCACTCCCTGTATGTAGTATGAACCGTAATCCAGCTTCTGAAGGACGGTGGAGTCAGTTGAAACCAAAGCGGTGGCCTTCTGACCGGCGCTTGACGCTGTAATGGTGTAAGTCCCGTACGGCACGTCGAAGTAATAGCTGACCCGATCCGGCCCGGCGGCTGAGTCGCCTACGTAGACCTTCCCGTGCACTGTGTCTTTAGTTACGCCGTAATTGCCTGTAAAATCTATTTCTCCCCCGGCTATACTAACAATAGTCCCGGACTTGCCCGCACCGTTCAGCAGCACGTCCCCATAAACGTGATAGGCCACCGATGTTGCACCGGCGGTCAGCATATTGCCTCCTGCGTCGTAGGTGTAGGTTATCTTCTGGCCGTTGTCATATGTGGACGAAATCAGACGGTTGAGGTTGTCGTAGGTGTAGGTGGCGGCAATGGCGGGCATGGCTGCCAACAGCAGCAGTA
>LADN01000083.1 GCA_000961585.1 Peptococcaceae bacterium BRH_c4a | reverse complement strand
CCGGTTATGACATTTACAATTCCGAAGACGGAGATTTTTTCAGCAAGACATCTGTTTCACTTTATTCACCGTCAATGGTAAACCCCAAACATGCTCCTGAAGGGAAATCCTCATTGATGCTTCAGACCATGGTGCCTTACCGGTGGATGAAAAACTGGGGCGGCGGAGACAAAAAAGTATATGGACAATTGAAGGAGAAAGCAATGAATGCCATGATAGACAGCGCATCCAGGCTGGTTCCCGGCTTGAAGGAATGTATTGAATATAAAGACGCCGCAACTCCGCTAACTTATGAAAGATTCACTCATAATACCGATGGAGCAAGCTCTGCGTGGAGCTGGAATCCTAAGAAGAAGTTCTATAAAAACACCATGAGCGTGAATATAGACACACCGGTGAAAAACCTTTATATCGGCTCCTGTTGGGCGATGCAGATCGGCGGTGTGCCCGGCGCTCTTGCAGCGGCTTATCAGTGTGCCAAAAAGATAAAGTGAAAAAGAATTATTCCTCCAGGTGTGGGGCTACTTCGGACCGGTAGGCGGCAACGGCCGGCATCAGCGAGGCCAGCAGTCCAAGGATCAGAACCAGCGCCAGGATAAAAAACTCCCCAGGATAGAAGCCGGGCAGGGAACTCAAGGCATACTGCTCCCGCAGCCAGAGACCTATTCCCAGGGATACCCCGTGGCCCAGCAGAATCCCGGCGGCCGCACCGGCCCCGGTCACCAGAAGCGCCTCCAGCATGGTCAGGATCAGCACCGACCGGCGGCTGGCGCCCAGGGCGCGCAGGATAGCCGTCTCCCTCCGGCGGGCAACCCCCGCCCAGTAAAGGGATACCGCCACCGTGGCCGCCGCCATGGCCATAACCACACCACTGATCACTTCCAGCACCCGCCTGGTCTGACCCAGCAGGTCAAACAGCCCTGCCAGCACCTGGCCCGGAAATGCCCCCTGGGCTTCTTTACCGGCGTTGATCTCCCGGTAGAGCTGCATCAGCCCTACCCACGACCGGGGTTTCACCAGCACCGCCGTCACTCCTTTTTCCCGGCGGCTTTCACCGCCGTCGCCATATTCCTTGATGTCATGCGCTTCCCAGAGGCTCTCCAGGGTGGTGAAGATACCCTGATCATATGGGCCATAAGCCGGACTCAGGATTCCCACCACCCGGTAGGGCCGGTCCGCATGTTCTTCCTCTTCCAGGCCCTCCCCGGCCAGGCCGTGGGTCGTGGTGAAGGTGTCCCCCACCTTAAGGTTCAGCTTCCGGGCCACCGCCGCTCCGATTACCGCTTCGAAGTCCTCCCTGAATATTTTCCCCTGGCCGATCAGTAGGTACGGCTGCGCCCCGGGGCGGGATCGCAGATCAAAAATGCCAGCCGAGGCGCCCACCAGCCGGTAGCCCCGGTAGTTGTCCCCCAGGCCCAGGGGCACCGCCGCAGCCACCCGGGGGTCGGCCTCCAGGCGGCGGTACAGGTCCCACGAAATATTGCCGATGGGTGCGTCCTGCAGGAAGATGGTGTTCAGCACCAGCTGGTTCGGGCTTCCCTTGGCCCCCACGATCATGTCGAAGGGTTCCGCAGCCCGGGTGATCCCGTCCCTGAAGGCGCCCGCCAGCAGCAGCACCGCCATGGCCAGGGCCACACCCAGGGCCACCGCCAGGGCTGTCAGGCTGTGCTGGAGGGGCCGGGCCAAAAGGTTACGCCAGGCCATGCGCAGCAGCAAGGTCATCCCTCCTTACTCCGTCATCAGGTTGCCGCAGCTGATGCTGCCGGGGAAAAAGGTCCAGCACCAGCGGGTCGTGGCTGGCCACCAGCAGTGCGGACCCGTGCTGGTGGCAGAGTTCCCGCAGTAGTTTCAACACCAGCCTGGAGTTGACTGTATCCAGGCTGGCGGTGGGTTCGTCCGCCAGAACCAGTGACGGGCGGTTGGCCAGGGATCTGGCCACGGCCACCCGCTGCTGTTCCCCGCTGGAAAGCTGCCCCGGCCGGTGGCGCAGCCTGTGTTCCAGCCCCACCAGGGCCAGCAATTCCGCAGCCCGCTGAGTACGCCCAAGGGGCGGCACGGCGTTGCCGAAGGCCATGGCCGCCATGACGTTTTCCAAGGCGCTCAGTCCCGGCAGCAGATTGAAGCGCTGAAAGACATAGCCTATGAAAGCGCTCCGGAAGCGGTCCCGGGCCGCCTCCGTCATCCGGCGGAGGTCGTGTCCGCACACCCGCACCTGGCCGCTGCCGGGCAGGAGCAGCCCGGCCAGAATATGCAGCAGCGTTGTCTTGCCGGACCCGCTGGGGCCGGACAGGGCCATTTCCTCACCGGCTCCCAGATCGAGAAGGGGCGCAGATAATGCTAAAACTCTGGTCCCGCCTGGCCCCTGGTACCATTTTTCCAGGTTTTTGACCTGAATCATCTTTAGACCCCCTTCAGCGGATATGATCGACCTTGTCCGCCCGGATGCGCACCTGGCTGACAAAGCCGGTTTCAGGGTCGGTCTGGCTGCCGATCCGCAGAACTCCCGTTACCCTGACGGCCTGTTGGGTGGGACTGATTTCCTTTCCTCCGGGCAGGAGAACCAGCACAATGTCCGCCGGCCATTCGGCGTCGGTGGAACAAAAAGGGCAGATGGACATGGGCTGGCGGGTCAGGACGAAAAAGCGGAGTGACGGTTTGAGGGGGGGCGCCATGAAGCCGCTCATGGTCACTTTCTGACCGGCCAGCCCCTTGAGCTTGTCGGAAAAAACCAGCCCGCGGGCGCCGCCGCCGCTGTACAGTTCTGAAAATTTCAGGGATACCGGGCCTGAACTGCCGGGATCAGGCTTATCTGGCGGCAATGTCAGCGCTTTGGCGGGTGTTTTCTCCTCCTGCGACGGCGCCGGAACAGCAGCGGCTTCCTGGGGTTTTGTTTCCCCGGATGAAGCCGCCCGCCGGGGCTCTTCCGTCCCCTGGACAGATGGTTGGCCAACCGGGCCGGAAACACCTGATCCTTCGGATTCCGCCACACCCTTTGTCTCGGGAGGGGAGGCGGGACTGGAGCAGCCGGCGATTATTAAAACAGCCATCATTAAAATAAAAACTGCGGACAACCGGGGCAAACAAATCATCTCCTCTGCAGAAAACAAAAAGGCGCCGGCGCAGACAAAAATGGTCCGCCAGCGTCCTTTTCAACATTGCTATTTCCCAGGTTTCAGTCCCAGTGCGTTGACCATTCCGTAGAACAGCTCGGTATTGTCCAGAACGCCGTTAAAGTAACCGGCCCCCGGGCCGGATGCCGTCACCGGCACGTCCTCAGCTGTGTGCACTTCGTTATTGACCCGGATTGGCAGGTTGCCCGTCTGGAGTGCTCCGCCGGGGTCCCTTTCCTGGTTGGGCACGGCCTTGCCGTCCAGCACCACGGCGGGCTCCAGGGGCGCCGGGTTGAATTTGAAGTCGTCCTGGTAGTCCGGGTGGTTGGCCCAGCCCACGGCCAGCGTCACGTCGGGGGCCGGGTTGTCGGGAAAGCCGTCGTCATCCTTGTCTTCAAAGGTGGGGAAGCCGGCGTCGGCGTATACCCGCACCCCTTCCCGGCCGGTTTTGCCGTCCAGCTCGTGGTAGGTGCCGGTGATGCTCATGCCGTGGCTGTGATCTGCGGTGACGATGATCAGTGTGTCGTTGTTTTTGGCTGCGAAACGCTTGGCCACACCCACCGCCTTATCCAGCTCTATGGCGTCGTATATCGACCTCTCCCAGTCCATGGGGTGGGCCTGCTTGTCTATGGAGGCGCCCTCCACCATCAGGAAGAAGCCGTTGGGGTTCTTGCTCAGTATCTGGATGGCCTTGTCGGTCATTTCCCAGAGAGTGGGCTGGTCGCTGAAGGATTTCAGCACGGCGGGATTTTTGGTCACTTCCCGGTCAATGTACGTGTTCATATTGCTTAAATGGAAGAGTCCCAGCAGCTTGTCCGGAGTCCCCGTCTGGGCCAGGGAGGTCCTGTCGCCGGCAAAGACGTAGCCGGCCTGCTCGAACTCGCTGATCAGGTTGCGGTCGTCCTTGCGCTTGGAACCCGGTGTGCTCTTGGGCAGAAAATGGTTTGAACCGCCGCCCAGGATTACGTCCGGCCGGCGCACCGGATCCAGCATCTGTTCGGCAATGGCGTTCATTTCGCCCCTCCGCCGGGTGTGAGCCACCATTGCCGCCGGGGTGGCGTCGGTGACGTCCGATGTGGTCACCAGACCCGTGGCCATGTCCCGGGACCTCTTGGCCAGTTCCACGATGTTTTCCACCTTGGGATCGTCCATGGGGTCCTTGGTGGAATTGGGATAGACCCCCATGGCGTTAACCGCACTCTTGTGCCCCGTGGCGTAGGCCGAGGCGCTGTTGGCCGAGTCGGTGACGATGGAGTCCATGCCGGAGGTGGTGATGAGGCCCAATTCCTCCATCTGGTCCATTTCCAAAAGGCCGTTGAATCTCCCCTCGCTCATTCCTTTGGACAGCACCCGGGCTGCGGTGCGGATGGGCAGGCTCATGCCGTCACCGACGAAAAGGATTACGTTCTTTGCCGGTTTGGCCTGGGACTGGGCCTTGACCACCTGATAGGATGCGCTCCGGGATTCGACCCAACCGTCCCCGATTATCTGCACGTTTACAGTGACCGGGCCGGCGTTTTCAAAGGCCACATCCCGCAAGGTATAGCGCACAGTTTTAGCGTCGCCGGAAGTCTCCTCGGCCTTGCCGAAGTAGCTGGCCATGGGCTGCCCGTTTACCTCAATCTCCCAGTATTGGGCCGCTCCCGGCAGGTCGGTGGCCTCGGCCTGGAAGTCAAACTTCTGCCCGGCCAGGAACTTGGCCCGGTCGATGGGCAGGATGGTGATTTTGGCGCCGCCGGTGTTTGCCCCGGCCGGCAGCAGACCGGCCAGCATGGTGAACACCAGGACCAGGGCAATAAGTAGACGCTTTGTCCTGAACATGCTTCTATGCCTCCCTTATAAAACTGATTTTAAATCAGCTTAACAAATCAATGTAAAATACCGGGCGTAATCAGGTCAAGACACCATTATATTTAAATTAAATTTGGCTTCACAAACTTTCCGTAATTTAATTTGTACTTTACCTAAAAAGGTATGGCAATTTAACAAAGCCATGTCACAATAAACCTGTTCATAATAATAGCCCGGTGATTTTGCGCCGGGGTATTGTTTTTTAGGGGCAGGTTGTATAGACATCCGCATGGCCAGGCTGGGGGGTAAGCGCATTGATTGATAAAAACAGCGGGATATCGTACTATCGCCAGATGATGGAATATATCCGGAAGCAGGTTGAAGACGGGGTTTACAAACCCGGGGACCGGCTCCCGTCGGAGAAGGAGCTGTGCGCCATTTTCCATGTTAACCGCCACACGGTGAGGCAGGCCATGATGGGACTGGCAGGCTGCGGCCTGATCTATATCGAGCGGGGCAAGGGGACTTTCGTAGCCGGGAATAAGCCGGAACTCATCGATTACAAAGTGTCCCGGCGGACGCGGTTTACCCACAACATCATGGAGGTGGGCCTGATCCCCGGGGCCAGGGTGCTGTGCGGCATGGAAGTCGCCGCTGTGGAGCGGGTGGCCGGGAACCTGCGGCTGGAGACCGGGGCCCGGGTGGTGCTGCTGGAGATGCTGCGCTTCATCAACCAGGAGCCATTCTGCATCACCACCAACTACTTTCCAGCCCACCTGACGCCCGGGCTATTGGCCAAAATCGACGAGATATCTTCTCTTTATGACTTTCTTGACAAGCACTATGGTTTACGTCCCACCCGCACCTATTCCACCTTCCAGGCCACCTTCCCCGGCCCGGACGACGCCGCCACCCTGGAGATTTCCCGCAACCAGCCGCTGCTGGTGGTGGAAAGCGCCATGACCGGCGAGGACGGGACGGTTATACAGTACAGTGTCACCCGCTTCCGGGGAGACCGCAGCAAGATCAGCGTGGGGTTTGACTGATGCAGTTGCCCGCGCCGCCAGCGGCGCCTCAGGATGAAAACAAATAAATATGTCAAGGCCAGGCTGCATGGCCCGGGTGGAAAGGAGGTTGAGAAGATGTAGCGGCCAAAGCAAAAGAGGACTTCGGGAACAATGCGGCAGAGCCGGGAAACAAAAGACTCTCCATGCATGTTGAGTGTTAATCGGCGGAAAATATTTTTAAAAGCAAAAGGAGGAAATTAAAAAATGTTAACAATATCTGGTAAAAGCAAGATGGTCCTTCTAATTGCGGTGGCGGCGCTGACGCTGAGCCTGCTGGCGGGCTGCGGGCAGGCAAAAAAAGAGCAGGCCGGGGCGACCCCGGAAGTAAAAGTGCTGCGCCTGGGCCTGATCCCGGCTGAGGATCAGGAAGAGATGCTGAAGCGGTTTGGGCCGACAATTGCCTATCTGGAGAAAAAGCTGGGCGTGAAGGTGGAACATTTCGTCGCCACCGACTACACCGGGATCATTGAAGCCATGCGCTCCGGCAAGATCGATGCGGCCTTTTTCGGCCCCTTTTCCTATATCCTGGCGGCCGACAAGGCCAATGCCGAGTGTTTCGCCGTGGGCGTGCGCAAAAACGGCAAGTCGACCTACCAGAGCACCATCGTGGTCCACAAAGACAGCGGGATCAAAACCCTGAACGACCTGAAGGGCAAGGATTTTGCCTTCGTGGATCCGGCTTCCACCTCGGGGAACCTCTTCCCCCGCGTCATCCTGCAGAAAGCCGGCATCAACCCGGAGAAGGACTTTAAGAGTGTAATCTACGCCGGCGGCCATGATGCGGTGGAACTGGCGGTGAAAAACAAGAAGGTGCCGGCCGGGGCGGATAACGACATCACCTATGAAAAGATGGTCGGCCAGAAGCTCATTTCAGCCGATGAAAACATCATCCTCGCCAAGTCCGACCCTATCCCCGGATCGCCCATCGTCTACCGGAAAGACCTGCCGGAAGACTTGAAGAAGAAGCTCAAAGACGCCTTTCTGGTGATGCACAAGGAGGACGCGGCTGCGTTGGGCGGTTACGGCGATATAATCCATTACGTCGAGGCCAAGGACAGTGAATATGACGTTATCCGCGAGACGGCCAAGATCCTGAACCTGGATCTGAACAAAATGAAGTGATAATTAATTAATTAATCTTACATTAAATAATAGAGGAGGTGTTGAAAATCGGCGCGGTAATCAAAATTTCCGGCCTGAACAAAGATTTTCCCGGCGGGGTCAGGGCACTGCGGGGAGTCAGCCTGGAGGTGCGGGCGGGCGAATTTCTGCTGATGCTGGGATCCAGCGGCGCGGGAAAGTCCACTCTCCTGCGCTGTATTAACGGCCTGGTGGCGCCCACTTCCGGCCGGGTGGAACTGAACGGGGTGCCGGTGGGCGCAGGGGTCAAGAATATTTCCTTAAGGGAGCAGCGTAAAAGTGTCGGCATGATTTTTCAACAGTTCAACCTGGTCAGGCGTTTGCGGGTGCTGGACAATGTCCTCTGCGGACGGCTGTATTATAACCCGCTATTGAGCAGTTGTTTCAATATTTTCCCGCAGCGCGACGTCCAGTTCGCCCTTTCCTGTCTGGAAAGGGTGGGCCTGCGGGAAAAAGCCTACCAGCGGGCCGACACATTGAGCGGCGGACAGCAACAGCGGGTGGGCATAGCCCGCGCCCTGGTCCAGCAGCCCCAGGTTATTCTGGCCGACGAGCCGGTGGCCAGCTTGGACCCCAAGTCTGCCCGCACGGTGATGGATATTTTACGGGAGATCAACCAGCAGGACGGTATTACTGTAATCGCCAGCCTGCACGACGTCGATCTGGCCCTGGAATACGCCAGGCGGGTGGTGGGCGTCCGCGAGGGGGCGGTGGTGGTGGATAAGGCTGCCGTTAAACTCACCCCAAAAGACATAGAGAATATTTACGGCGGCGCCAAAGAGCAGGAAGTTTACGACGGGACCTACGGGAGGTTGGAATATGTCCGAGCTTAAACGCCCCGTCCTGCCGCCGACAGACCGGGATGGGAGGCGGCAGTCGGGGCTGGAAAAGCTCCTTTACCTGCAACGGGCGCTGATCATCGGGTTTGTGCTGGCCGTGTACCTGTGGAGCGCCAGGGGAACCAACCTCAGCCTGCCGGAACTGATAGAGGGCTTTCCGCACATGGCGGACTTCTTTTCCCGCATGCTTCCGCCCAACCTTGCCATCCTGAAAGATTTGGTCCGGCCCACCGTCGAGACCGTCCAGATCGCCCTATGGGGGACCTCCCTAGCCGTACTGCTGGCCATTCCCCTGGGCCTCCTGGCGGCCCGGAATATCGCCCCCCACCCCACCCTGTATGCCACGGCGCGCTTTATCCTCAATGCGCTGCGGTCTATATCGGAGATGGTCTTCGCGCTGATTTTTGTAACTGCGGTGGGGCTGGGTCCCTTTCCGGGGGTGCTGGCCCTGGCCTTTCACTCGGCCGGCATGCTGGGGAAATTTTACGCCGAAGCCATTGAGAACATCGACCCCGGGGTGGTGGAGGCCCTGGAGGCCACCGGCGCCCACAAGCTGCAGGTAATCGCCTTTGGGGTTGTGCCCCAGGTGCTGCCGGAGTTTATCGCCTACAACCTATACCGGTTGGAGCACAATGTGCGGCAGGCCACCGTTCTTGGCCTGGTGGGCGCCGGGGGAATCGGTTTCGAGCTGATCACCAGCATGAGGCTTTTCAAGTACCCCGATACCGCCGCCATTCTGATGATGATCCTGGCTACGGTTACCCTGGTGGACTATCTTTCTTCCCGGCTCCGGGCCCGGGTAATCTAAGTGGCGCATAAATATTTTTTAAGGGGGCTTTCAGCCGGTGGACTTGACGGAAAGAACAAAGATCATGGCCGAGGGAGATTTTCAGGTTTTTAACGATATTGCCCGGGAGATTATCGCAGCCGGGGACATAAGGGTAATCCGGGAGTCCCGCCCCGGCCTGGTGATGATGCAGGCGCGGGACTCGGTGGATGGGCAGCCCTTTAACCTGGGCGATGTGCTGATGGCAGAAGCGGTTGTGGAATTGCATGGCTGCCGCGGCTATGGATTTGCCCTGGGCGATGAGCCGGACCAGGCCATGTGCCGGGCGGTGCTGGAGGCCGCCCTCCTCTGCGGCCACCCTCTGGCCGCCAAAATCATGGCGGCTTTAAAAAAAGAGGCGGCGGCCATTGAGGAGGGAAAGGTGCGGGAGATGGCGGCAATCGCCCGCACCAGAGTTAATTTTGAGGTTATGGAGGGCTGATATGACTGACTGGGAGACCGGCTTTGATATTGTGTTTGAAAGCCAGCAAACCTTCCGGCTGCTGCTGGACGCCATGGCCCGGCCGGGAAAAATCAACCGGCTGCCCCGGCGGCTGCCGGAGCCGGTGGCGGGTATTTCCGGCTATACTGCGGCGGTGGCCGTTACCCTGCTGGACGGGGAGGTAACATTCGCTGCGCTGGGTGAAGATCAAGCGGCATGGTCCCGCTATCTGGCTTTAAACATCAGGGCTGTGCCGGCTGGAGTCGAACACGCCGATTTTATCATTGCTCCCGGGGAAAGGTTTAATGCGGAAGTGGAAGCCGCCAGGAGGGGGACCCTTCTTTTTCCTGAGCGGGGCGCTACGGTGCTGTTTACAGTGGAAACCATTTCCGGCGATTCCCCTGCGGCGCTTGTTTTGAGCGGGCCCGGGATCAGAGGGACCGCCGGGCTGACTGTGGCCGGAATCGACCCGGCCAACCTGGAAATGCTGGAACGGGCCAACAGCGAATATCCTCTGGGGATCGACGCCATTTTAATCGGGCGGGACGGCGCCCTGGCCTGCCTGCCCCGCTCGACTAAAATTGAAAGAAAGGTGAAATCCTGATGGGTTACGTAGCTGTTAAGGGAGGCGCCGGGGCCATTGCCGCCGCTGAAGAACTGGTAAAGTATTTCCGGGTTAAGGGCGGTTCGGATCCGGTTGCGGTACGCCAGATCCAGGACCAGTTCAGGTTGGCGGTGGATAAAGTGATGGGCGAGGCCGGGCTTTACGCGCCTTTTTACGCCGCCCTGGCAATCAAGCAGGCCGAGGGAGATTTGGTGGAAGCCTCTTTTATTTTGCGGGCTTTCTGCTCTAGTCAACCGCGCCAGTATTACTCGGTTGTAGCTAATACCGGGGAGATGGAGGTAATAAGGCGGATTTCGGCGTCCTTTAAAGATATTCCCGGGGGACAGATACTCGGGCCAACCCGCGATTACACCCAGCGGCTGCTGGATTTTGAGCTGGCCGGGGAAAGCCGGGGGCATGTGGAACAATTTTTGTCTTCATACCTGAAAGATATTAACCTGTCCGGCCGGGCCGCACCGGCAACCTTCCCCAAGGTGGTGGATCTGCTGCGGGCCGAGGGGCTGCTGGATGAAGAAAGCACTCAGCCGGAAGAGGAGATCTTTGATATTACCAGGGATGCCGTGACCTTTCCCGCCCCCCGCACGGCCAGGCTGCAGGCCATGGCCAGGGCGGAAACCGGCGGGCTGATGGCCATAGCCTACAGCAGCATGCGCGGGTACGGCAATGTTCACCCCAACCTGGGCGAACTCAGGGTGGGCTACCTGCCGCTGAAAATACGGCACCCGGAAATGGAAGGCGAGGTCTACGTGGGGCGGGTGCTGGTCACCGAGACCGAGGTGATCACCCGCTTCGCCGCCGGGGAGGACGGGATGCCCCGGTTTACCATGGGCTACGGGCTGTGCTTCGGCCATAACGAGATCAAGGCCATTTCCATGGCTGTTCTGGACCGGGCCATGCGCAGCCCGGCGCCCGGATCCCCTGCCGGGGACCAGGAATTCGTCCTCTACCATACCGACGGCATTGAGGCTTCTGGGTTCAGCGCCCACTGGAAATTGCCTCATTACGTCACTTTCCAGGCCGACCTGGAACAATTGCGCGCGGCCCAGGACCGGCAGAGGAAGGGGGAAGCTTGATGCGCTCTTATAATTTTGCCTTTATCGACGAAAACGCCAAGCGGGAAATCCGCCGTAAGATTTTAAAGGCGGTGGCCGTTCCTGGCTACCAGGTCCCCTTCGGTTCCCGGGAATTGCCCATTGCCCGGGGCTGGGGCACCGGCGGGCTGCAGCTCACCTTTGCCTTGATCGGGCCGGAGGATGTGCTGAAGGTCATCGACCAGGGCTGCGACGGCAGCGTCAACGCTGTCAACCTGCGCAACCTGGTGGTTAAGACCACCGGGGTCAGAACCACTTACGAGACGGGGGAGGCCAGCATCATTCAGACCAGGCACCGCATTCCCGAAGAGCCCCTGGGGGCGGAACAAATACTGGTGCTGCAGGTCCCCTTTCCGGATGCCCTGCGCGCAGTGGAGGCCAGCGAGTCCAGGACCAGGGAAATGCACTCTGAAATGGACTACCACTCAATGTGGGTCTACCTGTACGAAGACATCGTGCGCTGGGGAGAGGTCACCATTGGTTTCCGCTACCCGGTGCTGGTAAACGGGCGCTACATCATGGACCCCTCGCCCATCCCCCGCTGGGATGTGCCCAGGCTGAACATGGCCGAGAACCTGTTTCTCTTCGGGGCGGGGCGGGAAAAGCGGATCTATGCGGTGCCGCCCCACACCGCCGTAACCCCTCTGGAGTTCCAGGATCACCCCTTCCGGGTGGAGGACTTCGGCGGTCAGGCCTGCTGCCGGTGCGGCAGTACGGACACCTTTTTAAATGAAATGGTCGACACCGCCACCGACCGGAAGATTTTTTTCTGCTCCGACACCGCATTTTGCGACCGGCGGCTGGAGGTCGGCAAGAAAGGGGAAACACGATGTCCTTAAGCGGATACGACACCTCAGGGGCTTGCAAAGGCTGCGTTTCCGCAGGGATTCCGGATACGGTCACCGGGAGCCGGGACGAAACTGTGCTGGAAGTGCGCAACTTTTCGAAAATATACGGTCCTTCCTGCCCGTCCTGCCTGGAGTCCACCGGCCCCCGCCACAACACCAGCGTTTGCCCCAAATGCGGCTCCACAGTGGCCTGCGCCGGGGTTTCACTGACCATTCACCGGGGGGAGATCCTGGGGCTGGTTGGGGAGAGCGGTTCGGGTAAAAGCACCTTGGTCCGCTGCCTTTACTTTGACGACGAAGCCAGTGGGGGGGAGGCGTACCTGGCGGGCTACGGAGACGGGCGGGCCAATATCCTGACGGCCGGCGCCCAGCAGAAGCGCCACATCCGCAATCACCTGATGGGTATGGTTTACCAGAACCCCCACCTGGGATTGAAAATGTATTTTACCTGCGGCGGCAACATCGCCGAAAAGTTACTGGCAGCCGGCTTCTGCCACGTGGGGAGGATCAGGGAAAAGGCCGGGGAACTGCTGCGGCGCACCGAGATCCCGCCGGAGCGCCTGGACGACCTGCCTGCCAAATTCAGCGGCGGGATGCAGCAGCGGGTGCAGATCGCCAAGGCCCTGGCCAACGACCCTCCTTTACTGCTGCTGGACGAGGTCACCACTGGCCTGGATGTATCGGTGCAGGCCAGGGTGCTGGATCTGATCCGCTCCCTGCAGCGGGAATTGCAGTCGGCGGTAGTGGTAGTCTCCCACGACCTGGGTGTAATCAGGCTGCTGGCCGGGCGTACCGCCGTGATGAAAAACGGCAGGGTGGTTGAGGCCGGCCTGACCGACCAGATTCTGGAGGACCCCCAGCATCCCTATACCCAGTTGCTGGTCAGCTCCCAGTTATAGGAGGACGTGTATGTCTTTATTGTTACAGGTTGAAAACCTGATCAAATACTTTACACTGCACACCCTGGGGGGCAGGGAAATTCCCGGCTGCCTGGGTGTCAGCTTCAGCTTGCGGAAAGGAGAGTTCATTGCTGTCACCGGCCCCAGCGGGGCGGGGAAGACCTCTGTGATCAAGTGCGTCTATCGCACCTACCTTCCCTCCGGAGGCAACATTCTGTACCGCTCGGCGGCTTGCGGGGAGGTGGACCTGGCGGCGGCTTCCGACCGGCTGATGCTGTGCCTGCGGGACAGGGAAATAGGGTACGTTTCCCAGTTCCTGAGGGTGATGCCCCGGGTGGCGGCGGTGGACATCGTGGCCGAAGGGCTGCTCCGGCAGGGCCGGCCGCTTGCAGAAGCCCGCGCCCTGGCCGGGGAATACCTGCAGCGGCTGGGCATTCCGCAGGAACTGTGGGACGCCTGCCCAGCCACCTTCAGCGGGGGCGAGCAGCAGCGGGTCAACATTGCCCGGGCACTGATTACCCGCCCGCACCTGCTGCTCCTGGATGAACCCACCGCCTCCCTGGACCAGCGGGCCCGGGCCACGGTGGTGGAGATGCTCCGGGAATTGAAGAGGGGGGGCACCGCTATGGTGGGTGTTTTCCACGACCTGGAAACCATGCGCAAAGTGGCGGACCAGTCAATTGTCATGAATGGGGGTAAATCTATGACAGAGCAGCGGGGTGAAAGCAGTGGCCGGTGATTTGGTGCTATATAACGGCCGGGCGGTGCTTCCAGACCGGGTGGTGGAAGACGCCCGGATTATTATCCGGGACGGGAGGATCGAGGATGTGTCGGGGGGCCCGGGGCGGCCCGTCCTGTCAGGCCGGGCGCTGGACGCCTGTGGCGGCTTCGTCCTGCCCGGGTTCATTGACCTGCACAGCGACGCCATCGAAAGGGAAATCGAGCCCCGGCCCCGGGCCATCTTCCCGGCGGAGCTGGCCTACCGGGAATTGGAAAAGAAGGCGGCAGGCCACGGCATCACCACCATGTTTCACTCATTTTCCTTTGCCGACGCCGAACTTGGCCTGCGTTCAACCGAGACGGCGGCTGAAATTATCCGGACCATTACCAATCATACAAAACAGTCACAGCTGATCCGGAACCGGATCCACCTGCGCTACGAAATTGCCGGCGTGCGGGCCGTCCCTGCTATCCGCAGACTGATTGAGGAGGACAGGGTGGACCTCCTTTCCTTCATGGACCACACCCCGGGGCAGGGTCAGTTCAAGACCGTGGAGTCTTACCGGAACTATCTTCAAAAGACCTATCACCTGGGGCTGGAAAACATTGAGGAGATCCTGTCGGCCAAAAAGCTGCCGGAAGGGTTGAGGGATGAAAATTTGCTGGTGCTGTCCGCTCTGGCAGCCCGGCGGGGTTTGCCTCTGGCCTCCCATGACGACGACAGCCCGGAGCAGGTGCGCCGTTACTACCAGCTGGGAGTGCGCATCTGCGAGTTTCCGGTAATCGTGGAGGCGGCCCTGGCAGCCGGGAATATGGGCATGCACGTCTGCGTAGGCGCCCCCAACGTGCTGCGGGGCGGCTCCCAGAGCAACAACGTCCGGGCGATTGATGTCATCCGCAGCGGGGCGGCGGACATCCTTTGTTCAGACTACTACCCGGCGGCCATACTGCATGCGGTATTCCAGGTCGCCGCTGAACTGGGCGATCTCCCGGCGGCGGTGAACATGGCCACCCTAAATCCGGCCCGGGCGGCGGGACTGGAGGGGGAACTTGGTTCCCTGGAGGCGGGCAAGGCGGCTGACCTTGTGGTGGTGCAGGACTGCGGCGGGCTGCCGGCAGTGGTGGCCGTTGTTGTGGGCGGGCGGCCGGTTTACCGGGTGGAGTACGGCCGGCAGGAGCGCCGGGAAAAAGAGCGGCCCGGGCGGTGTGGCCAGGGATTTTGGGCAGAGTGCGCAGGAGGTGGCGGAAAGTGAAAATAGGCATTAACGCCGACGCTGGCCGCCTGGACGGAAACCTGGCTCTGCTGAAGGAGGATTTGGGACGGTTTCAGGCTCTGGGCTTTACCCACGCAGAGATCTCGGTGCACGGGGTTGGGGCGATGGTTAACGGCGCCCTGCTGCCTGAAAGGGTAAAAGAAGTGTGCCGGATGCTGGCGGGGTTTGACCTCCAGTATACGGTCCATGCCCCCAATCCGCTCAATTTAATGAGCCGGGCCGACCCTGCCACGGAAAAACGCCTCCTGGCTTCCAGCATCCAGTTTGCCGGAGCCATCGGCGCGGAAATACTGGTTTGCCACAGCGGGCGCTACCGGCCGGAGGAGCACTTCGGCCTCCCCCGGCACTCCCTTTCCCCGCAGGACGAAGAGAGGCTGTGGGAGGCGGAGGCCCTTGCTCTGCAGGAACTGTCCCCTGTGGCGGCGTCCTGCGGGGTGCGCCTCTGCCTGGAGAACGCCCGGCCCTACCTGGACGGGAGTCCCTACTGTTACGCCGAGCGCCTGGACGAACTGCTGCGCATGGTGCGCACAGTGGACCGGGAAAATGTGGGCGTCACACTGGACGCAGGCCACGCCTACCTGTCCGCCCGTTTTTACGGCTTTGACTTTTTACAGGCAGTCCGGGATATACGGCCCTTCATCCGGCACATACACCTGCACGATAACTTCGGCAAGGCCTGCGCCTCCTACGAAAAGAAGCAGTATGAGCTGGTGGCGTCCGGCCGGGGCGACCTGCACCTGCCGCCCGGCTGGGGTGAGATCCCCATGCGGGAAATGTTTGAACTGCTGGTTGACTACAGCGGGGTGGTGTTGCTGGAACTGCGCCCGCGCTACAACAGGTTTTTGCCGGAGGCCCTGGAAAACGCCCGGAGTTTGTGTGCCTTTCCGGCAACATCCGCCGTCAGGATGCCCACCGTTTCTGCCGGCAGCCCGACCGGCGGCTGATCCGGAGGAGTCCGGTTTTATCGGATTGATAAGTTAATTATTAACTGTTGCAAAAAGGGTGTTGTATGTGGCATATAATGTTTCTTCCGGGCTTATCTCACTCTTATCCTTTTTAGCCATTTATATTATTGTAAATATAATCTTATTATTTAGTGGGTGGTTGAGAGGTAAAGGCGGGAAAGAAAGGAAAGAGATTTCAGAGTAGTTGCCCGCAGTGTAATCGGGCCGGACCCTACCCTGATGATCGCCTGAGCCGATCCCGCCATAAATATAATAGACTCTCGGCATTCGCCCAGTTAGATGGCACAAGGCTTTGCTTGAACCATCGTTATTAAAATCCTCCTGCTTTTCGTAGGGGGGTTTTCATTTAAACCCGCATCCAATTGGAAAAGGGAAATCCTTACTATTGGGCAGTTTTTTTCACCGGAATTTAACGCAAAAGTAATTTATACGAATATACAGTTTAACAAAAGCATGTCTTAATTAGGAGAAAGAATAATTTTCAGCGCCGCCGCCCGGTGGGTACATCGAAGGGGTTGCCATAATAATGCCTTGAAGATGAACGCTATGGCTTTGCTGTGCCTGATCCAAGTCAGAATAATTGGGGGGAGATTTCTTGAGCCTGACAAACATACCCTTTCACCGCCGCCTTTTTTCCCGGATATTCACCGCCACCTTTTTGCTTGCCTTTATTCCTGTGGTTATACTTGGTGCAGCCAGCTATTACGCAGCCCAAAAAGCATTGTTCATTCAGGCGGAAGAAGATTTGCTTTTTATGCTTGATCAGAAACTTCAAGTAATTAACGAGCTGCTTCAAATCCAGGGGATGCCAAACGACAAATTAGAGACATCCTTAATAGCTGCCGCCGGCAAAAAAGAAACCGGCAATATTGCTGAAAAGCGTATTTCTTCGAGGATATTGGATGAAGTTGGGGAGTTTAAAGCAGATTACTTTGAGCCCGGCGGTAAGTCGGGTTATGCGTATATTATCAACGAGAGGGGCCTCATCGTCGTTCACCCGCAAACTCCCGGCCTGGATGCCGGCAAGGAGGACTTTATCCAGGAAATGCTGGCCAGAAGGAACGGCGTGATCAGCTATGTTTGGCAGAATGAGGGTGAGGAGAATTCCGTGGAAAGATTCACCGCCTTCCGTTCTCTAAATAACGGCTGGATTTTAGCCGTAAGCATTCACGCAGCAGATCTCACCAAAGAAATAGGAATCATTAATAGAATCATCTGGCTGATAATTCCCCTGGTTGTTATATTGGGTTTCGGGCTCTCATGGCTGCTTACCCGCAGCATTACCCAGCCGATAGAGACGTTGTCGGAAACCTTATCCCTGGTGGCGGAAGGTGACCTTTCCCGGCAGGTGGCAATCAGTTCACGAGATGAAATAGGGCTTCTTGCCCAAGCCACCGAAAAGGCCCGTCTGGGGTTTCTGAATATTATCGGCGAGGTGAACAGGGGTTCTGCCCAGCTGGCCGCCTCATCCCAGCAACTGGCGTCTTCTGCCGTGATCCAGAACCAGAATCTGCTCCAGGTTTCTTCGACGGCTGAAAAAATGGCCACCTCTACGCAGGAGGCATCTTTCTCCCTGGAAGAGATAACCAGGGTGGAAGAAGATATAAGACAGCATACCCTGGAGATGAAGAGAAATGTCGAGGACTTCGCCGGCAGCATGAAGGCCATTCACCAAATAGCAGGCCAAACGTCCGAGACCCTGGCGGAATTGCAGCAGAAGGCCGGACAAATCAGTAAAATCATTGAAACAATTGCCGGGATTGCCGGCCAGACAAATCTTCTGGCGCTCAACGCCGCCATTGAGGCTGCCCGGGCAGGTGAGCACGGCAGGGGTTTCGCCGTGGTGGCCGGGGAGGTGCTCAAACTGGCAGAAGGTTCTGCAGAATCGGCCAGAGGAATTGCCGCCTTACTGCAAAAAATACTGTTACTTCAGACCAAAGCCAACCATCAGATGAACAATACAAAGGCCCAGGTCAGCCAGGGAGAAGAACTATTGGTCCAAGTTATCAGCTCGCAGGAGGAAACGGTTGGGCAGGTGGATGCCGTTACAGAACGGCTGAAAGAAGTGTCCGCGGCTTTCCGGCAACTGGCTCAGGGCAGCCGTCAGGTATCTGCCGGCGCAGACGACCTGACCATAATAGCCGGGGAAAACACATCCATGGCCCAAAATTTAGCCGCCCAGGCCCAAGATCTGGCCTCTGTCATCAACCGGTACAGCAGGGGCTAAAATAGCCGGATTACTGACTGTAAGGAGCCGAAATAATATCTGCTCTCATTTCTCATTTCGGTCGTCAAGAGACAGCAGCATCCTCCGGCACATTCCGCACGGCCTCAAACCACTCCCCCTCACTGCATATCGCTGTGGGGTCGCTTGAGGGTCGCTTTTAAGGCTGCCTGTCACCATTCTGGATTCTGGCTTCTGAATTCTGGATTCCGCCGTCTGCAAGACGGCACCGCCGGCAAGGCGGTTATTTTATTTAAAGCATGCTGTCTTCATTGAACCTGTATCCGATTCCCCGCAATGTTTCAATATATTCAGGGTTGGACGGATCCCGTTCAATTTTTTGTCTGAGGTACCTTATATGCACATCTACTGTCCTGGTCTCCTTGGCCTCGTTAAACCCCCATATTTTTTCCAGGAGCATGTCCCGGGTAAACACCCGGCCGGGATTGGATGACAGAATTACAAGTATTTCAAATTCCTTGGGGGTTAAATCCAACTTTGTTCCGTTCAGTATGGCTTCATATCTTTCCGGCCTGACGATAAGACCTTTAAGCCGTATTTCCCTTTCATCTCTCTGTTCTTTTGTATATTCACGGCGGCGCAGGTTGGTCTTTACCCTGGCTACCAGCTCACGGGGGCTGAAGGGCTTGGTGATATAGTCATAAGCCCCCATTTCAAGCCCCAGAACCTTATCTATCTCGTTATCCTTTGCGCTTAACATAATTATCGGTATGGGAGCTGTCCTGACATCTGCTTTAAGACTGCGGCAGACCTCGAACCCATCCTTGCCGGGCAGCATTATGTCCAGGATAATCAGATCCGGCAGGTAAGTCTTGGCCATTGTCAGGCACGTTACGCCGTCTGAGGCGGACAGTATCTTAAAATTTTCTTTTTGCAGGTTATATTTTATTAACTCCAGAATATTTGACTCGTCATCCACCACCAGAATTGTGGTCATGAGAGACACCCCCCTCTAACACCACTGGCAAACCTTTATATAAAATGGGGCAGCCTGCGATCGCTACTTCCATCAGGCTGCCCCTGGCAGGCTATATTGCTTCTGTCGTTTTATTTATTTGTCACGTTGCCCTTGGCGTCTCTGTTTACTTTCATTTTTGTCGCCGGTATGTATCCCAGCTTGGGCACCAGAGTGTTCTGCACTTCATCGGTAAGCATGTAGTCTAAAAATGCCTTGGCGTTACCGGTGGGCTGTCCCAGGGTGTACATATGTTCGTAGGCCCAGACCGGATATTTGCCGTTGGTGATGTTTTCTGCGGTTGGATCCACACCGTTAAGTTTGATAGCCTTTACGCTGTTGTCCACGTAGGACAGGGCCAGATAGGAAATGGCGCCAGGGGTATCGCTCACTGTCTTCTTTACCTGGCCGTTAGAATCAATCTCCATTCCCCCGGCGGTTTCATCTTTCCCGTCCAGGGCAAAGGCCTTGAAAGTGGCCCTGGTGCCGGATCCCTTGGCGCGGTTGATGACCACAATTTTCTGGTCCGGGCCGCCCACTTCCTTCCAGTTGGTCACCTTTCCGGTGTATATGTCTATCAATTGGTTTTTAGTAAGGTTATCCACGGTTATTTTGGGATTGACCACGGCTGTCATACCCACCACGCACACCTTTGTGTCAACCAGTTTGGAGGCGTCGATGCCGCTTTTTTCTTCGGCAAAAATGTCTGAGTTACCGATATTGGCCGCTCCGGAGGCGACCTGGGAAAGTCCCGTACCGCTTCCGCCCCCCTGTACGTTAATCTGAAGCTTGGGGTTTTTACCCATAAACTGCTTGGAGGCCTCCTCCACCAGGGGCTGCAAAGCTGTTGATCCTACGGCGGTGACATTTCCGGAAAGTTCGGCCGCTTTTTGTTCAGTCTGTTTTGGCGCCTGTCCGCCGCACCCTGTCAGCAAAGTTGCCGTTAAAACCAGGATACAACCTGCCGCCAACAACAATTTGGACTTTTTAACCATTTCTTTTCCTCCCACAAATAATTTTTCAGCACTACAGCTGTACTAAAACTAATTATAAGACCGTCATGTTAAAAGTTAGTTGTCACATTGTTATTGTTTTGCGATATTAATGTTAAAATGAAAAGTACCCTTAAGGCGCATATTGCACTGGCAGGTATTGGAAATGTGCTTGTCGGAAAATTTAACACAACAATAACATATAGATAACATTTATATTCTCCTCTCTTAACGCATCCGCTATAAAATTTATCAGTGGAATAAAATAACCGTCTTGTCGGCGGCGGCGGGCTGCCCTTATTTTTTATTTATATATATTGAGGTGGATTATGCGTAAATATACTGACCGACTCAGCAAATGGCTGTCCTTTGCCTGCGCCGGGCTGGTTGTCATTTTGACGGTCTCTATATTGTACTTTATCAGTTCAAAAGGGTTGGCCACCTTTTTCGTAAATGATGTGAGCATAAAAGAGTTTTTGTTCGGCGTCAGGTGGTCGCCCGAACCCTCCTCTGAGCAGGTTAAACCCCTGGTGGGTTCGCTGCCCCTTACTTCGGGTTCTATAATTATCTCATTTCTTGCCGCCTGCATAAGCGCCCCGCTAAGTATTTTAGTGGCTGTCTTTATAACGGAAATTGCTCCCGGCTGGGGGCGGAAAATAATTCAGCCGACCATTGAGTTGCTGGCAGGTATCCCCTCAGTTGTTTACGGCTACATTGGCCTGTCCGTACTGGTTCCCTTCATCCGAAACTCTATTGGCGGCCTTGGTTTCAGCGTCCTGGCCGGCTTTTTGGTGCTGTCGGTAATGATCCTCCCGACCATCATCAGCGTGTCCACCGAAAGCCTGCGGGCACTGCCGGAACAGTGGAAACACGCGTCATACGCCCTGGGAGCCACCCGCTGGCAGACTATCAGGATGGTCTTAATACCGGCCGCCCGGCCAGGCTTGATCACTGGTATAGTACTGGGGCTGGCCCGGGCTTTTGGTGAAGCCCTGGCGGTCCAGATGGTAATCGGCAATGTCCGCAAAGTCCCGGACTCCATCCTGGACCAGACGATAACCTTAACCAGCGCCATAACCATGGATATGGGCTATACCGTAATGGGTTCACTGTGGAATAACGCACTCTGGTCCATGGCCTTAATGCTGCTGCTGATATCATTCTTCTCTATCCTGACCATCCGCCTGATAAGCAAAAGGGGGGCAATCCGTTGAATAACCGTCTGAAAGACCGCCTGGCCACGGGTATGTTCTGGTTCGGCGCAGTAGCTGTGCTGCTTATTTTGTTTTTTTTACTGGCCTACATTTTTCTCCATGGTTTTAAATCCATAAGCTGGCATTTTTTAACCTCCCCGCCTGAAACCATCAGGGCGGGAGGCGGGATCGGCCCGCAAATTTTCAACTCCTTTTACCTGCTTTTCTTAACCATGGCGATAACCACCCCGGTGGGCATAATGGCCGGTATTTACCTGGCCGAATACGCCAGGCGCAACAATATAACTGAAGCCATCCGCCTCTCCATTGAGACGCTGACCTCACTGCCGTCAATAGTGATTGGACTGTTCGGTCTGCTGATTTTTGTCAACAAAACCGGTTGGGGATATTCTTTAATGGCCGGGGCGCTGGCTATCTCAGTAATAAATCTTCCCTTCATGGTGCGGATTTCGGAGGAGGCCATCAGAGATGTGTCCGATGAAATGCGGGAGGCCAGCCTTGCTCTGGGGGCCAGTCACTGGCAGACAATCTGGAGAATTGTATTGCCCTCTGCGCTGCCCGGATTGATTACCGGGGGGATTATAGCCGCAGGCAGGGTGTTCGGAGAGGCTGCCGCACTGCTCTATACAGCCGGCATGAGCAGTCCCGCCCTTAATTTTCAAAACCTGGATATAACGAGCAGCACCTCGCCGTTAAGTCCTTTTCGTCCGGCCGAGACCCTGGCGGTACATATCTGGAAGGTAAATTCGGAGGGCTTAATCCCAGATGTCCGTCAGGTGGCGGACGGAGCGTCCGCTTTTTTGGTATTAACCGTTTTGGTTTTCAACATCACAGCCCGCTGGGCGGGCCGGTATATCCACCGCCGCCTGACTTCAAGTCAGTGAAAATTGAATGCGGAATTTTAAATCGGTTTGTTAGGGGGAGCGATTTTTGAGTAAGGTTAAAGTGTTCGCTAAAGATTTAAACCTCTATTATAAAGACTTTCATGCCCTGAAAAATGCTAATTTGGATATTCAGGCCAATAAAATCACAGCCTTGATTGGCCCTTCGGGTTGCGGCAAATCAACTTTTCTACGGACTTTAAACAGGATGAATGACCTTATTGAAGGAGTGCGCGTTGAGGGCGCCGTTTGTCTTGACGGACAGGACATATATGATCCCAAGATAGATGTGGTTAATTTGCGTAAAAGGGTGGGAATGGTTTTTCAAAAACCCAACCCTTTCCCCATGTCGGTTTATGATAATGTTGCCTATGGGCCACGTATACATGGTATAAAGAAAAAACAGCAGCTGGACGAAATTGTTGAATTAAGCCTGCATAGCGCAGCACTGTTGGATGAAGTGAAGGACAGGCTGTACAAGTCGGCCCTGGGTTTATCCGGCGGACAGCAACAGCGTCTCTGCATCGCGCGATTGCTGGCTGTGGAGCCGGAAGTGGTCTTGATGGATGAGCCCAGTTCAGCCCTGGATCCCATTTCCACCTTAAAAATTGAAGAACTTATTCAGGTCTTAAAACAGGAGTATACCATTGTCATTGTCACTCATAATATGCAGCAAGCCGCCCGGGTTTCTGATTTAACCGCTTTTTTCCTGATGGGTGAACTGGTGGAATATGGAGTAACAACAGATATTTTTACCAACCCCAACGATAAACGAACGGAAGATTATATTACCGGCCGATTTGGTTGATGGTTGAAGAAATACAATTAAGGAGGGAGAAATCCGGGAATGGTTTCAAGGAATGTTTACGATAAGGCTATTAAAGAAATTCAGAATGGTATTTTACGCATGGGCGGACTTGTCGAGCAGGCAGTGAACAATTCTGTGCAGGCCTTGCTGAAAGCGGATACCGCCGCTGCGTCCAGGGTAATCGCAGGTGACGACTTGATTGACCAGCTATTTTCAGAAACCGAGGATAAATGCGTTAAGCTGGTGGCTACTCAGCAGCCCATGGCAAAAGATTTGCGGATAATAATGACCGGGATAAAGATTTTGGTCAACCTTGAACGGATGGCCGACTACACTGTGGATATAGCGCGGGCCACAATGGAGTTAAGCGTCTATCCGGTAAATGTTAAGCCCTTTGAATATATTCAAAAGATGGCCTTTTTTGTGCAAAGAATGGTCAAGGACGGGCTGGATGCGTATGTGCACGGCGATATAGAGAAAGCCGGAGCAATGTGCCGGATGGATGACGAAGTCGATAAACTTTTCTCCGAAGCCTTTAAAGAACTTATTGAGCGTATGAAAGTAGACCCTGATGTGGTAGCGCAATATGCCTATTCGCTTTTTGTCGGCCGCTATCTGGAAAGAATCGCCGACCACGCCACAAATATAGGGGAGGAAGTAATCTACATCGCCACCGGCGAGCGAAAGGAACTCAATTAATTCCGGGATAGATCATTTATTTTAACTTCCGCTCTTGAGAAAATAACAGGATTGTAAAATAACATCGGCATTTCTGGAGCTCAACAGTTCTTTGAGCGGGCATTTGAAAAACTTTGCTGAAAGCAGCCGGGGGTAAAAATGGTTTTTTCCTGGAAGGGCAAGGCAGTTAAATTTACCTTGATTATCGCACTCTTCCTGTCTTCCGCAGTACTTCTAATCAACGCTGTGATCGTCACATCCGGGAGGAAAAACATTGTGCAGGCCGGTTCGTTTATCGGCGCCCACACAGCCATAGTGCCGGGGGCCTACGTATATCCGGACGGGCGGTTGTGCGACATGCTGGCCGACCGGGTAAGCACCGCCGTTGACCTTTACATACAGGGAAAGGTGGAAAAAATACTGCTGACCGGCGACCACGGCAGATCCTCCTACGATGAGGTGAACAGCATGAGAAAGTACGCCGAGGCCCGGGGTGTCCCAACCCGGGACATCTTTATGGACCACGCCGGGTTTTCCACCTATGACAGTATGTACCGGGCCAGGGAAGTGTTCCGGGTCAACTCGGCGGTTATCGTCACCCAGGACTTTCACCTTCCCAGGGCTGTTTACACTGCCCGCAGGCTGGGACTGCAGGCCGTCGGCATAAGCGCCGACAGGTACGTCTACGCAGGGACCGAAATATATCACCTGCGGGAGATACCGGCCCGGGTCAAGGCATTTCTCCAGATAACCGCCGGGTCAAAACCCCGCTTCCTGGGACCGGCCATATCAATCACCGGGGACGGCCGGGACACCCGCGATGAAATTACGGCTACGGCAGCACCGGAAAACTCTCAACTAATCAACCGGAAGGGAAGAACCATCCGGGAAAGAATAAGCCCTCCCACCGGCTTCACCAGGGCCGGGGCGGCAGACGGGTCCTTCGGGCAGTATTTGCGGGACTTGCCCCTAAAGCCGCCCGGGTCGAAAGTCAAATACTACAACGGGTCGGTAAAACCGGGAGACGTTTACCAGGCGGTGGTTGACCTGGATGTGGGGGACAGGGACCTGCAGCAGTGCGCCGATGCGGTGATCAGACTGAGGGCGGAATACCTGTACGGAAAAGGGCTGTATGACAGGATCCACTTCAACTTCACCAGTGGATTTAAAGCCGATTATGCCACCTGGAGGCGTGGAAACAGGATTGAGGTGGAGGGAAACAACGCCTGTTGGGTCGAAAGAACAGGCCCCTCCGGTGACTACGGCAGTTTCAGGCAATACCTGGACATGGTCTTCGCCTATGCGGGAACCCTCTCTTTGGCAGGGGAAATGAAAAATGTCCCCCTGGTGGATATGAGGATAGGGGACGTGTTTTTAAAGGGCGAGAACCCGGGCCACTGCGTGATTGTGGTCGATATGGCTGAAAACCGGAACACCGGAGAGAAGCTCTTTATGCTGGCCCAGAGCTACATGCCAGCCCAGGATATCCATATTTTAAAGAATCCCCGGAATGAAGAAATCAGCCCGTGGTATCCGCTGAATTTCGGAGAAAGGCTGAGTACTCCGGAATGGAGTTTTAATAAAAGCCAGCTGGTAAGGTTCCAGGACTAGTTTAGGGAGAATTTTGGCCAGGAATCAGCGATTGCGCTTGCATTTTACTTTGAACGAGTACGAGGGCGAGTAAAAAAATCTATCGGCACGGGCTTGCTTGCCCCATTCCCCGGGCTACTCAACCAATTGCTGCATTTCATAGAATCTATTATATATAAAATCCCTTAAAGCCGGTTCCATCTTTTTGAGGTCTTTGACTGCACCTTTGGATAACCGGATTTCATGGTTTTTCTTCATCTTCTATGCTCCTTATAGCATCCTCATACTGTAATACCGTAAGAATATCATGCCACAAAAAAATTAATAAGCTGCAACGTATTAGCGATGTTTCTAAAATGTTATATCCGGTTAATTACGTTTCTGTTATAATGTGTGTACAATTGGCGAATAATGGTATTAATTAGAAGCGATATAAAAAAATGATAAAATTACCTGATATTTATTATCATGGAACCATATCGATCCATGTACCCTCTTTAATGGAAGGTATTATTGTAGACAAAAACAAGGGCCGCCCTGATTTTGGGAAAGGGTTTTATCTGACTTCCAATCTTATAGAGGCTGAAAAATGGGCCATTCGTAAAGCAGGATATGAAAATACTGACAGAACTTCTGAAGAACAGGTTGTTCCAGTAATTTTGGTTGCACGGATTATAAATTCAGATTTAGCAAAACTTGCGGGGAAAATTTTTAAAGTGCCGGATGTAATTTGGGCGGAGTTTGTATATAATAATCGTAGAGCAGAAGACTTCTTCCATGATTTTGATTTCGTGTATGGTCCCATAGCTGACGGGAAAAATAAGTTATGGCCTGTATTTGAAAAATACAAAAACAGAAAAATATCTCTTGAGAAACTGGTTGAATTAATATCTCCCCAAGAAGGGCAAGATCAGATCTCTTTTAATACACCTATAGCCCTGGGGTACTTAAAAGTATCTGGTATAAGAGAGGTGAGAACACGGTGGGCAAATTAGATAATAATCAAAAGAAATTTCTAAATAAGGTTATAGAACTGGTTGCAGTTCATGTTGGACGCAAAAACGCACAAAACCTTGTTTATAACTCGTCTTTTTACAAGACATTATTTAATGATCCTGTGTTCGTCATGTATTATGAACCAGATGATTGGGCAAAAGAGATAATCCAAAAATCAAAAGTTGCAATCTAAGTGGTATCCACTTGAAAATGAACTCTGCTACTGGCAGGGTTTATTTTTAATAGGTCCAAAAAGTTCACAGGGTAATTTATTATAATCAAGATGATTTTGAGGCGGTCGTAAGGTAAATAATGCCTAACTGAAAAGTAGGGAAAAACTTTTTTAAACCGGGTGAATCCGGTTTTTTTTCGTTAAGGAAAGTATATGACGCATTAAAGCGTTAAAGCACTGAAGCACCAAAGCATTTTTATGCAAGCCCATAGTTTTTCCGGGGTCGCTCCGGGGTCGCTTGAGGGTCGCTGCATTGTCGCTAATGGGTAGGCAGAGCGATTTAAGTCCGGCCTGCATTACCTCCTGCTGCAACTGTCTCTAAACTCGGTCGCCAACGGAATGCCGACCGCCTCCAACGCCGCATCCTTGCGTCGATTCCGGCTTCCGGCTGCGTCCTGCAGCCGGCTCGGCATTCCGTAGGCTCGGTCGTTAAGAGACAGTAGCAGCCTCCGGTACATTCCGCACGGACTTAAATCACTCCCCCTCACTGCATGTCGCTGTGGGGTCGCTTGAGGGTCGCTTTTGAGGCAGCCTGTCACCATTCTGGATTCTGGATTCCCAAGCGCCCTTCAGGGCGTTTTTTTATCGTTTAGGAAAGTATATGACGCATTAAAGCATTAAAGCGCTGAAGCACCAAAGCATTTTTATGCAAGCCCAGAGTTTTTCTGGGGTCGCTCCTGGGTCACTCTGTGGCCGGTGGAGGGGTTTGAGTCCGATCTACTTATCCTCCGGCTGAACTGGCTCTAAGCTCGTCGCCTAACGGACTGCCGACCGCCTCCAACGCCGCGTCCTTGCGTCGA
>LADN01000076.1 GCA_000961585.1 Peptococcaceae bacterium BRH_c4a | reverse complement strand
ATATTTACAAGGGACTTTGGGAAATCGAAGAATCCTTTAAAATAATCAAAAGCGAGTTCAAGGCAAGACCTGTATATGTAAAAAAAGATGAACACGTAGAAGCACATTTCCTGATATGTTTTGTGGCACTCGTAATCATGAGGGTTCTTGAACAGATGCTAGGGGAAAAACATACCGTAAAACAGATTCGATACTCCTTGATTAGCTATTCATGTTCCTATTTGGAACAAAACTATTACCTGTTTGATTATCGAGATGATGTAATAAAATCTTTTGAGTCTACCTTTGATTTTGACTTAAGTAAAAAAATCATGTCCCAGTCCGAGATTAAAAAAATTTTGCAATACAAAAATAAACGTAAATACACTACAACTTTATGACAAAAAACGAAACCCGCTAGCCCTTGATAACACTAGGCTAACGGGTATTATTTAGTCATTTTTGCTGTAAAACTCAGGATATAGCACATGCTATAGCAGGCGGCAATTTATTTTCTGGCAATTGCTTCCTCCCGGCAAAACGGTAAACTAACGCGCAAGAAATTTGATCTGCTCCATCTGATGTTTGCGACACCGGGGACGGTTCTTGAAGGGGCCAATCGGAAGTTTTGCGCGTAAAAAGGGCTCAAACACTGCATATTTACTGCATGTTTGAGCCCTGATAACAACTATGCGCATACACTAAGCGCAAAATTTTTGATTGACCCAGAAGAATGAAGTCGCTCTGCTCCCAGCTATGGGGATTATTCGTTTCTGTACTCTCTGGAAAATATTTTTCTAAAAAGAAGGACTTTTTAGATTCATGTCGAATAAGTGGGGTTTCAATCAGCACTCTTTTCCTTGCTATATGTTCATTTTAACACGCTTGTAAGGGAATTTCACTAGACTTTATATTATGAAAGCCATCGCAAAGCGATTTCGTTCTTCTAGGCTGTCGCATTCAGGCCCTAAAAATAATGTCCTTACTAACCCCCATAAGTCTTGAAAGTGCACGAACAGATATACCAGTTGTTTTTTGACTCTCTTATTGTTCTTCGACAAGAATACTGTCCTCTGTCGCAGAAGAAAATGAGAAGATACCGGTCAAGCAGGGAATCTGGTATAATATCAAAAAAGGGGGTGTCGGCTTGAATGGAATAAAGAGCATTAACCGCACCAACGATTATGCCTTCAAAAGAATCATGGGATCGGAAGAAGGCAAAGAAGCGCTGATTAGCTTTCTGAATGCCGTACTAAAGCCGGCGCCCGGCAAAGAGCTGACCTTCGTGGAACTGCTGGACAGGGAACTGGATCCCAAATACCTGCTGGACAGAGCGGCCCGGCTGGACATACTGGCCAGGACGGCAACAGGCACCCTGATCAACGTGGAAGTCCAGATTAGCAACCAGTACAACATCGACAAGCGGACACTCTTCTACTGGGCCGGGCTGTACTACGGGCAATTGTCCAGCGGAGAGAACTTTATCTATCTCAGAAAGACCGTTACCATTAACATACTGGGATTCAGTTGGTTCAAGGATAAGAGCAAGTACCACCGCACCTTCCGACTTCTAGAAGATGAAACCGGAGAACTGCTTAACGAGGACCTGGAGATCCATATCCTGGAGCTGCCAAAGATAACGAAACTCAAGCGCAGACCCAATGATACGCTGGAAGAATGGTTGATGTATTTCAACAACCTGGAAGGAGAAGAAATGGAGGAGATCGCTATGGCCAACCCCGGAATCCGCAAAGCCATGACCATTGAGCAAATCTTCTTTAAAAGCCAGAAAGAGCGCAGGCTGTATGAATTGAGAGAGAAGGCCGCCAGAGACGAGATCTCCATGGTGACCGGTGCGAAGGAAGAGGGCAAGGCGGAAGGCAAGGCGGAAGGCAAGGTGGAAATGGCTCATGATGCCATCTGCAAGTACCTGGATGCCAGATTTTCCGGTGCCTCGCTTGGCCTTCAGGAAGAAGTTAAGACGATTAATAATTTTGTAGTGCTGGACAAAATCATTGGCAAAATCTACACAGCCAACAGCATAGAAGATGCGGCAGCTATTATAAAGAGAAATAAATAATCCCGGGGGAACCCGCAGGGTCAGCCCTTGAGTGCGCCAAGCTAAGGCGTGTCATATAGTGGGTGGGAACCCTACTGAATAATGCCTAGCCAGCCATTCATGGCGAGTCTTGGAGGCTATGAGGTGACTCATAGTTTTATTTCTAATTTTGCGACGTTGGGGATGGTTCCTGAAGGGAGCAATCAAAAATTTTGCGTGTAGTTCTTGCGCATAGGTATTATTAAGGCTCAACAAGCTGCTGACATAAGCCAGTTGAGCCTTTTTCACGCGCAAAACTTCCGATTGCTCCCTTCAGGAACCGTCCCCTGTCGCAGTAATACGGCAACCGGCCCGGCCTGGTTTAATCTGCATACTTGCAGAAATTAACTACCATAATCCACCTATTGTGCACTGGAACCTTCCATTATAGGAGTCAACTATCCCTTTAAGCTTTTCCAGATATTCTCTGGGTTGCCTTTTTGCGCCTTGGTAAACCCAATCCCTCCCAAGAGACTCATATTTAGCTGCAGGGAGGTCATTGAAGGGTAATAGGTCAATCCCTTTTATTTGTGGTAATGGGTTAAGGAATTCAGCCGTTCGAGCTATATTTTCCTCGTCATCGTTAAATCCTGGGATTAACGGGATTCGCACGACGATATCACCTTTAAAATCTCGATTGAGCTTTTTCAAGTTGTCAAGAATTAGCTCATTAGGCACCCCAACCCCCTCTTTATGCTTTTTACTGTCCATATGTTTTATATCACAGAGGATAAGATTACAATATTCAGCTACCTTCCATAGGGTTTCATAAGGAGCAGACAAAGCTGTTTCGATCGCCGTGTGGATATGATCTTCCTGGCAGAGCCGAAGCGCCTCCGCAGAGAATTCAGGATGAAATAAAGGATCTCCCCCGCTAAGGGTTACACCTCCTCTCCTTGAATAATTATAGAATATCTTATACTTTGCCACGTGCTTATAAAGCTCCCCGGGAGTGGTTTTATAGCCGACAACCTCATAAACCCCTTTGGGACAGGCCTCCACACATTTGCTGCAACTAGAACCCAGGCATTTTTCCCTGTCTATTCTCCCGCTTCTTTCCAGCCTGACGGCGTCAACGGGACATACCTTTTCGCATTTGTGACAAAAGATGCACCGATCCCCGTGTATGATCATAATCTCAGGCTCAGGTTTTATTAACTCGGGATTTTGACACCATTTACAACTCAGGTGGCACCCTTTTAAAAAGACTAAAGCCCTCCCGCCTGGACCATCATGAACTGCATATTCATCTACTTTGTGGATATAGGCTTTGACTGTCGTGCCCGCAACCATATCAGATCACCTTTTCTATCTTTAATTAATGACAAAAGCGGAAAAGGGGTAGATACCTTCCGGGATCTACCCCTTTTCCCCTCTACAGCTTCTGCTCCACCCGAGATACCACTGCTTCCTGCATGAAGGGGGGCAGCCCGGTGAAGAAAGCGTTGTAACCGGATACCCTCACCGTAAGATAAGGATATTTCTCCGGGTGCTTCTGGGCGTCCTTCAATATTTCGCTCGAGACAAAGTTAAATTGCATCTGGGTCTGACCTTGCTCAAGACTACTCCAGCAATAATCCATAAATTTATCCAAACCAGCCTCGCCTGCCACCGAGTCATAATCAAGCCGCTGATTGTAGATGTACGCCCTGCACTTGGCCTGATCAACCTTTAGGGCTGACCGCATCCTTCCCCACGGCCCGGCTTTATCAAAATCGGCGTGAGGGTTAATTCCTCCATCACACAGTTGATCATTGCGCTTCCTCCCGTTGGGCAAAGCACCTACGAAGGGAGCGGCCTGAAACATCCGGCTTACAGGAAGTTGATTGGGGTAGACCGGATAACCGCTTCTATCCCTGGTCTTTGTCCTGCACATCTCATAAACATCGTCGGTTGCCCTCGCCATTATATCATCCGCATAGTCATCATCATTCCCGAACTTGGGAGTATTTCTGAAATCCTCCCGCATATCCTCGTAGCCCTTCCAGTCAGCCTTCAATGCTTGCAAAAGTTGCTCCATGGAATATTTCTTCTTGTCGTAAATCAAATATTTCACAGCGGCAAGGCTATCTATTGAATCTACCCAGCCAACTATGCTCTGGAAGCTAAACCTGGCTATGGTAGGGTCATTAAGGGCATCTAAGCCAGATTCCATACAGGATTTATACAAGAGGCTCACAAACGGCATCCGGTTTGTCTTTTCCAGTTCCTCCATAAACATGTTCCGGTACTTAAGCTCAAAAAGCGTCACCCATTCATATTGCTTAAACCAAGCCTGATAGAACTCCTCAAAATCCTTAAACTTAGCAGGGTCTCCCGTCTCTATCGACTTAACCCACTCAAAGCCCGGCTCAGGGTCTCTGCCATTAAAGAGCACAAATTCCAGCGCCTTCTCAATGTCCGCATAATAAGCCTCTCGCCTGACAGGTCCTTTAGAATCAACAGTGCATCCCGGGGTATTGCATCCTACAATTCCCCATTCTCGCGCCTGCTCGATAGTTAATTCTCCAGGATAATGATCCAAAAGGGTTTGAATAGCCAGCGGATCATGCCTGATGGAAGGAAGGCCCAATCCGGTTCTGGCGACCTCAAGAACCCTTCTGAAATCATCCCTTTTAGTCCCGGGGTACCACCTGAACTTAAGGTCAGGGAAGTGAAATCTATACCCGTCCCAAACATCCAGGATTAAACGGGTCAGTTCATTGGTAGCGTCACGACCATGCCTGTCCTGGCCGCCAATCGTCCAGACCGTATAGTCTCTGGTTCCTTGGCCCGACTTGCCCAGACCACCAAACCGCGCAGGACCAAACCCAGCCGTTTCATGGACCTTAGCCGCCCAGCAGGCAATTATCTCACCCGCTGCAGCCCGATCAAGCGCTTTCTCTTTTATCACATCACGTTCATACCACTCCCATAAAAGCCGATCCGGTTTGGATGCACCGGGGTGACAGCTTTCTAAACCACGGAAAACACAATAACTAACCCAAAACATCTGTACAGCTTCCCAGAAGGTGCGGGGCGCGTTCTCCGCCACCCAATCACAATTTTTTGCCGCCTGTTCAGCTATCCGTCTTGCCTTCTCGTCAGGCATCTGAGGAGCAGCTTTCCTCGCCTCCTCAGCAAGCCTCTTCGTCCATCTTATAACCGCCTCACCAACCCGGATGCTGGCTTTAGCGTTATTAATCTTATCCTGTATCTCCTCAGTTTTTCCCAAGTTGAGGGGGTCTTCCATGCTATTAAGCTGCAATTCCCTCTCATACTCCCCCAACTTCTCCCTCTTCATTTCCACCAATTTTCTCCAGCCAAGCCTAATATACCAGTCGTGATCGGCATTGGCACGCTGGACAGAGCCAAATGGCTCTGCATATCTCCCAGGAGCCTCAGGACAAAAGTACATATGCCGGTCAAGCTCCGGCATCTTGACAGAAGCCCTCATTACCGCATTAAACCTATTGCCTACCTTTTCTTTAAGCTCCTTAATTTCTTGCTCAGAAACCCTGACTTTTTTGCCGTCTTTCCAGTACTTCATCCTTTCCGGAGCGTTCTTAAACGCCGCTTCTACTTGCTGCCAATTTTGCTTCTGCGGATCCCCCGGCATACCATGCTGATCACCGGAATACAAACCAATGACCATCTCGTATGGCCTGACTTTTACAGGTTGCTCGTCAAGGCACTTGGCAAACGCCGAAGCAACCAAAATCGCCATTGGCAGGTTCGGGTTCCCGTCATAAACTTCCTTCATGGCGAAGAATGGAGTCATATCTGTATAGGCCTCTGCATCAGCGAAGTATTCCGGAGCGTCTACCTGTATTTTGTCTGCCACCGAGAACCTAAACTTCCACATCTCTGGAGTAACAACAGCCCATCCCTTGCTTGTGGGTTCACCCGGCATATCTAGCTTTACCCCTGCCGACTCAGGATCCAGCATGTATTTTTCCTGAATTTTTGCCATTTTTTAAAACCTCCTGAATTAATCACTAAATTCAATTTTCTGGGGGAGTTCAGCGATAATTTTGACTGAGTCACATTGCGCTCTGCCTCATCAACCTTCTTTCTTTTTAAAATTTTGTCACCCCTTTCTGGAGCAACTCTGAAATTTAAAATCCTGATATTCATTTGTGCAATTAGTATGCCAGGCGATAGCTATTGAAAAAAAGGGGCTTTTTTTCTTTGTTGTTCATTTTATTTAACATCACGTTGCCAGAAGTTTACGTTTAAGATGACGCATGTTATAATATTTCCAAGAAATAGTTTTAGCGGGACAAGGGGGCTTGGAAATGAAGCAGAAGATTGGATTTTTAAGTATGTCGCCGGAGTTAAGCGCCATGGTACGGAAGGTCGGCGCCCAGTTGCCGGAAGCGGAAATAATAATTGAAGATGTGGATCCCATTGACGACGATGCCCCTCTCCGGGGAGCCCGGCAGTTGGAAAAAGAATGCCAAATTATTATTACCCGCGGCGGTACGGCAATACAGATCGGGCCGAAGGTGGCCGTTCCTGTAATTGAGCTGCCCATAACCTTCGCCGATGTTCTCAACACTCTTTACTGGGCCAGGAATAAGGGAAAACAGGTCATGGTGGTTACGCACACATCCCAGGACCACGACCTGGGCCCGTGGCCGGAGGTGCTGGGAATTACCGTTACCAAGGTGTTGTGTAATTACCGGCAGGAAATCCGGGAGATGGTGAAAAAGGCCAAGGAATTGGGGGCCGTAGTGGTTGGCGGCACCTTACCGGTGGAGTATGCCGCCTTAATAAATGCACCTTCCTGTTTAATCCTCTCCGGATATGAATCTGTTTTTCAATGTTTGCAGAAGGCCGTCGAAATCATCAAAGCCACCCACAAGGAGCGGGAGCGGTCCGCCCACCTGCAGGCGCTGCTGGACTTTGCCCACGAGGGCATCATCTTCCTGGAGGAAAGCGGGCGGGTGGGCTATGTCAACAGCGCCGCCGTTGACATTCTGAAGGCTCCCCGGGAACAGCTGCTGGGCAAGGAGATAGCCGGGGTTTTCAATAAGGCGGCCGGCCGCGGATCGCTGGAAGGGATATACCCTGCGCCGGGGAACAAACCCCTGGTGGGAAAAGTGATTAAGCTGGACAACCTTTCCGTTATCGCCAATATAGTTCCTGTCAACGTAGAGGACCAGTTTATCGGCACGGTGGTTACCTTTTTCGAAGCCTCCCGCCTGCAGTCCATCGAGTACAACCTTCGCCGGCAGTTGACCCGGCGGGCCATGACGGCCAAATTTACCGTCACTGACATTGTAGGCAGGAGCAAAGCGGTGGATTGTCTGAAGCGGCAGGTGGAGGTTTTTGCTGCCACCGACTCCACCGTGCTCATATACGGAGAGAGCGGGGTAGGCAAAGAACTCTTTGCCCAGAGCATTCACCAGTTGAGCTGGCGGCGCAGAGGGACCTTTGTGCCCATGAACTGCTCGGCGCTGCCAAAAGAGCTGGTGGAGAGCGAGCTTTTTGGTTACGAAGAGGGGGCCTTCACCGGCGCCCGCAAAGGTGGGAAAGAGGGTTTATTCGAGCTGGCCCATGGGGGCACTATTTTCCTGGACGAGATCGGCACCATGCCGCTGGAACTGCAGAGCAAGATTTTGCGGGTGATTCAGGAAAAGGAAGTGACCCGCCTGGGCGGCGACGGCCTGATTCCGGTAGATGTGCGGATCATCGTGGCCACCAACAGCGACTTGAAGCAGGCGGTAATGCGGGGGGAATTCCGCCAGGATCTTTTTTACCGTTTGAACGTGCTGCCGCTGTACATTCCGCCCCTGCGGGAGCGGACGGAGGATATACCCGAGCTTTTTGAGCACTTTGTCCGGTCCTTCAGCCGGAAGATAAACCAACGGATTGACCTAGGCGGCATGCGGAGCATTCCGTTTTTGCGGGAGCACCGCTGGCCCGGCAACGTGCGGGAGTTGATGAATTTTTGCGAGCGGTTTGTGGCCGTAGCCAGCCATCATCCTGACCGGGACGGACTTTTGACGCAACTGCTGCAGGACTCCCGGCAGGAATTCAGTCCGGATGATGGGCCGCCCCTGGCGAAGGAGGGCAGTTGGAAGGATTCCTGGCAGGAACTGGAGCGCATCTTTCTGGAGAAGATGCTGGCGGAAAGCAGCCTGACCAAGTCCGCCCTGGCCCGCTCCCTGGGGATCAGTCGCACGGCGCTCTGGAAGAAGCTCAAGAAAGATTAGATCCTTGCCTCTTGCCTGGTGTGAGTTGTTGAACCAGGTCATGTTGCCGCAATATTGTGATTCAAACATTTTGGAACCGTTAAGACAAATTAACGCATTGTTTATAATTGTTCACGCCTAATCGGGTCGCAAAGTTTAGAAAGACATTACAGGCAACGCATTATTAGTGGAATCATTTTTGCTTGTAGTTCACTTTTAAAGTATCCGTTAAGGTGTGAACAATTTCATTTATTGTGAACAGGGTAATATTGGATGCAAATTATCCTGGATGCGGGATAGGTGGCAATATATTTGTAAGGGAGTGAGTATTCCGGCTTTTTGTATTCTGTAGGGTCAAAAAAATAAAAAGGAGGGTTATGAATTTGAGTAAGGAAAAAAAAGTCAAAGTCTGGATCAGTGTATTGCTGGCTGCGTTTTTATTGCTGGCTACGGGCGGTTGCGGAAGTGAAAAGGCGGAGGACGTTGCGGCAAGGAAACAGAAGCAGGAGGTGAAGAAGACAGTTATCCGTTTTAGCCAGGGATTACCGGAAAAACATTATATTTCCAGTCAGATGAAGGACTGGGCGGATCTCGCCAGGCAGAAATCCAACGGGGCGCTGGAAGTACAGATTTATCCTTCAGCCCAGCTTTATAAGGATAGTGATGTAAATGAGGCGGTGATGACCGGCGCCGTTGAGTCAGCTCAGGGCTATAGCGTTTACCTGGCAAAGATGATTCCGGAAATGAAGATTTTAGATTCGTGGTTTTTTATTAAGAATAGCGAAGGGCTTGAAAAAATCTACAACATGCCCATACGGGAGAGACTTGATGCGGAACTGGAGAAAAAAGGCATTAAAGCGCTGGTCTGGCTTCCCTGGTCCCAGGAAGACTTCGGCTTAGTATCCACCAAACAACTTAAAACGCCGGCGGATGCAAAGGGGCTGACCATGCGCACCCTCGGTCCTGAGACCTCAGCATATTATGTTCAATACGGCATTAATCCATCGTTCCTCAACGGCTCCGAAATATACATGGGCCTGCAGCGCGGCGTGATCCAGGGAGCTTTTGCGACGGTGGCGACCTCGGTGGAGCGAAAGCTCTATGAAGTAGCCCCCCACATCACTCTTCTGCCCTGCGGCACAATGACTTCCATGGTGATTGTCAATAAAGACTTCTTCGACAAGCTCCCGCCGGAACTCCAGAAAGCAATGGTCGATGCCGGCAAGGAGGTTGAAAGTAAGAGCGTGGCGGCCGCAAAGGCGAATTATGAAAATGTCATAAAGGAAGCCGAAAAACTGGGTGTTAAGGTTTACCGGCCAACACCAGAGGAAATGAAGCTCTGGGAAGCGCCCAAGGAAAAGGTTCGGGAAGAAGCGTATAAAAATGCTCCCCAGTTGCTGAAGGAAATTCAGGAAATCGAGAAAATTTGGGCTAAATAATAAAACAATAATTTCACCTTTGTACGCCGGGAAGCCCTTCCCATGCGGGAAGGGCTTTTGCACAATAAAGTATAGTTTTAGTTATGGGGGGATCATGGTGGAATTTTTAAGGAGAGTTGAAACGGCGGCGCACGTATTGGGCGCCATTATCCTGGGGCTGGTAGTTTTAGCCATCGTGTCCAATGTAGTTGTCCGCGCATTTGGGGGTTGCATGCTTTGGGTAGAGGAACTCAGCGGTTATGCGGTTATCTGGGGTGTGTACCTCGGCGGGGCCTACACCCTGCGTGAAGGAAGACATGTAAAAGTGGATCTGGTGAGCGAAAAGCTGGGAGTTCGCGGAGAGGCGGTCATGCGCCTGGCCGGCGACATCGCAAGCTTAATTTTTGGCGCCGTCATAACCTGGAAGGGAGCCTACCTGCTGGGAGTTGCCCAGCAGGCGCAGCGACATACACCTCTATTGGAGTTGCCCGTCTACATATTAATGATAGTCTTGCCCGTGGGCATGGCGTTGTTTACTCTGGAGGCTGTTGCAGATGCAGTGGTGGCGGTCGGTCTCTTAAGGGCAGGGCAGCGACCGAAGAAGTTCACGTAGGTTTCAATAATAAATATTACAAGATGGGTTGAATTGCGAGGAGGAAAGACAGTGATCATTGCGATAAGCGTCATTTTACTCATGGCGTTACTGTTTGTGGGCATGCCTATAGCTGTTGCCATGGGTCTTACCGGTATGGCGTTGTTGTATCACATGGTTGGAGACGGCGCCTTGCTGGTGGCGGCCAAGGTCATGTTTGACACCCTGAACGATACGATTCTCCTGGCCATACCTCTTTTTATTCTGATGGGGGCAATTATGATGAAAGGTGGTGTGGGTGAAAGGCTCTTCGAATTATTTGACGCCTTTTTGGGGCATGTGCCGGGAGGCGTGGGGATAGCCACAGTCCTGACGTGCGCTGTGTTGGCGGCTATGTGCGGCAGCAGCGTGGGTATTGCTGCTGCGGTGGGGGGGGTAGCCATCAACAACCTGGCCAAGCGGGGCTACAGCCTGGAACTCAGCCTGGGACTGCCCTCTTCTGCGGGAGGATTGGGGATACTTATGCCGGCCAGTGTAGGTATGATCTTATACAGCTCCATTACCGATACATCAGTGGCCAAGCTGCTTATGGCCGGGCTGATTCCGGCAATTATAATTGTGGTTTTATTTTCTGTCTATACGGTTTGGGCTTTCAGCCGCAGCGAAAACAGGCCACTGGTTCCAAAGAAAACATGGGTGGAACGCTGGCAGGCTTTTAAGGTGGCAATTTGGGCACTCACTATCCCTATTTTTCTGCTCGCCGGCATATACACCGGTATCGCCACCGTTACAGAGATAGCCGGGGTTGCCTGCCTCTGGTCGGTGATTGTTTGTGTATTTATTTACCACAGTATAACCTGGAAGGACATCCTCCCTATTTTACGATATGGGTTGAGCACGGCAACGATGGTGATGTTTCTCGTTGCCACGGCGATGTTCCTTGGAAACGCCCTCACTCAAATGGGTATTCCGGACCTGGTTAAAGATTTTTTTGTTGGCCAAGACATACCGGTTTGGGCTTTTTTAGGGATTACAATGCTGTTTCTCATAATTCTGGGCACCGCCCTGGAGGGAGCTTCCATGTTGCTTATGACTATGCCGGTGCTCACTCCTATCCTGCACGCTTATAACTACGACCTCATTGCGTACGCCGTTTTATTCTGTATTAATGTCGAGCTCAGCCTGCTTTCGCCCCCGGTGGGGCTTACCGTCCAAACCGTCGAGGGTATTGCCAAGCACCACGGGTTACCCGTTACCTCGGCTACTGCGTGGAGGGGCTGTCTGCCTTTTTTCTTCCTCTACTTGGCGGTGATGGTTCTTGTCGCCGTCTTTCCCAGCCTGGCCCTGTGGATACCGTCGCAGATGAGATAACCCCGTTTTCCCCGGGCCGCCTGCGCGGATAAAGGCAAAGAGAGCGTGATATATTGGGAAGGCGGCTCCGGTACAGGCCGGGGAGAACTGAGCCGTGCCGTCATAGTTAAAGGCGCTGCATCAACAGGATAACGAAGGGAACGGGTAGTCCATGTCAAGAATCGTCACCTGCCGGCAAATCACCGCAGTGGTGGCGGAGCTTTGCCTACCGGATGGGAGGCGATGTCCGGGGGCGCTGGAGGAGGTCTCTTCATCCGGCACGTGCTGAATCAACTGCTGACCACCAATGCAAAGATAGTGGCTTCATGCGCCGGACAATCGGCCAGGTATTCGCCCAACGCCTGTATTATAGTGGTTACCAATCCCCTGGACATCATGGCCTATGTGGCCCCCGAGGCCTCGGACTTCCACTCCGCCGGCTGATAACTGGCCAAGTCCGTTAGTTCTGTGCGCAATCTGCTTAAAATAGTTAATGTGGTTGGAAGGGGTTTAGTAGTCCGGTAAACCTCTTCAGAAGCGAGGGGTGTTATGAAAATACAACAGAAAATATTATCTGGAAGCATGGTTGTGCTGCTTGTCTTCGTTGTTGCCGCTGGGATACAAATTTACCAGATGCGCCAGGTAAGGGAAAATTACGATCGGGTTTTTCAGGAAGAGGTCCGGAAAGTTTCATATGCCAATAACTTTTTAGTTCTTTTTGAAAAACTATCCAACATTCTACGGGGTTACCTGCTGTCAAGCAATCCTGATGAGATGAAAAATTATACCCTTATAAGTGCTAAGTCCTTTTTACAACTGCAGGAGCTGGGTAGTCTTGTAGAATCAGATCGGGAGAGGGAAATATTTAACAACCTTCAGGGTAGGTATGATGAATTTAAAAAAGTCGTGGGGTACGTGTCGGGGCTTAAAGCGCAGGTTATAGAGATAGAAGCCGAACTTGGAAAAATGTCCGGCCAGATCGATTTGGAAAGAAAGCACATGCTGGAAAAACAGCGGGACGCCCTGCAAAAAGAAATTGCGGCCTATATGAGTGAAAAACAAAAAATTATTTACGATGCTACCCAAGCGGGAGAGGTTTTTGTAAATACTCAGGAAGCCAATTTGCAAAATGCCATCGACAAGAATAAACGCTTGGTGCGCAATATTGAGATGACGAGTTGCGTCACAGTTGTGATAGCAGTTGGGTTGGGTTTATTTATTGCTTATTACATAGGGCGCTTGGTGTCAAAACCGTTACAGCTGGTGGAACAGGGAGTTTCCTGCGTTGCCGGGGGCGATCTGTCGGTTGAAGATGTAAAAAGCGATACAAGGGATGAAATAGGATCTTTGGTCCGATCTTTCAACCAAATGAAACATTCCTTGAGCGAAGTTGTTCAGAAAGTAAAAGAAGGCGCACAGTCTGTGTTTAATGCCGCCAGTCAGCTGTCCGAAAACGCCCAGCAAAGCATGCAGGGGGCCATGTCTTCTGTCTCGGCCATTTCTGAGGTTGCTGCTGCTGTTGAGGATGGAGCCCAAAATGCCGTTCAGGTGGCGCAAGCCGCTGAAACAGCGGCAGACCTGGCCGGCAGGGGGAACGAAAGTGTAACGAGATTGATTACCCAGATGGAGAATATAAAAGTATCTGCTAATCAGGTAGCCGGGGCCATTGCGGGACTTAACGAGACTTCCCGGGAGATTGCCAGTATTACAGAGATGATTGCCAACATTGCCGATCAAACAAACTTACTGGCTCTTAACGCCGCTATTGAGGCGGCCCGGGCAGGCGAGTATGGTCACGGTTTTGCCGTTGTGGCCGAAGAGGTGAGGAAATTAGCCGAACAGTCGGGTAAAGCGGCAAAGGAAATCTACCAGCTGATTCAGCGTATTCAGGAAAGCGCTTCCGGAGCTGTATCCAGCACGGAGGAAAGCCTGCAGAGAGTTCAGGCCGGCAGTGAAATAATGAAGGAAGTAGGAAAACTTTTTGCCGATATTATTCAGACTGTTCAGGAGTTAAGTACACAAATACAGGAAGTGGCGGCAATGTCTCAACAGATTGCCGGAAGCGCCCATAACGTTGCCGGCACTGCCGAACAACAAATGACATCCATGGAAAAGGTTGCCGCTTCTGCTGAAGGTTTGCATAAACTGGCGACCGAATTGGAGGGAGTGACAGACAAGTTTAAATTAGGAAGTTTAAATTAAAAAAGTATATGCCATATTAAAGCATTAAAGCACTAAAGCGCCAAAGCATTTTTATGTAGCCCAGAGTTTTTCTGGGGTCGCTCCTGGGTCACTCTGTGGCCGGTGGAGGGGTTTGAGTCCGATCTGCTTATCCTCCGGCTGAACTGGCTCTAAGCTCGTCGCCTAACGGACTGCCGACCATTTTGGAGGTTGGAGGCCAGAGGTTAGAGGTTAGAAAACTTGTGGGAAACGACCTCGAAGCCATTCCCATCTTAATCCAATTTCCAACTTCCAACATCTAACCTCCAAATTAGCCGGTTCGGCAGTCCGTACGGCTCTGTCGCCAAGAGCCAGATAACAGCCTCCGGAACATCCGCCTGGACTAAAACCCCTCCCCCTCACTGCATGTCACTTGAGGGTCGCTTTTAAAGCAGGCTGTCACCATTCTGGATTCTGGCTCCTGGCTCCTGAATTCCGCCGTCTGCAAGACGGCAACGCCCGTTAGGGCGTTTTTTCATCAGCTATTTGCCATTGATGGCGGGGGAAATGTATAATTGTAGAGTTAGACAGGAAGGTGGCTTTTTATGGACTATTTGATAAGGTCTATGGACACGGGGCGGAATTTTAGGGTATTTGCTGCGGTAACCACCGGTGTAACCGAGATTGCCCGCCAGAGACACGATACCTGGCCCATTGCCACTGGGGCCCTGGGGCGGGTTATGACCGGCGCCCTTCTTCTGGGAGCCAATCTTAAGGGGCGGGATATGGTAACAGTCAGGGTAACTGGAGACGGGCCCCTGGGGTCAATAGTGGTTTCCGCCAACGCCGGGGGTGAGGTCAGGGGTTATGTTCAAGAGCCCCATGTGGACCTTCCGAGGCAAATAGAGGGTAAACTGCCGGTGGGTGCGGCGGTGGGCAGGGGTACCCTGAGCGTTACCAAGGATTTGGGGCTAAAAGAGCCATTTACCGGCAGTGTTGAGATTATTTCCGGAGAAATTGCCGAAGATCTGACACACTATCTGATTACCTCGGAGCAGGTCCCTTCCGCCGTGTCACTGGGTGTGCTGGTGGACGGTGAGGGCAGGGTAAGGGCTTCGGGAGGGTTCTGGCTGGAATTGCTGCCCGGAGCCGGGGAGGAAGTGGTTGGCATATTGGAGGAACATCTGGCGGGGCTTCCACCGGTGAGCAGCATGGTGGATAATGGGGCATCCCCCGAGGATATTGCCAGGGCGGTGGCGGGTAATTTTCAAATAAACATTTTGGATAAGACCCCGGTCTGTTTCAGATGCATGTGCGGGGTGAAAAAGGTGGAAAACCTGCTGGTAAGTCTGGGTAGCGAAGAAATACAGGATATGATTGAAAAAAGCGGCGGGGCAGAAGTACGCTGTCATTTTTGCGGTGAAACCTATAATTTTTCTGCGAAGGATATGGAAAGGCTGTTAGAGGAAATAAGGTAAGTTTTGTTTAGAGGTGAGAGTCTTGAAAGGCAGATAAAAATTTAGTATTTTTTTAAGCAGCTGTATATTTAGTTTCCGTTTCTCCTTCTGTCGGGAGGAGAAAGAAAAAGGCTGAAGAATATATCCGGCATTACCTGTATATAGGAGGTGTCGTATGGTTAAGGTTTTACGCATTAACATGACAAACAGGGAGATTAAATCTGAGGAGTTGCCGGAAAAGTACGCTCTTTTAGGCGGCAGGGCACTGACTTCACAGATTGTGTCCGACGAGGTGCCCGCCACCAGTGACCCCCTTGGTCCTTTTAACAAGCTGGTTATCGCTCCGGGCCTGCTTTCGGGAACCAGTGCTCCGTCCTCCGGCAGGCTGTCGGTGGGCGCCAAGAGCCCTCTTACCGGCGGAATAAAAGAATCCAACGCCGGCGGGATAACGTCTCAAAAATTGGCCAGCCTGGGCATTAAGGCTTTGATTTTAGAGGGTCAGCCCGAAGGAAACGATTGGTACGGAATTAAAATCACTTCCGACGGGGCTGAAATGTTTAGCGCCCAAGACCTTGCCGGAAAGGGTACCTATGAGGTAACCTCCCTATGCAGGGATAGATATGGCGCCAAGGTTGCCGTTATTACCATCGGGCCTGCTGGAGAAATGCGTCTTCTGGCAGCCGGGGTGACAAACAATGACACCGAGGGCAACAGCAGCCGCTATGCCGGCCGGGGAGGGCTGGGGGCGGTGATGGGGTCCAAAAAGGTGAAGGTTATAGTGGTGGACAGCCCGTCTTTCAATGCCCCGGTGAAGGATGCTGAAAAGTTTAAAGAGGCCGCCAAGAAGTTTTCAAAGATACTTATGGACCATCCGGTCACAGGGACGGGTCTGCCCGCATACGGCACCAATGTTTTGATGAATATTATAAATGAGGCCGGCACCCTGCCCACCCGTAACTTCCGGTATGGGAGATTCGACGGGGCGGCCGGGGTTTCCGGTGAAAAACTGGCCGAAGTTGCTGTGGCCCGGGGTGGAAAGGCTACCCATGCCTGTCATCCGGGATGTGTCATGCGCTGTTCAAATATTTATCCCATGCCCAACGGTAAGGTCTGTGCCCCCGTTGAGTATGAAACAGCCTGGGGTTTTGGTCCCAATTTGCTGATTGCCGACCTGGACCAGGTGGCCATGCTTAATTATATTTGTAATGATGTGGGTCTGGACACCATTGAGACAGGCTGCGCCCTGGGAGTGCTGATGGAGGCCGGGGTCATTTCCTTCGGGGACGGCAAGGCAGCCATTGAGATGCTGGAAGAGGTGGGCAGGGGCACTGCCCTGGGAAGGATACTGGGAAGCGGGTCTGTGGTGGCCGGTAAAACCTATGGTGTAACAAGGGTGCCGGCAGTTAAGGGGCAGGGCATCCCGGCTTATGACCCCAGATCCTGTAAGGGGAATGGTGTCACTTACGCAACTTCACCCATGGGGGCCGACCACACTGCCGGATATGCCGTGACGGCCAACATTCTCAGCGTGGGAGGCCAGGTAAACCCACTGCTTCCTGAAGGCCAGGTCGATCTTTCCCGTAATTTGCAGATAGCCACAGCCGCTGTGGATTCCACCGGACTGTGCCTGTTTGTGGCCTTTGCGGTGCTGGATAATCCGGAAGGCCTGCCCGCCATAGTGGATATGCTTAACGCCCAGTATGGTCTGGCACTTTCGGTGGATGACGTGGTTAAGCTGGGGCAGCAGGTGCTTCGGGTGGAGAGGCGGTTCAACAGTGAGGCTGGATTCACCAGGGCCGATGACCGGCTGCCGGAATTTTTCCAGACCGAGGATCTGCCGCCGCACAATACCAGATTTGACGTTTCCGAGGCCGATTTGGACAGTGTCTTTAATTTTTAAAATAACATTTCCGGCGGGTGTAAATTTACCCGCCGGAAAATAGTAATGCCGGAGGTGTTCAGATGATTCTGGAAGTAAGGGTCTTTGCGGGATTGGAGAAGCAAATCCCCGGGGCCAGGTACGGCCAGCCGGTGGAAGTTGATGCTCCCGACGGATCCTCTGTGCATGATCTTTTGCGGATTCTGAATATTTCCGAAGAGCTGGTTTTTGCCGTACTTATCAACGGCGTTCACGCCAAAAAGGAAGATACTCTTAAGCCGGGGGACCGGGTATCATTCTTCCCTCCGGTGGGAGGTGGCTGAAAATGGTTATCAATTCCGGATTCCAGCCAGCCTTCAAGGTTTGGTTTGAAAAGGGCGGATCAGTGTTTGGTGAAGGCCTTTACGATCTCCTTGTGGGCATAGACAAATCCGGATCAATTTCCGGAGCTGCTTCCGGGATGGGTATGTCTTACAGGTCGGCGTGGGGGAAAATAAGGGTGGCAGAGAAAAGATGGGGCATCCGGCTGGTAACCGCCACGGTGGGAGGAGACGCGGGCGGCGGATCCACACTTACCGGAGAGGCCAGGCAGCTATTGGAAAGATTCAGGCAGCTTAGGGATCAGACCGAACAATCGGTTAGTAATTGGTATAAAAAATTGTGACTCTCTTGATATTTTTTGCCGCCGTTATGTTAACATAAACATATAGGCTTTTTGTAACGCCGCACGGAAGGAGTTACTTAAATTGATAGATAACTATCTCAGGGAAATTAACTACTTAAGGGTGTCGGTAACAGACCGCTGTAACCTGAGATGCATTTACTGCATGCCGGCCGGGGGAATTGAAAAAGTTTTACCCCGTGATGATATTCTCAGAAATGAGGAGTTGGCCAGAATAATCGCAGCCGCCTCCTCCCAGGCAGGCATCAGGAAAATACGGCTGACTGGCGGTGAGCCGCTGGTCCGTAAGGGGCTTGTGGATTTGGTGGCGGCCATCAATGATATTGCCGGCATTGACGATATAGCCCTGACCACCAATGGGGTATTGCTGTCTGCCATGGGAAGAGATTTAAAGGAAGCCGGACTGCAAAGGGTTAATATCAGTCTGGATACTCTGGACCCGGACCTCTTCAGGCATCTTACCAGGAACGGGGATCTGCGGCAGGTGTGGAGGGGGATTGAAACCGCTCTGGAGTTGGGCTTCAGCCCGGTGAAAATAAACACGGTGGTTATGAGAGGGTATAATGATCATGAGATAGGCCAACTGGCCGCCCTGACGGTTAAGTATCCCCTGCATGTGAGATTTATCGAGCTGATGCCGGTGGGTACCTCAAATAACTGGGCCGGGGACAGGCACGTTCCGGTTTCCCAGATCAAGGATATAATTGAGCTGGGGCTGGGGGGGCTGGAAAGCGCCCACCGGCCGGCCGGCAACGGCCCCGCCAGGTACTACAGGCTGGCCGGCGCACCGGGAACCATTGGATTCATCAGCCCGGTGAGCGACCATTTCTGTAAAACCTGCAACCGGCTCAGGCTTACCGCAGAGGGGATGATCCGACCGTGCCTGTACAGTGGGTGGGAAATTGACATAAAGGGTCTGCTGCGCCGGGGGGCATCGGAAACAGAACTGGGCGATGTTTTCAGACAGGCCGTCAGAAGAAAACCTGACAGGCATTGTATAAATGAAGGCTGGCAGGATGATAAGAGGATAATGTCTCAAATCGGAGGTTGATAATTTTTGACTACAGGGGAATTAACTCATTTTGATCAGCGGGGAAAGGCGCGCATGGTGGATATAAGCGGAAAAGACATTACCCTGAGGGAAGCGGTGGCCAGGGCCGAAATAATAATGAAGCCGGAAACCTTCAGCATTATAGAGACAGGCGGAACTGCCAAGGGGGATGTGCTGGGTGTTGCCAGGGTGGCCGGAATAATGGCCGCCAAAGAGGCCGGGAGGCTTATTCCCATGGCTCACCCCATTAACCTCACCGGGGTTGGCGTGGACTTCCGCCTGCAGTCTCCTGATGCAGTGCATATTGAGGCCAGGGTGCGCACCGCCGGCAAAACCGGGGCTGAAATGGAGGCACTTACCGCCGCCGGGGTGGCTGCCCTTGCCATTTACGATATGTGTAAGGCGGTGGACCGGGGTATGGTTATAAATAATATCAGACTGGTGGAAAAATCCGGAGGGAAAAGCGGAACATACCGGAGAGAGGGGGAAGATCAGTGGGAAAGATAATTGCCGTATGCACCAGCCCCAAAAAGGGCATGCGCAAAAAGAATGTTGGAGAGGGCATACTGGTGGAGGAACACGGGCTGGAGGGGGACGCCCACACCGGGGCCTGGCACCGACAGGTCAGTCTTCTGGCCAATGAAAGCATTGGTAAAATGACAGATATGGGCTTGGATGTGGGGCCCGGTGACTTTGCAGAAAATATCACCACCGAGGGAATAGACCTGGTAAGCCTTCCGGTGGGCACCAGGATAAGTATAGGCCCTGACGCTCTGGCGGAAGTGACCCAGATAGGCAAAGAGTGTCATAATCGCTGCGCCATATATTACCAGGCCGGTGACTGTGTGATGCCCCGGGAAGGGATTTTTGTCAGGGTGCTGAAGGGCGGTCCGGTGAAGGTGGGGCAGGAAATAAAGATACTAAAACTGTAATTCTTTTCCGTCGGAATCCAGAATTCAGAAGCCAGAATCCAGAATAGGAGTATTGGGGGCGGGATGAGTGCTTAACGATGAACAGCTGGCCCGGTATGGACGTAACATAAGCCTGTCCGGTTTTGGGCCGGAAGGACAGGAAAAGCTGCTGAATTCAAGTGTGCTGCTGGCCGGGGCGGGGGGTCTTGGCTCTCCGGCGGCATATTATCTTGCCGCCGCAGGGGTGGGCAGGATAGGTATTATAGATGGTGACCTGGTGGATGTATCCAACCTCCAGAGGCAGATACTGCACGGCACCCCGGATGTGGGGAGGCCAAAGGTACAATCCGGCAGGGATAAATTAATACACTTGGACCCAGACCTCAGAATTGAGACGTATCTTGAGCGCCTTACCGGTGAAAACGCCACCTCCCTCATTTCGCAATATGATCTGGTGCTGGACTGCACAGATAATTTTAGTATCCGTTTTATACTGAACGATGCCTGCCTCAGACTGGGAAAGCCCTTTATCTACGGCGGAGTGCTGGCTTATGCCGGACAGGTTATGATTATTGTGCCCGGACAGGGACCCTGTTTTCGCTGCCTATACCGAAACGATCCCCAGCCGGGAGTTCCTGACTGTTCATCCCTGGGTGTGCTGGGAACGGTTCCGGGGGTAATTGGTACCCTTCAGGCCTGTGAGGCCGTGAAATATCTGGCAGGGCTGGGGGAGCCGCTGGTGGGCCGGCTTTTGGTTTATGACGCCCTGGAGGCGTCTTTCAGTGAGGTACGCCTGGAAAGGGATCCTTTGTGTCCTTCCTGTGGTTCAATTAATACTGATTGACAGGAGGTGTTGATCGTGAGCTCGTCAAAAGACATTCGGGTCAAAATGGCAAGTAAAGGACAGCCCGTGTTATAATGTTTGTTATAACGGGTTAGATTTGAAATATAATTTATATAAAGAACCGCTTTGCGAAAGGCTTGAAAAGCAGATGCTAACAGTTGAGAGTCAGTCACCGGACCATACCTTCCTTCTGGGTGAGTTTTTAGGCGCAATTGCTGCCCCCGGTGATATATACTGTCTCAGCGGGGATTTGGGCGCGGGCAAAACGGTTTTTGCCAGGGGTGTGGCCAATGGCCTGGGTATTACAGGCAGGGTTGCCAGCCCCACCTTTACCCTTATCAATGAGCACCCGGGGAGAATTCCTTTTTATCACATGGATGTATACAGGTTGGGAGGGCCGGATGAAATGGCCGATCTGGGGTATGAGGAATATTTTTACGGGCAGGGGGTTACCCTTCTGGAATGGGCCGGGGTGGTGGCCGAATTGTTGCCGGAGGACCGGCTGGAAATAAACATTTTACAGACAGGGGATGACAGCAGGGAGATATCTTTTGTTCCCCGGGGGGAAAGGTATCGCCGGCTGGTTGAGGAGTTGAATCGGCATGTATGTGCTGGGAGTTGAATCAGCCACTCCGGTGGCCGGGGTGGCGGTAGTAAATAAGGACAGGGTGCTGGCCGAGAGAATGATCAATAACAGGAAGACACATTCGGGTCACCTGCTGCCCATGATTAAGGCGGTAATAGAGGAGGCCGGTATTGGCCCGGCCGATGTTGAAGGGATAGCGGTATCTTCTGGGCCCGGGTCTTTTACCGGGCTGAGGATAGGCATGAGCACAGCCAAAACCCTGGCCCAGATTTGGGGGGTGCCGGTGGTGGGTGTCAGTACCCTGGATGCGCTGGCATATCCCCTCACAGGCTTGGTCAATCTTGTCTGCCCGGTGCTTAACGCCAGGAAAAATGAAGTTTACACCTCGGTTTACGACGGCTCCGGCACAAAGATGAACAATCTCACCGGACCGGTGGCACTAAAGCCCGAGGATCTTGCCTCGCTGCTTTCGCAGTGGGGGGACAGGTCGGTTACCTTCCTGGGAGACGGGGTTACTGAATACCGGGACAGGTTATCGGATTTATTGGGGGAAAGAGCTTCTTTTGCTCCCGGGATGATGTTTCTACCCCGGGGGGCGTCAGTGGCCGGGATCGGCTGGATTAAGCTGGACAGAGGTGAAGGTGTGGACCCGTTGTCCCTCCTTCCAGACTATGTTCGTCTGTCGGAGGCGGAAGTAAAATGGCAACAGAGGCAACAAACAATGAACGGCGGGTGTCAGGGTTAAAGCCCACTTTTTCGGTAATGCTGCCGGAGCATCTGGATCAGGTATTGGGTATAGAAAACAGGAGTTTTACTGTGCCGTGGTCCCGCAGGGCATTTATGTTTGAGGTAACCGAAAATGAGTTTGCCTTTTATACCGTGGCCATCACTGAAGAAAAGGTGGTGGGTTACGCAGGCCTGTGGATTGTGCTGGACGAGGCTCATATAACCAATGTGGCCGTTCATCCCGACCACAGGGGGTTCGGTTACGGGCGGGCGCTGATGGTGGAGCTGATCAGCAGGGCGGCAATGCTGGGGGCATATAGATTAACCCTGGAGGTCAGGATTTCCAACGGGGCGGCCAGGGATCTTTATAAATCCCTGGGCTTTGTGGAAAAGGGCTTCCGCCGGAAATATTACTCTGATAACGGAGAGGATGCCATTATCATGTGGCTGAACCTCAGGAGGACAGATTATTAAAAAGAGATGACAAAATGATAATAACACTGTTATTCGGGAGGAAGCTAACTTTGAGTAAAAATATAAAAATTCTTTTAAAGCTGGCGGGCTTTGGACTTATAATATTCGGCGTTACCGCCAACCTGCCCGCCGGATGGGCCATGTTATCCGTCGGGGCCGGACTGGCCGGGCTTATTGCCAGCGGCGGCGGCGGTGGGTGAGCCTAAACATCGGGTTGGTACAACCCGGTAACTTTATGTAAAATAGCTGTCAGCAATCAGCCGTCAGCTCTCAGCTATGAGAACATAGAACTCAGAACTCAGATTCTGAATTCCAGCCCGCCCGACAGGGCGGCTATTTTACCGTTAAGGAAAGTATATGCCATATTAAAGCATTAAAGCGCTAAATCGCTAAATCCTTATCGGCGCTAGTTCCTCCGGGGTCGCTTGAGGGTCGCTGCATGGTCGCTAATGGGTAGGCGGAGCGATTTAAGTCCGGCCTGCATAACCTCCTGCTGCAACTGTCTCTAGACTCGGTCGCCAACGGAATGCCGACCGCCTCCAACGCCGCATCCTTGCGTCGATTCCGGCTTCCGGCTGCGTCCTGCAGCCGGCTCGGCATTCCGTAGGTTCGGTCGTTAAGAGACAGTAGCAGCCTCCGGCACATTCCGCACGGACCCCCCTCACTGCATGTCGCTTGAGGGTCGCTTTTAAGGCAGGCTGTCACCATTCTGGATTCTGGATTCTGAATTCTGGCTTCCGCCGTCTGCAAGCCGGCAACGCCCGTCAGGGCGTTTTTTACCATGCCGGAGGAGTATGCTGATCCACCACCCCAAAGGAGTAACCCTTTGCCTTGAAATGATCGATAACCGAGGGCAAAGCCGCCACCACAGCCTCCCTGCTCTGAATGTATGCTGCCGTGGCTGAGCCGGGCCGGGCCTCGGTGGTGGTCAACTGGGTACCGTCGTGCATCAGCACGATGGGTGTGCGGTTCATACTTTCAACAATCTCCAGACCGTTGACAATATTGTCATACAACTGCTTCCGGGTAATTCCATTGGGGTCGCTGTCGGCCGAGGCGATATTCCAGCCAACGGAGGTGTAGCCGCCCCTGTGGAGCTTATTCCTCAGGGCCGGGCTTAGTTTTTGGGGTCCTCCGGGAGCCCTGAAAACCATTACCGGCTTTCCCGTATACGGCGCCAGCACAACGTTATTTTCCTCCAGGTCGGCAATAAAGGCCTCCGGTGATACGTAAATTTTATTGTAATCATGGCTGAAGCTGTGATTGGAAATGCCGTGGCCCTCGGAAATTATGCGCCGTATCACGTCGGGATTCAAAATCACATTTTTCCCCACCACCATGAATGTGGCCTTGGCATTTTTCCTGGCCAGCACATCCAGAACCCTTCCGGTAAAATGTGAATTGGGGCCGTCATCAAAGGTGAGGTAGACAACCTTCTCCTTATTATCTGCGGTTTTTGCTTCGGCCGCCGGCACACCCAGCTCGGGCTTGGGCGCCGGGAGGGTTTTGACCTCGGGTCGATCTGTTTTGGCTGACTGGTTAACTGGTCCGGGTGGGGTTGTGCTTTGAGAGGCCGTTTGATTAACTCCCTTTGATTCACTGATCATTTGCTGTCCGGCGGCGCACCCGGCCAGAACCAAAGCGGTTAATATCAAAACGAACTTGGCTGTGACCGCTATTTTCCCGCTTATTTTCATTGGTTATGCCTTCCTTCTGTAAAGGTGCCAACTATATCATACCTCCCCAAAAAAACGGCTGCAATGACAAAAGCATTGTTTTTTTTATCGTTTTAAACAGAAAAGGAAATGATCCGAATATTATAAGCCCCGGGGCAAAAAAATATATAAGGCTTACGTTCAAAAAGCCTGATTTACATTTCAAAGAATTAAATTCCCGGAGGGTTGCATATGTTTATGGAGGACAAAAGAAAAATTGCGGTGGTTGGAACCGGGTCCGTCGGGTCGGCATCTGCTTACGCCCTGATGATCGGCGGCTTGGTCAGTGAAATGGCTCTGGTGGACATAGATAAGAAGAAGGCTGAGGGAGAGGCCATGGACCTTGCTCACGGGGCCTCCTTTGTCAGCCCCATAAAAATATACTCCGGCGAATACGAGGACTGTCACAATGCCGATATTATAGTATTTGCCGCCGGGGCCAACCAGAAGCCGGGCGAAACAAGGCTCAGCCTGATACAAAAGAACACATCGGTGCTGAAGGAGGTTCTGCCCCGCATAATGAGCCCCCAGCGCAACTCAATACTGCTTATGGTGTCAAATCCGGTGGATGTTCTCACTTACGCAGCCCTGAAAATAACCGGACTGCCCCCCAACCGCGTACTGGGGTCCGGAACCGTTCTGGACAGCTCCCGGTTCCGCTTTCTGCTAAGCCAAAAATGCAGGGTGGAGGCCCGCAATATTCACGCCTATGTTGTGGGTGAGCACGGGGACACCGAGGTGCCTCTGTGGAGTCTGGCCAACATCGCCGGAATAGGTGTGGAGGACTTTTGTAACATGCGCGGCATTCCCTCCCTGGACAGAAAGGAGATATCCGATCAGGTGAGAAGGGCAGGGTATGAAATAATAGACCGCAAGGGCGCCACCTATTACGCCATAGGGCTGGCGGTCAAAAGGATATGTGAGGGCATAATCAGGGATGAGAATTCCATACTTACTGTTTCCGGGCTTTTAGACGGGGAATACGGCCTCAGCAATGTATGTATCAGTGTGCCTTCCCTGGTGAACAGGTCCGGAAGGGCAAGGGCCCTGGCCGTTCCCATTTCCGAGGAGGAAAAATCCCATCTCAGGCATTCCGCCGCTGTGATCAGGGAGGCCGCCGAAGGGCTGGATGTGGAGGAATACCTTAATGCCTCAGGATATCGAGAAGTGCCGGGCAAAGCAGCCCCGGACGGGCCGGATACAACTCTCCACTGACACCAAACGGGTGCCCTTCAAGAAATTACGCCCGGCGGCCCCGGTTTTTATCCTTGCATAAAGGGAGGGATTCAGATATAATATCCTTTGCAGCATTTAATAAGCGCCCGTAGCTCAGGGGATAGAGCGTCGGCCTCCGGAGCCGGAAGCGCAGGTTCGATTCCTGCCGGGCGCACCAGTAGAATACGAAGCAGGAGATTTGATCCCCTGCTTTTTTGCTGTTTTTTTTTGTGGGGGATGACAGATATGTCATTGTGGTGTATACTTCGTGCGGGTGGAGGCAGATTGATTATAGTCTTAATAAACCATCGCTTTATTAATTGTGTAAAAGACAAAGTGGGAGTAGCCTTGGAGTAGTATTTTTGTTTATGTTGTCACAGGAGCCGTCCCTGCGACAGGCCCTGTCCCGGCTAGGTTTTGCCGTGACAAAATAAGTTATCCAAAATTCTGACCCGAGCATAATTTCCTATATGATAAAAAAGCAGCATGTCTGCTACTTTGGAGGTAATACCTCATCGTGAGTACCGATGACGAAGAATGTATTGATTTGATCTTGGCCTTCGGAAGTGACTTCTATGATAATACGTACTGACATGTTAACGCTTATCTCATAGAAATTATTTGTACCCTGGAGCTTTTTGTAGCGAAGAGAAGGATGACTTGGGTCTGTCATAAAAATTTCAATTGCCTTTAACGCTTGCTTATTAGTCTTATTATCGAGCGATTTAAATTGCTTATCGAATTTTCGGGTGGCTCTAAATCGTCTAGTCATTATTCGATGCCGTCCAAAAAATCTTTAATAGTTTCGAACTCCCGAACTTTTCCGGAATTAACATCTTTCTTCGCCTCAAGCATATCATTTTGGGTTTTATCAGTCCAAAAGTAGGCTTGACTTGAAGGTATTAATTTCATTGGTTCGATCACAATCTTGTTGTCAACAAGGCGAATATCAAGTACATCACCTTCATTAATATTTAATGTTTCCCTGATATCCTTCGGGAGACTGATTAAATTACGTCTTTGGACAGAAACCTTGTGGGAGGAGGCTTGAATTTCTGCCATGGTATTCACCCCAATCGAATATATGTATTTACAGTATATACGTAATTACGTATTTATGCAATTGGCAAATCTATAGAATAAAAATAAGGAAAAATGAGGTCAGGCTTTACTTTGTTCCAACGTGACCTTGTTTAGAGTAATTCACAATGTAAAGCCAAAAGCATTTGGATAAGAATTATATCAGCCCTTTTCTCAAACCAGTAAATCCAGATAATCTTCATTTTCCGGTGCGTTCCCCGCAACCCCTGTTTGTATTGCGTTTTCTTCCACCGCCCTGGCTACCACCGCAGCCACCTGATCATTAAAAACAGAAGGGATGATGTTCTCTGCGTTGAGCTGGTCGGGGGTTATTACTCCCGACAGGGCGAAGCCTGCGGCAAGGCACATTTGGTCGTTTATGACCCTGGCATGGCAGTCCAGCGCCCCACGGAACACGCCCGGAAAGACAAGGGCGTTGTTAACCTGGTTGGGATAATCAGACCTGCCGGTGGCGATGACCCCGGCGATATCGGCTATTTCTTCGGGGTTTATTTCTGGCTCAGGGTTGGCCAGGGCGAATACCACCGGCTTTTCAGCCATTTTCAACACGTCTTCCCTTTTTAAAAGGCCCGGTCCGGATACACCGATGAAAACATCGGCCCCGGCCAAAACCTCCTTCAGACTGCCGTGGATGCATCTCTGGTTGGTGTTTTCGGCCAGCCAAAGTTTAGACTGCTGATCTGGCGGGTTATCCCTGGAGATGGCTCCGTTTCTGTCACATACAATAATTTCACCCACACCGGCACTTTTCATTATTTTGGCAATGGCCACCCCCGCAGCGCCAGCGCCGCTAAGCACCAGTTTTATGGTGGGCATGCTTTTGCCCACCACCTTGAGGGCATTAATCAAACCGGCCAGGGCGACTATGGCGGTACCGTGCTGGTCGTCGTGGAAAACCGGTATATCCAATATTTGCGATAGCCTTTCCTCGATCTCGAAGCATTTGGGAGCGGCAATATCTTCCAGGTTGATACCTCCAAAGGAAGGGGCCAGGGCTGCCACGGCATCAATTATCTGCTGGGGCTCGTGCACATCCAGGCACAAAGGAACGGCGTCTATATTGGCGAATTTTTTAAAAAGTATGGCCTTCCCCTCCATCACCGGCAAGGCTGCCGCCGGCCCCAGGTTGCCCAGTCCCAGCACCGCCGACCCGTCGGTTACAATGGCCACCGAGTTTCCCTTCATGGTGAGCCGGTAGGCCAGGCCGGGATCCCTGGCGATGGCCTCGGAAACACCGCCCACCCCGGGGGTATATATCAGGGCAAGATCCTCCCAGTTGGTAACCGGCTTTTTGGGCTGAATTTCAATTTTTCCCCCCAAATGCCTCATGAAAACCCTGTCGGCCACATGAATTACCCTGACGCCGGGGATATCACTGAGAGTGCCGGTAAGTCCCCCAAGGGAATTTCTGTCCCGCAAACGGACCATTATGTCCCTTGTGACCATGGAAGGTGAAGCCGAAATAAGCTCTATGGCCCCGATGCTTCCCCCTTCCCTGGCTATTGCAGTCAACACCCCTGCCAGGGTCCCGGGCCGGTTGGATAATTTAACCCTGATTACAATACTTGAAGACTTTACCATATTGTGACCCCTCCATAACCGGGCCATTACGCCCGCTTCTACATTGCCTGAACCAGTATAGCTTCTGCCGGGTTTTTCCTGTTTATACCGCATTATCACAGGTATTGGTCATCCACCAATGCTATACAACTTCGGTTCTATTTGTTTGGGTTTATAATACGACACTCATACAGGTTTTCCTTTGTGTTTTTCCAGTTATAATTGATCCCTAGTCGATTTCTGACAGTTGCAGGAAATTGCAAAAATGTGGGAGAATAATTCATTTTATTGGCAAGTGATTCCGTAATACTATATTGGCGGGGGCTAATAAACGGAGCAGCACAAAGGAGGTGAGCATTCCATGAAAAACGTTGAGATGAGTTTGGACGGAAATATCCTTACAATTAAGGTGGATGTAACAAAGGAGTTTGGACCGTCTTCATCGGGCAAGACCATCATCATTGCTTCCACTGAGGGTAACGTTGGCGTTCCTGACCGGGAAGAGGTCAAGATTGGCTTGAATGTTTATAAAAAGAAATAGGCTTAGGTGGTCTTTCTTTAATTTTCATATTAACTTATTATTTACGGAGCAAGCACTTTCTGCTGAATAGGGCGGGGGGTGCTTTTTTGAATTTTTTATAAAAAATACTGTCGTAATTTGAAAAAAGGTGCTATAATTCAATATGTGGCTCATCAATGATGAGTAGTGCCTGAGAGATTGCCGGTCCAGTCTCATGGGGATAATTACCGGCGGGACTTTTGCAAAAATCGGCGAATTGGGACAAGATTACGGAGGTGTAGAAGTGGATAAACCAAAGTTTAAGTTTCAGATGTACAGGCAGCTTCAGGCCAATACAGCCAATATTTATTCCGAGGCTAGAAAGGTTGCGGACGATATTGGCATTCCGCCTGAGATTAGAGGCAAATTCGGTTTGACCGGAGCCATTTCAGGCTGCCCCGCCCCGCTGCGGGAGGACATTATGGAGGCAGGGGAGAAGGGTGCGGTAGAGGTTATCCCTCTGGCCAAATTGATGGACGAGATAAGGGAGATCGTCAAGGACGTGTATGGTGACGAGTACGACGCAGCGGCTACCAGCACTTGCGAGGCGGGGATTTGGCTGTGTTACGACGTTTTATTCACGCCCCCGATGATGGGGAGAGGCGACAATTACCGGGCAAGATATATCGCTCCTTATGAAAAGCACCTGCATCATCAGGGAAGTTACGGGCGGCCCTTTCCCGGACGCTTTAAGGATATTTTCGCCGATAGGGGATCCACGGCCGGGGAGTTGGGCTTTTACGGCAAAAGGCAGAACAACCTGGATACCGTAATTGTTCCCCTGGCGGGGGCAAGGTATGACGCGCACGGCATCAAGTACCACCCGGTGCCGCTTCTGACCGGGGTTGACCCCCAGGCCTCCATTGAAAAATTAGCCTTTCATGCTGAAAACCATAAGTCTATGCTTACCGGCATAACTTCACTGGGCTATGAAACACCCGGTTACGGGTATGGTGTCAAGGATGAGGACGGCGTCCCGGTGCTTCAGAAGCTAATTTCCCAACTGGCTCATAAATACGACATTCCTTACGTGGTGGACAACGCCTGGGGACTTCCCTTCGTTGGATCCGATCCGAGAAAAACCGGGGCGGACCTGGTGATTTACAGCATGGACAAGGCCACCGGCGCAGCCACCAGCGGACTTGTAATAGGCAAGGAGGAATACATGGTTCCCATACGGCGGGCCATGGGCATGCACGGCGACCGCTGGGGGACCACCGCTTCATACGGCAAGGCCGCCTATGTGACCTTTGATCCGGGGAAAGAAGCTCTGCTGACCCAGATACAGGCTTTAAAGATTTTGAGGGACAGACCGGAGGTTTTGACCCGTCCCGTTGACGATCTGGAGAAAATCGTCAGGGAGGAGTTTGAAAGCCTGCCGGCAAAACTAAAAGAAGGTATAATTATTTCCAAGTCCTATAACTCCACCGCAGTTGAGGTAAACTACGAGGGGACCTGGAAAGGCGGTAAACTTGGCATACCCATCTTCTCCATTGAGGACATGTACTCCGGGAGCAACCTCCTTCAGTCGGGCATGGCCCAGATGGGTATTATACCCACGGTGGCATATGACGGAAATATCTACATCTCACCGGGACTGGGCACCACCGATAAGGAAGGCCGGCTGCTGGAAAAAGAGACCAGGTATGCGGTGCAGGGTTTGGTCCGCATGATTGAGATAATATGCAAGAGCGCAGGAGTGATTTAGTAAAGCTGTCAGCTAGCAGTTGCTGCGGGAGGAAACGGTTTTAAGGAGGCTTGACTTATGGTACGCATAGTGGTGATTGGAGGCGGCTGGGCGGGCACCGGTTCGGCGGTGGCGGCGGCCCAGGCGGGGGCAAAGGTAACCTTGCTGGAGAGAACGGACATGTTGCTGGGGACTGGTCTGGTGGGCGGCATAATGCGCAACAATGGGAGGTTCACGGCTACTGAAGAGGCTGTTTGCATGGGGGCCGGGGAGGTATTTCAAGTTATTGACCGGACGTGCCGTCATAAGAATATTGAATTTCCGGGACACAAGCATGCGTCATTATATGATGTGGCCAGAATTGAGCCGGCCATTAAGGGGCTGCTGAAAGAGAAAGGCGTGGAGGTCCGTACTAAAAGCCGGGTAAAAGACGTTAAGACTGAGAACAATATTATCACCGGCGTTATACTGGAAAACGAAGAGGTGGTAAACGGCGACGTGTTTATAGAAACCACCGGCAGTGCGGGGCCCATGGGCAATTGTGTTAAATACGGCAACGGCTGCGCCATGTGCGTTTTGCGTTGCCCCACCTTTGGCGGCAGGGTTAGTATTGCGGCCAAGGCCGGGATTAAGGAATCTGTCGCCAAAAAAAGCGACGGTTCCATTGGGGCCATGAGCGGTTCCTGCAAGCTTTTCAAAGAGTCGCTGGCCCCGGAAATGGTGGAACGGCTGGACAAATACGGTGTGGTCATAGTTCCCATTCCCGAGGCATTAAGGAAGGGCGAGGGGATACTTGCCAAAAAGGCCTGTCAGCAGTATGCGCTGGCGGAGTTTGCCGAAAATATAATACTTCTTGACACAGGGCACGCCAAGCTTATGGCCCCCTTTTACCCCCTGGATCTGTTGAGACAGATACCCGGCTTTGAGTATGCCCGGTACGAGGACCCCTATTCCGGGGGTATGGCCAACTCCATACGATACCTGGCACTTTCACCCAGGGACAACTCCCTTAGGGTGGAAGGGCTGGACAACCTCTTCTGCGCCGGTGAAAAGGCCGGCCCCCTGGTGGGGCACACCGAGGCCATAGTTACCGGGTCCCTGGCCGGGCACAACGCCGTCAGGCGGGCACTGGGACGGGAAACCCTGGTGATTCCTTCGGACCTTGCCATAGGTGACGCCATAGCCTATGTTGGCGATCAGATGAGGACTGAGGAAGGACTGTCCAAAAAGTACACCTTCTCAGGCTCGGTTTACTTTCAGCGGATGAAAGAAAAGGGGCTGTACAGCACCAATCTCGATGTTATCAGGGCCAGGGTGAACAGGACCGGTATGACGGATATCTTCAAAAAAAATTGTTAAAAAGCGTTAGTTCCGCAACTGGTTGAAATGAAAAGGGGAATGGCGGACCCCGCGCTGTTCAGTGCCATGGCAACCCTTTTGTGCAGTGAGTTGGGTCCCAGGCTGAAACAGGCTTGAAAACTACTGCGCTTAAGGGCTTCCCGCAGTGAGCGTTCATTACCCGTTTGGTACCGGACTCCGGCCCTTTCCAGTTTGCTGACGATAACGGACAGGTTTTCATTTAATAAAACCGTTATATCTTTAGCTTTAAACAGCAGCAGTCTTTTGACAAGGGCATGGGCCAGAAGCTGTTCGTAACCTGAGGCTGAGATAAGCACGTTCATTCCTTCAAGCCTTCCAATATTAGTTAAGCCCTGTACGGCGGTTTTTGACCCGGGGATCAAATCAAAGGACGAAGAACTGAAAAGTATGTTCTTCTCCGTTGCGGTGAGAGGCTTGACGGCCAGTGAGATTATCCCGTGATCCGGGTATTTTTCCAGCACCACCGCAGGAAAAGTTTTTTCCGGTTTTTGCCGGGTTCTGATAGAAACGCAGTCCAGAGGTCCGGCGGTTCTTAATACAGCATCAGGCGCAGTTAAAAAAAGATGATATCCACGTATTCCCACTGTAAGAAAGCGGGCTGGAGTTAAAAAATTTTCACCCTTTGGGCCCAAAGATTTTTTGTCGTGTATAAAATTGATGTAAACGCAGTTTTTAGTCCAGCGGCAGTCGCAAAAATCCAGGCCTTGCAGGTGGCTGCACACCAGGCACTCTTCAAGGTTGGCAAGCACACAGGGGCAGTCTTTGTGTCCGGTAATTTCGCACTGGCCGGAGAGAGCGGAAGTATTCAACTTATTTCCCCCTTTTAATGGGTTTTATTATATGTTATGCGGCATACCTGAAAAATAAGCTGCCCTTTGGCAAGTAATGTGATAAAATAATGCGTTACCGGGAGGTGTGCCGATTGTCCCGTATTTTGGAACGGATAATGGACGCCATTGACATAGAAACATTTCTGGTATGTTCCAGCGAGGATGAAGGACGCAGGCTGACACTCCAGTTATTCAGGGAAATGGGCTTTAAGGACGTTGATATAGTATTCATACAGTTTCAGGGGCCCGGCGTGCGTTTAAGGGCCAGGGCTTATGTCCATCGCCCGGGTGACGCTTACGGGTGGCTTAAAATCGGTGGAGAGGAGACTGGCGATGGTTTCCCGAAAAGTTCTGCTGGCTCCCATTGACCCGGTCCACGATGTGGGCCTGAAAATAATAAAGCGCGGACTTGAAGAGGCGGGACACGAAACAGTTCTCCTGCAGCCGGATCTGCAGCCGGAGGAGATTATCCAGGAGATAATAAACAGCCGGGCGGATACCGTGCTGATCAGCAGGACCCTGGGTTACGGTGTGGCTGAGATACTGGCTAGGTTCGTTGACCTGGCTGATGCTGCCGGGGTTAGGGACAGGGTCAGAATAGGCATAGGCGGGATGGCCATACGTCCTGAACTGGCCGCTGAATTAGGCTTTGACGCGGGTTTTGGTCCCGGCACCAGCGTGGAGGAGGCGGTGGCCTTCGTTGAAGGCAGGGATTATGTCCCGGGCCTGGCCAAAAATAACAAACTAAAGATTGATATTACCGAATCTTATACTTATACCTGCCATAACAGCGTTATCGCCGGACTGCTGAAGCAGATTGCCGGCATTATACTGGCCTGGACGGAAAACAGGACTTCCTCCGGGGTGTTGCGGGCCCGGGTGCGCGAGGAATTGTGGGATATAGACAGATGGCGCAAATACGAGAAAATGACTGAATTTTTGGAAGAGTATCCCAGGTTTTGCGGGGAAATCACCCGTGATTTTTACCTGAAAGGTATTCTGCACCCAAAGACCAGACGGTTTACCAGGGAAGAGGCGGCGGCCCTTGAAGAGTATATAAAGGCCACCAAGGAACGCATGGAGGCGCCAAAACTTCAGCACTCACTGAAGAAGCCGCTGGTGTTTAACCAGTATGGCACCGGCTGTCCCTTTATGGATACCGGGCACATAAAGGTCAGCGAGGCCTGGGGGGCGGACGGGGTAATACACTTCGATCCTTCCTGGGGAGCAAGGACAGAGGGTTTCATGGACGGGTTTCTTACCCATCAGGAGGATGGGACGGTGATCACCCCGGCCAACTTGAACCGGATCAGACAATCTTTGGAATCCGGTACTCTCTGGCAGGTGCGCGCCCACAGGGGGTTAAACACACCGGAGACCGTGGTGCTGGCGGGAAAATTCCAGGCCGACCTCACCAAAATAAATATATCTTACGGGGCGCTGGGGGCCGGCACAGACCCGGCCCGGATGACTGTGGACGGGGTTGAGGCTATCCGCTATGCGGCCAAATACGGTTTGCCCTTTGACATTGTGACCAATGAGGAGCTTTGCGGGGTTCCGGCCCACAAGGCCTTTGCCGGGATGCTGATTACCGCCGCCCTGGCCCTGAGGCTGGGGGCGAAGCCCATACTTCAGCCACTGTTTTGCTATTCTCCCGAGGTTATGGTGGGGGGGCAGATGAAGGATAACTATGTTGATTTTAATGTAGCCAAGGTGCTGGCCCTGCGCCACATTATAGACGCCCCGGTCTGGCCGGGGGCTCCCATAGGTTTTATGACCCATTCCGAGGACCGCATTCAGTCCTCGGCCGCCACGGCTTATCATGCCTGTCTGGCGGCAATGCTGGGGGTTGACGCCATTACCATCGCCTCCTCGGACGAGGCATATTCAGGGGGGCCCATAAGCGTGCCCTCCAAGGTGGATACACTGCGGGCAGTGGGCGAGGGCTTCAGGTTTTTCGGCAGCACCAGGCTGGAACCATCCCAGCGGGCGCTGGACTGGAGCCGGGAAATTGAAGAAGGCATTGAGAACGTTCTGCGGCAGGTTGCCGACAGGGGAGATTTCGTGGAGGCGCTTTACCGGGGAGTACTTGGCAGCCGTGAGGAAGGCGCTTACCCTGGCCGGAACGGAAGGGACACGGTGATGATGGTGTGAAAACGCTCACCGTGGGCATTGCGGGAACGGCTAAAAATACCGGAAAGACCACCGCCACCATGGCTTTGCTGGAATACTTGCGGAACCCGGGGATCTGCATCGGTATTACCAGCATTGGTTACGATGGGGAAAGGGTTGACAATGTAACCGGTTTGCCCAAGCCGAGGATTTATTTAGAAGCGGGCAGTTTGGTGGCGGTTTCGGAAGGGTGTCTGCCTGCGGGCAGCGCCAGGGTAAAGGTGCTGGACCGGACGGGTATTAAAACCCCGCTGGGTGAAATTGTGTGCGGCCAAGTGGCTAAGGGCGGCCTTATGGTGCTGGCGGGGCCCAATCAAAGCCGGCACCTGAGGGAGATACTGCAGTGGATGTCCGTGCAGGGGGCGGATCTGGTTATGGTGGACGGGGCACTGAACAGGGTTGCCCCCATGGCCGAGACCGACGGCATTATACTTTGCACCGGAGCGTCATATACCACCGACCTGGACAGGTTGTCCCTGGAAACACACAGCCTGGGAGTTATATGCAGCCTTCCGGGGGGGGCGGAGATTCCCGGGGCCGCCCATGTTGAGGGCAAATCAGTTCTCTGGAACCGTGACGGTGTGATACTGGCTGAGTTACCCGGATTGCTTCTGGAAGCCGGGTGTGTAAAAGCAATGTCCTGCCTGGCGGGGGAGGCCGGGGGCCTGTACTGCCCGGGGCTGGTTTCCCCGGCGATTTTGGAGGCACTGGCTGGATTGCCCTTCAGGGAAGGTATGACGTACGTTTTTGAGGATCCGATGAAGCTTGTCCTGAGCGGCGGCCCGCTAACGGCCCGACGCTTTGTGGACAGGGTCTCGCAGAGGGAGGGAAGGGTGGTCTTCCGTAAGTCCCTGCCCCTGGCGGCGGTGGCGGTAAATCCCTTTTACCCCTGCTACAGGTACGAAACCAACCATTACCAGCCTGCTTTTATCGACCGGGATCTGTTGGTTTCGAAAATAAAGTGTTCCGTCAATGTTCCGGTTTTTGATGTGGTCCGGGACGGCCCCGGAGGTTTGGCCGGGGCGCTGAAGAGCTTGGCTTAAGAATTGGGTTCACGGCTGGAATATTAGCCATTCAATTATCTTATTGTTCGGAAAAGTGGGTGATTAGAGGGGGGATCTTAGCTTTTTAACAAAATAATAACAGTTTCTTGCAAAATTTATTTTGGAGGTGTGTCAAAATGTCAGAAGTCCATTTTAATGCCGTTCACTGGATTTATATTATCGGTGTCCTAACTGTAATCGCAACCATGATATTGAGGAAGAATGTAATAATACCCTGTATACTGTTTACCTTCGCCATTGGCCTGGTTTATACGGGCAGTTTTATCGGCGGTGTGGGAACAATTTTTAACGCCAGCATCGTTGCGGCCAAGGATCTTTTCAGCATATTCATGATTATCGGGGTAATGGTGGCGCTGCTGGCAGCCATGGAAGTGACCGGCGCCGACCAGGTTCTGGTAAAGCCCCTGAAGGGTTTTATGAATTCGCCGCTGACCGGTTATCTGGTAATAATTCTGGGCACTGCTTTTATTTCTCTGCTGTTCTGGCCGACCCCGGCAGTGCCGCTCATAGGGGCGCTGCTCATCCCGGCGGCCATAAGGGCCGGGCTGCCCCCCATCATGTGCGCCGTGGCCATAGCCCTGGCCGGACAGGGGATGGCTCTGGGAGGCGACGTTATTATCCAGGGAGCCCCCGGGCTGACGGCAAAGTCCGCCGGAGTACCCGTTGAGATGGTGACCATCCGGGCGGGTATGTTAACAGCCATTACCGGTGTGGTGGCCATAACCATGGCCTGGATAATGAGTAGAAAAGAAATTAAAACATTTGCCGAGAAAACTAAAAATGAAAAATCCACTGGTTTTGACATAGTGGGGCAGGCCGGCGGTGTAGAAAAGGTGCTGGAAGGCGCCCGCTACGGAAAATTTGCGGCGGGACTGATGATAGCAGTGGTTGTAGGAGTTGTTGTCTCCCTATTCGCCTTTGATATAAAAGGCGGCGACGCTTCGGCCTTGCTGGGCGGGTCGGCCTTCCTGGTGATTATCATCACCTCTTTGCTGGTTTTTAAGTCAAAAGGTCTGGACAGTGTGGCTGATTTCCTGGGAGAAGGGCTGGGGTTCGCCTTCAAAATTATGGGGCCCATCATACCCATCGCTGGCTTCTTTTTCATAGGAAGTCCCGAGTCTGCTCCACTCATCCTGGGTAAAGGGGCGCCAGGCTATCTGTTCGATGTGGGCAACGCCATGGCCAGCGTTATCAGTCCCACGGGATTTGTGGCCAGCTTTGGCCTGCTGATACTGGGTATGATTACAGGACTTGACGGTTCCGGCTTTTCCGGGCTTCCGCTGGTGGGAACACTGGCTGCCGCCCTGGGTTCGGGCAACCAGAATATAACCGCAACCCTGGCTTCCATCGGGCAGATCGGGGCCATCTGGTCGGGCGGCGGCACCATTGTGGCATGGTCATCATTGGTGGCCGTGGCCGGCATAGCTGGTGTTCCGGTTCTGGATCTGGTAAGGAAGAATTTTATTCCGGTGATAACCGGGATGGTTGTATCCACTATTGTGGCCGTCATTTTCATGCTGTAATACCAGGTTTGTCTTTTTTAGGTAAAGTGCCCCACCCCGGCGGTGGGGCACTTTTACAATACGCCCCGTATCTATCGGGGCTGGGTTTGCCGGGTTTGACCTTGACAGGCGGAAAGATTCTGCATATATTAGAATTGGTCTGGGGTGATGTTGGTGACAGGCGACAGGGAAAAGCTGGAGTGCCAAATTCTATCTATAATGGAAGAGCGGGTGGAGCCCATGGGTTCCGGCCTGATTAGCCAGCTTTTGCAGGACAGGGGCTTTGGAGTCAGCGAGGCAACGGTGGGGCGTATTCTTAACGAAATGGACAGAAAGGCCCTGACCATTAAAGCGGGCTTCAAGGGGCGCACCATCACCGACAGCGGAAGAACAGAGCTGGAACATTTCAGGAATCTTGAGCGCCGCCTGGCCTATGGAAACCGTTTTATCGAGACCCTAAAGTCTACTAAGAAGGAAGATCTTATTGATATTCTGGTGGCCAGGAGGGCCATCGAGAGGGAACTGGCCAGGCTGGCTGCGCTGCACGCCACCGATTCGGAAATTCTCCGGATGGAGTCGGTTTTGATTGATCAGGAACAGTTCAGCTTACAGAAACAAATGACCGCCGAACAGGATGTAAAGTTTCACAAACTGGTTTCCGAATCGGCCAAAAACAAGGTATTGGCCGCCGCCCTGGATTTGATCAGGCATGACGGACAGTTGTCACCCATACTGGAATATATCCGGACTGAAGTGGGAGGCCGGCTGGTGGTGGGGCATGGCAAGATTTTATCGGCCATCAGGGACCGCAATCCGGACGGGGCCGAACAGGCCATGGTGGAACACATTGAGAGCCTTATCGAGGACGTTCAGAAGTATTGGAGTCTGGTTGAGCGATAGCCGAATATAGCAAATGAGAGCGGACTGGTTGTCCGCTCTCATTTGCTTGTGAAAAGTCTTAGAAGGTGGTATAATTGTACTCATCAATGATGAGGAGTGTGGTTAGTTGACAGATCCGTACAGTGCAGGGCTATTCAGTGAAAATCCCTACGCCGCCAAGAGGGATGTATTGGGCAGGCTGGTGGTAATTCTAAGGGGAAAGCTGGAAAACCGGGCCTTGGAACTGGTTGTCCCTATCTCCAGAGCTGTGAAGAAGAACGAAATCCACGAAATTATAATTACCGACCAAATTGAAGCCGCTCCTGGAAAAATGGTAAATAGTATATCCTATGTGGGTTTTCTGGAAATAGCCAACGGCGGGGTGCTGGTGACCGGTGATGAAGTGATTTGCTGCGGCAGGGTTTTGGGTAAGATTGCAGGGTTCGATGAAACACATCTTCCCAACCATCTGAACATAGTATTGTTTTCCAATGCCAGGCCCGACGGTGTGGAGTTGGGTTTGAAGCTGGAGTCCGAGATTATTATCAAACATATGGATGGAGATGATTAATTATGTATGAAGCCAAACTGAAAGAAATGGGCATAACCCTCCCTGTTGCTCCAAAGCCTCTGGCCGCATACGTTCCTGCGGTCCTGGCGGACAGGTATGTGTACACATCGGGGCAGATTCCTATTGTTGACGGGGATCTCAAATTTAAAGGCAGAGTGGGCAGCGATCTTACCGAAGCCCAGGGTTACGAGGCCGCAAAAATATGCGCCGTCAACTGTTTAAGTGCGATAAAGGAATTGATTGGAAGCTTGGACAATATAGAGAGGATAGTCAAGGTTAGCGGCTTTGTAAACAGTGCCCAGGGTTTTGCAAGTCAGCCCAAAGTAGTAAATGGGGCCTCAGAGTTGCTGGGCGAGGTCTTTGGTGAGGCCGGTCGGCACGCCAGGGCTGCGGTGGGGGTTAGCGAACTGCCTATGAATGCCGCTGTAGAGGTGGAGATAATAGTCAAGATAAAGTAGACGGCGGAACAGATTTTAAAATGCCACGAAGGTACTGAACCGTAAGAAACGGGCGCTTCGTGGTATTTTTTATCGCTTAGGAAAGTATATGACGCATTAAGGCCTTATTGGTCCTGGTTCCTCCGGGGTCGCTCCGGGGTCACTCTGTGGCCGGTGGAGGGGTTTGAGTCCGATCTGCTTATCCTCCGGCTGAACTGGCTGTATCAGTCGTCGGTCGTCAGTCTTCAGTCGTAGGTCTTAAAGTCTTTTGACCAGAGGTAAAATGAAACTATTCCGACGTCTGAAGTCCTACGACTGACGACTATTCCAGCA
>LADN01000056.1 GCA_000961585.1 Peptococcaceae bacterium BRH_c4a | reverse complement strand
AAATAACCGCCTTGTCGGCGGTGCCGTCTTGCAGACGGCGGAATTCAGAAGCCAGAATAGTGACAGGCTGCCTTAAAAGCGACCCTCAAGAGACCCCACAGCGACATGCAGTGAGGGGGAGTGATTTAAGTCCGTGCGGAATGTACCGGAGGCTGCTACTGTCTCTTAACGACCGAGCCTACGGAATGCCGAGCCGGCTGCAGGACGCAGCCGGAAGCCGGAATCGACGCAAGGATGCGGCGTTGGAGGCGGTCGGCAGTCCGTTGGCGACCGAGTTTAGAGACAGTTGCAGCAGGAGGTAATGCAGGCCGGACTTAAATCGCTCCACCTACCCATTAGCGACAATGCAGCGACCCTCAAGTGACCCCGGAGCGACCCCGGAAAAACTCTGGGCTTGCATAAAAATGCTTTGGTGCTTCAGTGCTTTAATGCTTTAATGCGTCATATACTTTCCTTAACGATAAAAAAACGCCCTGACGGGCGCTTGGGGAGCCAGGAGACAGAATTTGTTAAAGCCTGAGCGACCTCAAGATTAACAAGATCATTTTCGGGTAAGAAAAAAGTTGTCAACAATTTTGTCATGAGCAATTGTCTTATAAAGAACATCGCCCGGCGACAGGCGGTGTTCTTTTTTTGATTAATTTGGTTGTAGGGATAAAATATGTAAATCCTTGTAATAATATAAAAAAAGAGTAAGCAGGGAGGCTCCTTTCCCATGGGTGAATATGGTTTAGGAATAGGGAGTTTTATAACCTTTATACAGGTGTTTTTTGCAGTTATTATAGGCCTTTATTTCTGGAACCTGCTGAGGGCGCAGCAGGGAAGCAAGGGCGCGGTGGAAAGGGAATCGGTAAAAGAGCTGGAAAAGCTTAACCGCATGCGGTCAATTTCACTTTCCGAACCTTTGGCTGAAAAAACAAGGCCCACAAGGTTTGAAGACATAATCGGGCAGGCTGAGGGGCTGAAATCACTGCGGGCCGCCCTCTGCGGACCCAATCCCCAGCACGTGATAGTATACGGCCCCCCGGGGGTGGGCAAAACAGCGGCAGCCCGGCTGGTATTGGAAGAAGCTAAAAAAAGCCACTGTTCCCCCTTTAAGGAAGACGCCAAATTTATAGAAGTGGATGCCACCACAGCCAGGTTTGACGAGCGAGGCATTGCCGATCCTCTCATAGGATCGGTGCATGACCCAATATACCAGGGGGCCGGCCCTCTGGGCATGGCCGGAATACCTCAGCCAAAGCCCGGGGCAGTTACAAAGGCTCACGGCGGGATGCTGTTTATTGATGAAATTGGAGAGCTTCATTCAATTCAAATAAACAAGCTGCTTAAAGTTTTGGAAGACCGCAAGGTTTTGTTGGAAAGCGCCTATTACAGCCCCGAGGGCGCCAACATACCTTCTCACATACATGACATATTTCAAAACGGGCTGCCGGCTGATTTCAGGCTGGTGGGGGCAACTACCAGGACCCCGGATGAAATACCCCCGGCCATCCGTTCCCGCTGCCTGGAAATATTCTTCAGGCCTCTTTTAGCTGATGAAATTGAAATGATAGCCAGAAATGCCTCCGAAAAGGTCAGCCTTCCCCTAGAAGAAGGCGGGCTGAATGTAATAAAAAGATTTGCCGCCAACGGCCGCGAGGCAGTGAATATTGTGCAGCTGGCGGCGGGGATAGCCATGACGGATAATCGCAAAACCATGCTGACCACCGATGTGGAGTGGGTGGTAAACAGTGGACAGTATAGTCCCAGACCGGAGAAAAAGGTGGCCTCATCCCCTCAGATTGGGCTGGTTAACGGCCTTGCGGTGTATGGCCCGAACATGGGCACACTGCTTGAATTGGAGGTGGGGGCCTTTCCGGCAAATAAGGGACAGGGAAAGATCGTCATCACCGGGGTTGTCGAAGAGGAGGAACTGGGAGGCCGGGGAAGAACCATACGCCGGAAAAGCATGGCCAGGGGTTCGGTGGATAACGTCCTGACGGTACTACGCCGGATAACCGATGTTGACCCCAGGGATTACGACATACATATCAACTTCCCTGGAGGTGTTCCCATAGACGGACCCTCGGCCGGGGTGGCGGTGGCCACTGCTGTGTATTCGGCCATAAAGGGAATACCGGCGGACAACCTGGTGGCCATGACCGGTGAAGTATCCATAAGGGGCCTTGTCATGCCGGTGGGCGGAGTGGTTGCCAAGGTGGACGCCGCCCGTCAGGCGGGGGCAAAAAAGGTCTTGATACCCGCCGAAAACTATCAGAAGGTATTCGAATCAATGAAAGAAATAGAAATAATGGCCGTGGAGAGGCTGGAAGAGGTGCTGGACCTGGCACTTACCAGTCGGCCCGCACTGGACAGGGCTTCCGGTTTTTCTCAGCAGACCGAATTATTTGCGGCCAAGGGAATTGGAACTTGTCTGGGCTGTAATAAAAACCAGGGGATAGCCCTGGAAAAGAACTAGGAGAGTGTTGCAAAACTATATTAAGAGGTCAACAAAGTACTTATTCGACTACAACCGGAGGCTGTTCAAAAAGCTCCAGATGCAAGGCGCGGCAAGGCTTCAAGCGGAGGCGTACTCCTTGTACGTTGAGCATTGAAGCCGCCGCCGCAACGCCGCAGATGGACTTTTTCAACAGCCTCCTAGCAGGAAACAATATGCCATATTAAAGCATGCTATCACTATTCTGAATTCTGGATTCCGCCGTCTGCAAGACGGCACCGCCGACAGGCGGTTCTTTTATGTCTGGCACTTATTTCTATAGCAGGTGTCAAAATGGTGTGGTAGAATGTATTATACCAATGCAGCAAATAATATTGTACATTCCTAAAAGGAGGTGTAGCTTTGGATTCCCTAGTGAGAACGCTGCCAATGCTACCACTCCGGGGTATACTGGTGTTTCCCAACATGGTTATTCATCTGGATGTGGGCAGGGAGAAATCCGTTCAGGCCATAGAGGAGGCCATGATCCAGGAACGTGTCATCTTTCTGGCTACCCAGAAAGAAGCACAGACAGATGACCCCGGGGAGGAAGATATTTATCAGATTGGAACAGTGGCCGAGGTAAAGCAACTGCTTAAACTGCCCGGCGGTACCATTCGGGTGCTTGTTGAAGGTCTTTCCAGGGCCAGAATTAGAAAGTACACAGACCAGGAGCCTTATTTCAAGGTTGAGATCGATCAGTATCCGGAGGTTTTTAAGAAGACACCTGAAGTTGAGGCCCTTATGAGGAATCTGGTTTATCAGTTTGAGCAATATGTCAAGCTGTCTAAGCGTATTCCTCCTGAAACCGTGGTTTCAGTTGTAAATCTGGAGGAGCCTGGCCGGCTTGCCGATATTATAGCTTCGCATCTTGCTTTGAGGATAGAGGATAAGCAGAGCATACTGGAGAACATCGATATTGTGAAGCGGCTGGAGCGCCTTTGTGCCATAGTGGCCAAGGAACTGGAGATTGTGGAACTGGAGCGCAAAATCAACATCCGCGTTCGCAAGCAGATGGAAAAGACTCAGAAAGAATACTACCTCCGGGAACAGATAAAAGCCATTCAGCGTGAACTGGGTGAAAAAGATGAAAAGGTGGCCGAAGGCGAAGAGTACAGGGAAAAAATCGCCGATGCCAAGCTGCCCAAGGAAGTTGAAGAGAAGGCTTTGAAAGAGGTGGAGAGGCTCGAAAAAATGCCTCCCATGGCGGCCGAGTCATCAGTTGTGAGAAACTACCTGGACTGGATTCTGGCATTACCCTGGAGCAAGGGCACCAGAGACAGACTGGACATCAATGCGGCTGAAAAAATACTTGAAGAGGACCATTATGGACTGAAGGATCCCAAGGAGCGCATACTGGAATATCTGGCCATCAGAAAACTGGCCAAGAAGATGAAGGGTCCCATCATATGCTTTGTGGGGCCGCCCGGTGTGGGCAAAACCTCCCTGGGACGCTCCATAGCAAGGGCTCTGGAGCGCAAGTTTGTCAGGATATCCCTGGGTGGAGTGCGGGATGAGGCCGAGATCCGGGGACATAGAAGAACCTACGTGGGGGCGCTGCCCGGAAGGATTATTCAGGGCATGAGAAATGCCGGTTCTAAAAACCCGGTGTTCCTGCTGGATGAGATCGATAAAATGAGCATGGACTTTAGGGGAGATCCCTCGTCAGCTTTGTTGGAGGTGCTGGATCCCGAGCAGAACGGCACATTCAGTGATCACTATATTGAAGTGCCCTTTGACCTTTCCAACGTGATGTTTATTACAACTGCCAACGTTCAGCACAATATTCCCAGGCCCCTTCTGGACCGCATGGAAATAATCTATCTTGCGGGTTATACCGAGGAGGAAAAGGTTCAGATCGCACTGCGTCACCTGGAGTCAAAACAGGTTAAAGAACATGGACTAACTAAACAGATGGTGAATATTTCTGAGAACTCCATCAGAAAAATCATCAGAGAGTATACCAGGGAAAGCGGCGTGCGGAACCTGGAAAGAAACATTGCCTCTCTATGCCGGAAAACCGCAAAACAGATTGTGGCAGGAAAGGCCAAAAAGGTGAAGATAACCACCCAGAATATTGAAGGCTTCCTCGGAACTCCCCGTTACCGCTACGGTATGGCGGAGCATGAGGACCAGGTGGGTGTGGCCACTGGAATGGCCTGGACCGAGGTTGGAGGAGATACACTGTCAATTGAAATCACGGTGTACAAGGGTAGCGGCAAGGTTACCCTGACGGGTAAACTGGGGGACGTTATGAAGGAGTCCGCCCAGGCGGGCTACAGCTATGTCCGCAGCCGGGCTGCTGTGCTGGGCATAGAAGAAGAAGTCTTTGACAAGAGTGATATCCATGTGCACATTCCTGAAGGCGCTATTCCCAAGGACGGTCCCTCTGCCGGTATAACAATGGCCTGCGCACTGGCTTCGGCACTGACCGGGTCCAAGATAAGGCACGATGTTTCCATGACAGGTGAGATAACCCTGCGGGGCAGAGTGCTGCCTGTGGGCGGAATCAAGGAGAAGGTCCTGGCGGCGCACAGGGCCGGTATAAAAGTAATTATTTTGCCAAAGGATAATAAGAAAGATTTGGATGAAGTACCGGCTAATGTCAAGAAGAACCTGCAATTTAATTTGGTTGACCATATGGATGAGGTTCTGGATATAGCGTTAATCAGGGATGAGTATGAACCCCAGACCGTTTTGGGCGCAGGGCCGGCGGTGGTTTTGCCGGAGGTTGCAGACTTTCATACGATCATCCATCCCGAGGGAGGACCAACCATTCATTCATGAAAATTGTTACCGTAGATTTTATTAAAAGCGCAACTGGTTTGAAAGACTGCCCGGCCGGGGAATTTGTGGAAATTGCCCTGGCCGGGCGTTCCAATGTGGGCAAATCCTCTTTTTTGAATAAAATGGTAAACAGGAAAGGGCTGGCCAGAACCAGCAACACTCCCGGCAGAACCAGACTGATCAATTTTTTCTTGATCAATAACGCCTTTTATCTGGTGGATCTACCCGGCTATGGTTATGCCAGGGTGCCGGAAAAGATGAAGCTGGAATGGGGAAAGTCCATTCAGGAATACCTGGAGCGCCGTGAAAGGCTGGCGGCGGTGGTGGTGCTTCTGGACATCAGGCACAGGCCCACAGTGTTGGACATTAATCTTTATAAATGGCTGGAGGCGAAAAGAATACCGGTTATCCTGGCGGCCACCAAAACAGACAAACTATCAAAGTCCCAGGCAGCAACCCAGGCGGGTTTACTAAGAAGAACCCTGGAACTGGACGCCGGAATCCCCCTGGTGCTTTTTTCGGCGAAGACAGGACAGGGACGGGATGAGCTATGGGAAATAATTAACGGCATAGTAAGTCCCTAAAGCGGGATGTGCTTTACCTGCCTTCCCAGAATTTAAGCCTTTGAATACCCGTCCTCTCCCGTTTTTCTTCAGGTACATACTTTACCGTCTTTAAGGTGATGGCGGTAAATTGGTTAATTACCATATCTCCGGTTTTTACCGGCATGGGTATTTCCCTTGAGCGATCAAGAATCCGTGCCACAAGATCCAGGCTTTTTTCCTGCAGCACCGGTGATTCGGGCAGGGCGCTGTTACTATAATAGCTTTCCACCAGGGCAGGAAGTATTTTTTTGTCTATTCCCCGGGTGTCTTGCAGCGCCGCTGCTGTTTCTCCTGCGGTATGATGCTTGATCCAGATCTGAGCCATATAAAGGGCGTTTGTGAACCCCTGTACGGCCTCCGGCTGATTTTTTAAAAACTCCCTGGTGGTTACGCAGACAAAGGTGGGATAACCGGTTTTAAAGGACTTTACCTTGAAAAATCCTTTGGAAAGTGTATCTGGCAAATCTTTATCTTCAACTAAAAGGTAATGACCGGTTCCTGACTTCAAAGCGCCAATTTTGATTTCCGGGGGGATGTTGGTTATAATTGTAACTGTTTCATAGGGATTTAGTCCCCCATCCCATAAAATATTTTCCAGGAAAAGGGTTTCCTGTGAATCTGGGGGGCCGGCAATAATTACTTTTCTCTTTAATGTTCTTATATCTTCCAGAGGGTTATTTTCCCTGGCCACCAGGTGGTAGGCGTTTCCCCTGTCAAGGGCCGCAAAGGCCACGGGGCCTATGCCTTCTTTAAGTTCGCAGGAATGTTTCAGAATAAGGCCGGCAGGGCTGACCAGGGCTATATCGGCCTCACCCTTTTCCAGAGAGGACAACGCTTCTCTGTCATCCCTGGAGTCAACGGTTTTAATCTTTATACCCTGGTCTTTGTAAAATGACTTGTCCCCGGCAATATAATGGGACAGTTTATACAACGAGGGAGTGTTTTCGGCAAGGCGAACCGTTTTATATTTTTTCCCGTCGTCTTCAATAATACGGTAAATAAAATGAGATCCCCATCCTATAACTGCCAGTATTGCCAACACACCTGAGAGAAATATTATTCTGGATTTTGTCATGGTAAAAACCCCCTATTATTGCGGAATACAAACTCCCATTGATAAATCTTATAATTAATATATTAGTCCACAATATTCATTATGTGGTAATATTAGTATGTTTATGGTGTTTTGAAAGCAAGTTGACACAGAAAATAAAAAGGTTTGCTTAGAATGTTAGAACGGATGTTTTTTTTATTTAAGGAGGGGTTGTTCCATATGGCGGATAAAAAGTACCAGCCCAAGACCGATATGCCCACCGCTTATGAACCAGGTACGGTGGAGGGAAAATGGTATGGTTTCTGGGAGGAAAACAAATTTTTCCGGGCCGGGGTGAAACCGGAAAAGGATCCATTCTGCATCATCATGCCTCCTCCCAATGTTACAGGACAACTTCACATGGGACATGCCCTGGACAACACCCTTCAGGATATACTTACCCGCTGGAAGAGGATGCAAGGGTACAACGCCCTCTGGCTTCCCGGAACCGACCATGCTGGTATAGCCACCCAGGCCAGGGTGGAGGAGCAGCTTGCCAGGGAAGGCACATCCAGGTGCCAAATGGGTAGGGAAAAGTTCCTGGAGAGGGTGTGGGAATGGAAGGAGCAGTACGGGGGAAGGATAACCAACCAGCTCAGGCGCCTGGGATCTTCATGTGACTGGGACAGGGAAAGGTTTACCATGGACGAGGGCTGTTCCGATGCGGTATTGGAAGTTTTTTTGCGTCTTTACGAAAAGGGCCTTATTTACAGGGATTACTACATTACCAACTGGTGCCCCAAGTGCCAGACCACCATATCGGACATAGAGGTGGAACACCAGGAAAAGCCCGGGCATTTTTATTTTATTAAATACCCGGTAAAGGGCAGTGATCGATTCATTCCTGTGGCCACCACCAGACCCGAGACCATGCTGGGGGATGTGGCCGTGGCGGTGCACCCGGAAGATCCCCGTTACAGGGATCTGTTGGGAGCAACCCTTATACTGCCTGTGTCAGGAAGGGAAATTCCTGTAATAGAGGATGAATATGTGGATCGGGAATTCGGAACAGGGGCGGTTAAAATTACACCGGCCCATGATCCCAACGACTTTGAGGTGGGCGCAAGGCACAAACTGCCCCAAGTGCAGGTAATCGACAGAAATGCCGTGATGACTGAAGAGGCTGGTAAATATAAGGGAATTGACCGCTGGGAGTGCCGGAAGAGGCTGGTAAAGGAACTGGACGCACAGGGTTATCTGATTAAGGTTGATGATCACACCCATGCCGTGGGCCATTGCTACCGGTGTGCCACCGTTATTGAGCCCATGCTTTCCAAACAGTGGTTTGTACGCATGAAACCCCTGGCAGAGCCTGCTATACAGGCGGCTCTGGAGGGAAGGCTAAAGTTTGTGCCGGAAAGGTTTGCCAAAGTATATCTCAACTGGATGGAGAATATCAGGGATTGGTGTATTTCCAGGCAGCTCTGGTGGGGCCACAGGATACCCGTGTGGTACTGCGGAGACTGCGCTGAGATGATTGCTGCCAGGGAGGCCCCTGAACGTTGTACGGGCTGCGGAGGCGGGAAACTGGAGCAGGACCCTGACGTTCTGGACACCTGGTTCTCCTCTGCCCTATGGCCTTTTTCCACCCTGGGGTGGCCCAGGAAAACCCTGGATCTGGCATATTTTTATCCCACCTCGGTGCTTGTAACCGGCAGGGACATTATATTTTTCTGGGTGGCCCGGATGATATTCAGCGGAATTGAGCATATGGACGACGTTCCTTTCCGGGATGTTTTCATACACGGCCTTGTTTTGGATGCCCTGGGCAGGAAAATGAGCAAGTCACTGGGTAACGGGGTTGACCCCATTGACGTTATTGAAAGCCACGGGGCTGACAGCTTGCGTTTTATGCTGGTTACCGGCAACACACCGGGTAATGACCTGCGCTTCCACTATGAAAGGCTGGAAGGGGCCAGGAACTTTGCCAATAAAATATGGAATGCCTCCAGGTTTGTCTTGATGAACCTTCACGACTATGAACAGGACGGGGAAAGGGGGCAGCAAAGGCTGACCCTGGCCGACAGATGGATATGCAGCCGCTTCCGGTCAGTGGCTGAGAATGTAACGGCAAATCTGGAAAAATATGAGCTGGGAGAGGCAGCCCGCATACTATATGAGTTTATCTGGAATGAATTCTGTGACTGGTATATAGAACTGGCAAAGCAGAGACTCTACGGTAAAGACCCCCTGGAGCGGTCGGCCGCTCAGCATATTCTGGCTGAAATATTGAAGGGGACACTGGAGCTTTTGCATCCCTTTATGCCTTTTATCACCGAGGACATCTGGCAGCGCCTGCCCGTTCACAAGGGGATGACCATAATGAAAGCGGCATGGCCTCAGCCCGGAAGTGAATACAGGGATGCCCAGGCCGAGGGTGATATGGAGATACTGATGGATATTATTCGATCGGTAAGGCATATCCGCAGTGAGATGAATGTGCCTCCGGGAAAAAAAGCCGATATTATTATTGAGGCTCCTTATGGCATAGCAAGGAAACTCATTCAGCAGTGGTCGGTTTATATAGAGAATCTGGCTGTGGGTAAAGTTCAGATAGTTGGTTCCCTTCAGGAAAAACCGGACCAGGCGGCCCATGCGGTGACCAGGGGAGTGGAAATATTCGTTCCGCTTAAGGGGCTTATAGATATAGGACAGGAAACGGTCCGCCTGACAAAAGAACTGGAATCAATTGAAAAGGACTTAACCCGGATAAAGGGAAAACTCTCCAATGAAGGGTTTCTGAGTAAGGCTCCCGGGGATGTTATCGAGAAAGAAAAGACCAAAGAAAATGATCTTTCCTCCAGACATTCTTCAATTACCAAACGCTTGCAAATGCTTGGCAAGAGGGGATAAGCAGTAAAACCGGGGAAACCCGGTTTTACTGAATTATTAATACGAGGGGGAAATGTATGAATTACCAGAAGGCAATGGAGTATATACAGAACCTGACAAAGTTCGGCTTTAATTTTGGGCTGGGGAGGATTACAGAGCTATTAAGGAGATTTGATGATCCCCACCAAAAACTAAGGGTGATACATGTAGGGGGTACTAACGGAAAAGGTTCCACCACCGCCATGATATACTCGATACTGAGTCATTCCGGCTACCGGGTGGGGACATACACATCGCCACATCTGCATTCATATACTGAAAGGTATTGCATAAACGGCCAGCAGATACCGGAACAAACCTATGCTGACCTGATAACCGAACTGAAGCCCCATCTTGAGGATATGGTAAGTGACGGCTTTGAGCACCCCACCGAGTTTGAGGTGGGGACGGCTTTGGGGTTCATTTATTTTTACCGGGAAAAGGTTGATTTTTTGGTGCTGGAGGTGGGGCTGGGAGGTTCCATTGACTCTACCAACGTAGTGCTTCCGGAGTTGGCCGTAATTACAAATGTGGCCATGGATCATATGGATTACCTTGGTAATACACTGGGGGAAATTGCAGGGGTGAAGGCAGGCATTATAAAGAAGGCCGTGCCTTTGGTGACTGCGGCTGCGGGTGAGGCCCTGGAGGTTATTCTGAACAGGTGTCAAGAGTTGGGATCTCCGGCCACCGTGGTGGGCAGGGATATAAGGTGGCAAGGGATAAGTCATGGCCTCGAGGGGCAGTGCCTGGATATATGTGGCATCAGGGGAGAATATAGAAATCTGTTTTTACCTCTGCGGGGAAGTCACCAGCAGGTTAATGCGGCCACCGCAGTGGCTGCGGTTGAGGTTCTGGCCAACAGTAAGGCTGTCCGCCCGGATTTATCAATTAAACAGGGAATTGCCGGCACTGTATGGCCCGCCAGGCTGGAAACCGTTGGGGAGAGACCTGTTGTAATAATAGACGCAGCCCACAACTTTGATGGAGCCGTTTCATTGCGAAAGGCCATTGAAGAATACTTTCCGGATAAAAATCTATACCTGGTACTGGGCATGCTGGGGGACAAGGAGCGCTCAAAGGTGGTGTCCGAGCTTGCTCCGGGTGCGTCGGGAATAGTTGTGACCAAACCGAATAGCCCCAGGGCAGGGGACTGGGAGCTTTTGGCCGATGAAGCCAGAAAATATGCGGGCAGGGTAGAAATGGTTGAAAATATCCCTGGGGCGGTGAGGGCTGGCATAGCCATGGCCGGGCCCGAGGATCTGGTGGTGATCACGGGATCATTCTATATGGTTGCCGAGGCTAGGGAATTGTTTGTAAAAGGTTGATGATGTGCTTTTTAATAGCTCAGAACAATTTTCTGGTACAGCCTGACCATGTCCTGTCCCCACATAAAGGTGGCAAAGGTGGCAAAAGCCAGGAAAGGACCGAAAGGTATAGGGTCCTTTCTTTTTTTCAAGCCGGTCAGTAAAAGTGCTATTCCCACCAGCCCGGCAATAAAACAGGCCAGAATAACTGCAAACAATGACATGGGCCAGCCCAGGAAAACCCCTATAACGGCAGCCAGCTTGATGTCGCCTATTCCCATTCCTCCCCGGCTGACGATATATAAAAATAGCAGAAATCCGGAGGCTGAAAGAATACCTAAAAAAGCATTTAATACTGAAAATTCCCCGGTTATGGGCAAGAAGGCTAATCCGGCAATAATTCCCGTGAGAACCAGGCCGTTGGGAATGATAAAATGGTCCAGGTCGATAAAGGTGACGGTAATGATCAGTGCTGTGGCGAAAAGGTATTTAACAAGGGCTGCCTCCACACCAAACTTGTATAGCACCATGATGAAGAGTATGGCGGTCAAAGCCTCCACCAGTGCATAGCGGGGGCTGATAGGGGTTTGGCAATACCTGCACCTGCCCTTCAAAAAAAAATAGCTCAACACGGGTATCAGGTCAGGCGTTTTTAGTCTGGTTTGGCACACAGGACAGTGGGAAGGCGGGGCAACAATCGATTCTCCGACCGGTATCCGATAAATGCAAACGTTTAGAAAACTTCCCGCCGCCAATCCCAGCAGGGCTATGATCAGAACTGTGTAAATCCATTCAGTCATGGTTTTACTCCTAAAATCTCCCCTTGATAACAGCTTGGTATTATTCTCAGTTAGGGCATTATTGTTTACGTAAATACATTTTATTCTTTAATTCGATTCAAAATCCTTCTACCGGGTACTGAAAAACAATCCGTTTTTACATGATTATTTGTCGACAACATGACCGTTTTCTGTTTGACAACCGGGATCCCAGCAACTTCGCTGGAAATCATAGCTTCTTCTTGCTGCCTTTTATCAACTCCATGTTTTTAGATATTTCCTCAATTATTTTTTTTTCAGTATCTCCACATGTTTTGTTTACCGGAAGGGCCTTGGCGTTAAACTGGCTGGCATGAGGGACCTTTTGATCCTTTTTCTGCTGTGCTTTTTTGCCATTGTTTTGATCATCCGGCTTTTTGTTGATTGAATGTCGGTCCTGGCCTTCATTTCTTAATGTTTTGGCCGCAGAGGGAACCTCCTGAACCGGCTGTTTGGCTGCAGTTGTTTTTTCAGTGGCTACGGCAGCTTCTGTCCTGGACAGTACCACCAGTTCATGAATGACTTGCTTTGAAGGGGCTGTATCTGGTTCGGGAAGGCCCGCAAGACCCTTGGCATCGGATCTTCCATCCCCGTTGCCTGGGTTTTGAGTGCCGGGGCCAAGTAGAATCCGTATATTATTGAGAAGGCTTTCGGTATTCTGCCAGGCCGGTTCCAGCAGTAGGGTATCTTCCAGGGTTCCTTCGGGACCGGAAATTCTGTCAGCATCTTTTTTCATTTGCTCCAGCCGGTCAATCAGAAGGGTAAGGACATCTTCCAATTCATTAATCACTGATTTGAACGAGCTGATAATCCCGTCCTTCATTGCCAGGCACTGTGCGTTAAGTCTGTGCAGTTCATGAAGTTCCGACTGATTGAGGCCTGTATAGTTTTCCGCCAGTTTTTTTATGTTTAGCATTGATTCCCTGTACCGTTCATATTTCAATTATAACCCTCCCCGTAAATGACATAAATGTTATATAATACCAATTCTACAAAGGGTCAAAAAAACCTTTCATCCCAAAGCAAAAAAATAATAGCCGTCAGTGCGGCTATTATTTCTAACGTAAATTATCAACAGGGTTGACAAATATAATGAGGATGTAAAGCGTGGCAATTGTTCAATCAGGTTCCGTAAAATGCCATTTTGGTTTGGAATTTCATTGTTTAATGTAATTAGAGGCGGCATAAATGGAGATAGCGGATAAAAATAAAACCCGCCTTTGCGGGTTAAGAAATATCGACAAATAGTGATCTTTCACCGGGATCATATTTTGCTTCAAATTTACCCTTCTTAGTTATGTTGAACTGGTTAAAAAAGCCCTTCCCAAAAACTTTGGTTTTTCTTACTTCCATGCCTCCATTATCCACTGCCCTTATGCGGATAGTTTTAGTATCAATGTCATAAGCCAGTTCTATTCTGTTGGTTACTAGTTTTTCCCTGGCAACATTATTTAAGACTATAGATGTTTTTGATAGCGAGACTATGGGAGCTTTTTCTTGCTTCTCTCCCCTGGGCCGGTATACTTCAAATGCCAACGATAATACAACTCCTTTTTGGTTTTTAATGTATTATAACCAATTATGGAAGGGAGGTAAACCCTTGTTTCAAAAAAAAGTTAATAATGGAAGAAGTAATAAACTAGCTGGGTCTTTTTGGTTGGTAATTATGGTATTGTAAAAATACGGATAAGTGTGTAATGTTTATAATGGTTCAATATGAAAATGTATAGGCAGTGTGCTATAATATTTAAGTTGTCTTACTCTAATTAAGGGGTGATCATGTTGTCGCTTTTTGAGGCATTAGTTATGGGCTTGGTTCAGGGTCTGGGAGAGTTTTTGCCCATTTCCAGTTCGGCTCACCTGGTTTTAACGCCGTGGATACTTGGTTGGAAGGATCCGGGGCTTGCCTTTGATGTTGCTTTGCATATAGGGACATTGTTAGCTGTGCTGGCTTTTTTCTGGGAGGATTGGATCATACTGGCCCGGGAGGGGCTATGGGGCCGAAAAACACCTGAGGGGCGTATGTTTTGGTGCCTTGTTATGGCCACCATACCCGGAGCTGCCTTTGGCTACTTTTTAGAGGATTTTGTGGCAACGGTATTTAGAAATCCAATGCTTATAGGAATAATGCTTATAGTAATGGGGATTATTCTGTACCTGGCGGATACTTATACTCCTGCCAGAAAAGATATGCGCCATGTGGGGTTGAAAGAAAGCTTACTTATCGGTTTTTCACAGGCCTTTGCCATAGTGCCCGGTGTTTCCAGGTCCGGTGTAACCATGACGGCTGGCAGGCTTCTTGGTCTTAACCGGGAAACTTCAGCCCGGTTTTCGTTCCTTCTCTCCACACCAATTATAATGGGTGCCGGTCTGGTGCAGTTTAGGAATTTAACTCCCGCCGACATCACCATGCCCTTTATATTCGGTATTCTGGTATCCGCAGCGGTGGGCTTTATAGCTATTAAATTTCTCCTTCGTTTTTTGATTACAAACAGCTTTGCGGTTTTTGTGATTTACAGGCTGGTTTTGGGAGTTGCGGTAATTGCTCTATCGTTATACAGGGGTTGATTTTTTTAATAACTTTGCTTTCAGTTAAAATATATGCATAAAACAGAGGCCCTCCATGTTATAATTTACCATGGGAGGTAATTAATGTGAGAGGGCCTAGGCAAATAGATAAGAACCTGAGGCATGAGATAGTTGGCATTTCCTTCCTGGCGGCAGGTTTGCTGGGAATAGTCTGCCTTTTTAGCCCAACAGCGGGGACGGTAGCCTTTTATGTGGAAAAGGCCATGAGGGTACTGGCCGGTGAGGGAAGATACATGTTTCCCCTGCTGATGGCTTTTTGGGGTTATAAGCTTATCAAGGGAACAAAACTGGATGCTCCGAACAGGGCCTGGGGAGGTTCCATTCTATTTTTCGTGGCCATTACACTCCTCCACGCAGCCATATCCCCTGGGGCCGGCTGGAGAGAAGGGATTGGCGGAAAGGGTGGGGGATTGCTGGGGGCCGTCCTTTACCTCCTTTTTTATAAGTCTTTTGGCACTGCAGGAACAATAATTATTCTGGGCGCATTCTCACTGATCGGTTTTCTCCTTTGTGTTAATGCCCCCCTTTATTCCGTAACCTTATTAAGCTTCAGGCGGACAAAGCAATACCTGCAAAAAATGAATGCTGCAGTAAGTAATTTTCTTTTCATAGAAGAAAACGAAGAAAAAGATGACGAGCCGGTTATTATTGACCATTCTCACATGGGAGGCCCAGAGGATACGTCCCGGCCTTTTGCAAACGATCAAAAGGGAATTAACAATGGAGGTGTAAGCAGTAATGCCTATGGTGAGGGCAGCCCTGTTCTCAGGTTGGTAAGGCCGGGGGAATTTGGGTTGGAAAGTTTATCCGCCAGTGAAGATAATGGTAATCCAGAGGACCGCACCTACGGGGAATACAAGTTACCCTCTCTTTCCCTTCTATCCAGGTCTTCCAGAAACAAGAATCTACGAAACAACAAAGATATTGCGGAAAATATAAGAATACTGGAGGAGACACTGGAAAATTTCGGGGTTAAGGCCAAGGTAACCCAGGTCTCCAGGGGACCGGCCATTACCAGATATGAAATACAGCCGCCTCCCGGCATAAAGGTCAGCAGGATTGTGGGGTTGGCAGATGATATTGCTCTGAGCATGGCATCACCGGATGTAAGGATTGAAGCTCCCATTCCGGGAAAAGCTGCGGTGGGGATAGAGGTTCCCAATATTGAAGTAACAATGGTACACCTCAGGGAATTGCTGGAGGCAGAAGAGTTCAGGAATGCCAGTTCCAGGCTGACAGTGGTTTTGGGCAAAGACATAGCCGGGAATGCCATTGTGGCAGACCTTACAAGAATGCCGCATTTACTAATCGCCGGGGCCACAGGTTCCGGAAAAAGCGTTTGTCTGAACACCATGCTTTCCGGCATATTGTTTAAAGCAATGCCGGACCATGTGAAATTGTTGATCATCGATCCCAAAATGGTGGAGCTAACCACCTATAATGGGATACCACACCTTATTTCACCCGTGGTGACCGATCCGAAGAAGGCGGCTACCGCCTTACGGTGGGCGGTAAAGGAGATGGAATACAGGTATGAGCTTTTTGCGGCTGCAGGGGTTCGGGACATTACCAGGTATAATAATACTGGTGGAAAGAGAGATAGGGCAATTCCGCTGCCTTTTATTGTGGTAATCATTGATGAGCTGGCCGACCTTATGATGGTTGCGCCCGCCGACGTGGAAGATTCCATCTGCCGACTTGCCCAAATGGCGAGGGCTGCGGGCATACATCTGGTAATAGCCACTCAAAGACCTTCGGTGGATGTAATCACGGGTTTGATCAAGGCCAATATTCCGTCCAGGGTTTCATTTGCCGTTTCATCCCAGGTGGACTCCAGGACTATACTGGATATGGGAGGGGCAGAGAAGCTTTTAGGTAAGGGTGATATGCTTTTCTTCCCGGTGGGGGCTCCAAAACCCATCCGGGTTCAGGGCGCCTATCTTTCCGATAGAGAAGTTGAGTCTTTGGTTTTATTCTGGAAGAAGCAGGCTGATCCAGTGTACGATGAGGGTGTTGCCGGAGAATCGCACAGAATGAATCCCGAGGACGGTTTTGAAGATGAGATGCTCCCCAGGGCAGTGGAGATTTTCATTGAAACCGGTCATGCATCCATTTCATTACTTCAGAGAAGGCTGCATATAGGTTATGCCAGAGCTGCAAGATTGATAGACATAATGGAGAGAAGGGAAATTGTTGGAGGCTATGAAGGAAGTAAACCGAGAACCGTTTTAATGACATTGGAACAGTACGAATCGACCTTTAAAGAAAAACAAAAGAAAAAAATTTTTTGAAAAATGGAGGATATTTTCAACATTTGCCGAAACATGTAACAAAACATGGGTATAATGTAAGAATAAAGATGGATATGGATCCAGATTTAAATAAAAGGAATTTCAAACAAAAAAATGGACATTATATGAACGATCATTGGTTTTGTTGTCTTTGCCTTTAGAATATTGACCCCGTAAGCGGTTACTGCCGTCTGGCGGGGTTGTCTTGATTCCCTTGAATTTTGGAGCTGTGATGATAAGAAGTATCGGTGTTGATGAAGCAATAAATATTTCCGATGCGGTTATGGTTGATGTGCGTTCGGAAGATGAGTATCAAGAGGCGAGTATACCAGGCGCTGTAAATGTTCCTTTGCTCAACAATGAAGAGAGGGCAAGGGTAGGTACCCAATATAAGCAGGTAAACCATAATTCCGCCAGAAGATTAGGGCTTGAAATTGTTTCACCTAAACTTGCCGAAATGGTCAAGGCCATAGACACTTTGGTGTCACCGGGCAAAAAAGTGGTGCTATTTTGCTGGCGTGGCGGGACTCGCAGCCAGTTCGTCGCATATATGCTGGACCAGATGGGTTTTGAGGTATTTAGGATTGAAGGAGGATATAAATCTTACCGCCGTTATGTGAACGCCTATTTCAACTCGGATCTTCCTCATAAAGCAGTGGTAATACACGGTTTGACCGGAGTGGGGAAAACACTGGTTTTAAAAAAACTGATCGAAGAAGGAATGCCGGGGCTGGATTTGGAAGGACTTGCCGTTCATCGGGGGTCGGTATTTGGAAAAGTTGGGCTTCCTCCCTCCCCCACTCAAAAAACCTTTGAAGGGCTGGTTTTTCAGGAGCTGAAAAAAGCCGAGCAAAAGGGAATTTTTATAGTAGAATGCGAAAGCAGGAGGCTGGGCAGGCTTTTAGTGCCGTCTCCAGTTTTAAATTCTATGAAAAAGGGATCCAGGATACTGGTGCATGCTCCGCTGGCAGTCAGGGTAAAGCGTTCGGTGGAGGAGTATTTTTCCGGAAAAACAGATGTAATACCTGAACTTCTGATGGCGACCGCCGCTCTGGTAAAATATCTGGGACACGGTAAGGTGGAAATGCTCAAAGGATACATAACCGGAGGGCAGGTTGACAAGGCTGTGGAATTTTTGCTGACAAATTATTATGACCCCTTATACAAGTACCCCGACAAACCTGATTCAGGGTATGATTTATCAGTGGACACTACAGATTTGGATTTGGCTGTCAATAAAATATGTAATTTTGTGCGTGGCCTGACTGAGTACAATGTACCGGTGAATGGAGGTATACCCAATGGAAATCGGGAATGCTCTGAAAAATGCGAGATTGGCAAAGGGGATATCCCTGGAAGCTGCGGAGGAGAACACCAAGATACGCCGTAAGTATTTAGAAGCAATGGAAAACGACAATTTTGATGTTCTTCCGGGTAAAGTCTACGTTAAGGGTTTCATCAAAAACTATGCCACATTTCTCGGTCTCAACGCCAATTCCATGGTATCGGCATACGAGGAAATGGTCCCGGCTGTGCCGGCAGAAGAGGAAGATGAGAGACAGGCGGTAAAACTTACGCAAATAGAAAAATCCAGCGCTGGTGGAATGTTAAAAATCGCGGTCGGACTGGTGTTGGCGGGGTTGGCTTTTTACATATTTATGCCTTCCCTGATGGGCACAGGAAAGGACAAAATAGTTCCGGACAGGACGGATAACAAAACTGCAACCCAGGAGAAAGCAAATGAAGAAAAGGCTCGGGACAAACAAGCTGCCCGGCAGGGTGTGAACATGATTTTAAACGTAACCGACAATCGCAGTTGGATGTACGTGGAAGTGGACGGCAAACCGGAATTTACCGGTTTTCTGGCGTCAGGTCAGATGAAAGAATTTAAAGGTAATGAAAAAATAGTTCTTAAGTTGGGTAATGCCGGGGTTGTTCAGGTTGAGGTTAATGGGCAGAAAATGGGGGTTCTGGGGAATTTAGACCAGGTGGTAACCAAGGAATTCAGCGCTCCTCAGGGATAGTGTATATTAAATTAGTGATGACCTATGAATACTGGATATTTACTCCTCTTGAAATCGGGGTAATCTAATAGTATAATAGAGTTCCAACACACCAGAACAGTTTAAGTACGGTGAGCAATCGCTGCCTCCCGTAAGGGAGGTAGAGGAAAGTCGAGACACGCATACCCGTTCGGGTATAAAATGGTGCCCGGTGTAAGCCGGGGCAGGGCGACCTGACGACGGTAAAACGGACTGGAGGCATGGCTTCCAGTTGGGAGTAGCCGTAAAGTGCCACAGAAACTATTTCACCGGGTGACTGGTGAGTGCAAGGGTAAACTCCGCCAGCGTGCAACCCAAATAGGCAGTTTAAAACTGCGGGTAGGGGCATCTCCGTAAGGGGAAAGGATTATATCCTTAGATAGATGATTGCTTGAAAAAACAGAATCTCGCTTACAGCCGTGCTTATAACAAAGGTGTGTTAATAAAAAAACGCCGCCCTGACGGGCGGTTATTTTAATTTCTTCCCCGTTCTGGTGGTATTATGCCGATGGGGGATGGTGGTTTGTTATCCACCGCCGGTCCCTGGTTCACAGGGCGTCCGGGAGCAGGCGAAACCCCCTGGTCTGGTGGTATATATACCCCCCCGGGCCCGTGAATGTTACATATTTCTGTGGGTACCCGGTCATGGTAGTCGGCCACCGTGGGGTGTACGGTATAAGGGAGTTTTATCAGATTCCTGATTACCTTGTCGGGGCAATATTTATTGGGAAGTTGGCCGGTGGTGGCACAGATTTCGACCATCACATGGGTATTGTCCACCTCTCCGGGTACCGTCCCCTCGGCAAAAAAGTCGGTAACCTGATGATCAGGAGGCGTGTTGGGGCCCGGAAGCAGGCCTGACTTACTATCAACGGTGGCCGATACAATCCCCGGGGGCCTTTGAAAGTCCCTGGCCGGGAGATTTTTATGGGCTTCACTCATAATTTTCCGCCATATTTTTGCCGGTAGTCCGCCTCCGAAGGCTTCGGGCATGGCAGTGGGATTATCATATCCTATCCAAACTATGCCCACAAGATCCGGGGTAAATCCGGCAAACCATATATCTTTGCCATCATCGGTGGTCCCTGTTTTGCCTGCGGCAGGGCGTCCAAAATGAGCGTTTGTTCCAGTTCCTTCCTGGGTGACGGATTTCATCATGTCGGCCAGCAGGAAGGCGGTGGTCGGCTTCATTACTTGTTTTGGCTTAGGCTTGAATTCATCCAATACCGTACCGTCAGAGCTCTCTACCCGCAGTATTGCCACGGGTTCGTTAAACACTCCGTTGTTTGCAAAAGCTCCGTATGCACCGGCCATCTGCATGGGGGTTACCTCTTCCGTTCCCAGGGCCAGACTGGCCCCCACAGACCTGCTGCTTATATTAAAACCCATTCTGGAGGCAAATTCTATGGCTCTGGGGATGGTTGCGTGGTTTACCAGCAGTTTTACGGCCACCACATTAACCGAATTAATCAGCGCCCTGCGCAGGGTGATAAGTCCGCTGTGCTTGCGGTCAAAATTTGGAGGCTCGTAATCTGCTATGCGCAGCGGAGAGTCATCGACCACCGTTGCCGGTCCCATTCCCGCAAATTCTATGGCCGGCCCGTAGGCAATTATGGGTTTAAAGGATGACCCGGGCTGTCTTCCCGGTTTTCGGGTTGCCCTGTTCCATCCCAGTCGGCTGGTATGATCTCTCCCTCCCACAATGGCTCTGACCTGGCCATTGGAAGGATCAAGTATGGCTACAGCTCCCTGGGCCTTCTCCTTCTTCTGGGGAGCGGGGAAATTCTTTTCATCGGACATTACGTTTTCAGCAATGGTTTGTATATTGGCGTCCATGGTGGTGTACACTTTCATTCCTGAATTGTATACTTGTTCTTCACCAAATTTTTTGATCAATATTTCCGTTACATAGTCAATAAAAAATGGGTAAGGGTATCTGGCTGGTGATTTTGTTATCTTAATCTGAACATTATAAGCCTCGTCGGCCTGGGACTGGCTGATAAATTTATATTCCACCATTGACTGCAGTATGGTGTTTTGCCTGTTTTTACTCTGGTGGGGCTGGTTTTCAGGGGTATCCTTGGGAGCAAGGGGTTCGTAATAATTGGGGCTCTTTGGAAGGCCGGCCAATAATGCAGCCTCGGCCAGGGTCAAGTCTTTGGCGTCCTTCTTGAAATAAGTCTGGGCTGCTGACTGAATGCCGTAAGCTCCCTGCCCGAAATATATCTTATTTAGGTACATTTCAAATATTTCTTTTTTTGAATAGTAATGTTCAACCTGTATAGCCAGGATAATTTCCTGTATTTTTCTTTTAAAGGTCTTCTCGGGGCTGAGGAAGGACAATTTTACCAGTTGCTGGGTAATGGTGCTGGCGCCCTGGTGCATGCCAACCCCGGTGATATCCTTTAACACTGCCCGGGCGATCCCTTTAAAATCAATGCCGTGGTGCTGGTAAAAACGATGGTCTTCAGCCGCAAGAAAGGCTTCCTGAACAGTCAAGGGTATATCGTTTATGGAAATGGGCACCCGATTTTCAACCCCTACCTTGGCGATAAGCTTTTTATCCTTACCATATATAAGTGTTGAGTTGGATGACAACAAAGCCTCGCTGTTCCAGGCGGGTATGTCTTTTATGCTGATAGCCAGCAGGCCGATAACTGATACTCCTGCCAATAAAACAAAAAGGAGTCCGAGGAGAAGAAAAGGTATTCCCGGCTTCAGTCTTTTTTTTCGACTGGGATTACTGGCCAAAATGCTTACCCTCCCTTTACTTTTGGATTCCAAGACATTATACCACAACTGTAAATTTTATTAATATACTTTTTGGTGTGCAGGAGCAATAGACAACAGCTACCATATGTGGAAGTATATATTAAATTATTCCCTGCTACCTATGGTTTAAATCTTTTTCAGATTACTCCGGCATATAATGAAGTGCAGCGGATGATTTGCCACAATATGCATTTTGGCAGGTGAGCACTGTGTTCAGAAGGCCAAAGCCTTTCAAAAAAATGATAATGTTTTTATTATTAGGAACGCTTTCTTTTCTTTTATGGGCGGTGAACGGCCAGATAAAGTCAACGGTATATGAAATAGCCGAAATAAGGTCTATTCAGTTGGCCACCGAGGTTATAAATAATGCGGTTCGATCAAAAATAGCCGAACAGGGAATGCAATACCAGGACTTAATTAAAATACATAAAGACAGTGCTGGAAGAATTGTTATGATCCAGGCTAATACCCCAAAAATAAATAAAATCTCTGCCGAAACAACTCTGGCGGTCCAGGCGGCCCTGATGCGGATGCAGGAACAGAGTATTCTTGTACCCCTTGGGCAAGTGACCGGTAGCTACCTTCTTTCAAATCTGGGTCCTGGTATCAGGGTGGGTGTGGTCCCTATGGGAACGGTGAGGGTAAACGTGGTGGACAGATTTGAACAGGCGGGGATAAACCAGACCAGACATTCCATTTATTTTGATTGCGATACCGATGTGCGTATAATCATTCCCCTGATGAGAGGCAAGGTTAATGTGACTACACGGGTTCCAGTGGTTGAAAGCATAATAATCGGAGATGTCCCTTCCACATTTGTATCCATCCCCCAAGGATTGTTGGGAGGAGGTATAAATAGATAATTTGTATGACAAAATAATTTCAGTGGATTATAGGGAGATTGTGGCGATAAAAGTGTTGCAGTCAGAATTGACAGTGCTTAAGGTGCTGTGATATATTTAAAGATACCACAACTTCCCTATTGATATTGTCTCTGATAGATGGTATAGTATTTTTTGCCGCCAGTTAGGCGCAATTAAATGTTTCAACTCAGAGTAACATGGAAAGCAAATTCAGGTGTGAAAGAAGTCGATGATTGAGTTAAAATGTGTTGACAACAATGTGTGAATGTGATATGCTTAAAAAGTGTCATAAAACAAGACAACTGGTCCTTGAAAACTAAACAGTGGAGATGGAAACAAAATTAAGCCAGACCTCTTCTCGAGGTTCGAGGTTCGAGGTTCGAAGTTCGAAGTTCGAAGTTCGAATGCGGGAAGAGATAAAAAAGTAAGTAAGAGCTAAAGATAGCTTTTCATAAATTTTATATGGAGAGTTTGATCCTGGCTCAGGACGAACGCTGGCGGCGTGCTTAACACATGCAAGTCGAACGGTTTGGTCGGAGGTCGTCAGACGTCGGACGTTGGTAAGGAAGCAGGAATTCCAGGTCATTGACCTGGAAGGAAGGCCGAAAAAACTGACGACTGCTGCCTGACGACCGACGACCGAATAGTGGCGGACGGGTGAGTAACGCGTGGATAACCTGCCCAAGAGATCGGGATAACGCCGGGAAACTGGTGCTAATACCGGATACGTTCCTGAGGTTGCATAATTTCGGGAAGAAAGGAGAAATCCGCTCATGGATGGATCCGCGTCCCATTAGCTAGTTGGTGGGGTAA
>LADN01000012.1 GCA_000961585.1 Peptococcaceae bacterium BRH_c4a | reverse complement strand
AAAAGCGCCAATGGCGCTTTTTTTATGATCATATAAGCTTTATCTTTATTACAAGGGTTGCTTTCAGATATGTTTATCCAATATTGCCTTCAGTTCCTTCTTCGTTTTAAAGCCAACAAACCGGTCGGCCTCGGAGCCACCCTTAAACACTATCAGGGTAGGGATGCTGTTTATTTTAAACTCACCCGTGACGGAGCGGTTTTGATCAACATTCAACTTGGCCACCTGAACCTTACCCTCATACTCGGTCGCCACCTCTTCGACCATAGGAGCAATCATCTTGCACGGACCGCACCAGTCTGCCCAAAAATCAACCAATACAGGGGTCGGGGACGTTGAAATAAAATCCTTAAAATTAGTGTCCTCTAACATTTTTATCATATCACTGGACAAACAAACTCTCCCCCTTTCTTTATTTACCATAAAGGTGAAAACATATAAAAAACAGAACTGGTATTTATTATATTATTTCCAAAAAGACGTTGTCAATGCATTTTCACCGGGAAAGAGTGTGCAGCAGATCCATTACCGCCACCCCGGCCAGAATCATACCGGCCACCGGCGGAACAAAGGAAATACTGGCTGGAACCACCCTTTTGGGAGGGCCGTTGTCCCATCGGGACTGGCGGGGCTGTTCGGTGGAAAAAACCACCTTCAGTCCGCTGACAATTCCCTCCCGCCTGAGCCGCCGTCTCACCTCCCGGGCCATGGGGCAAACAGAGGTTTTAGAAATATCATCAACCCTGAAAAGAGACGGATCCACTTTATTCCCTGCGCCCATACTGGAAACCACCGGTATCCCCTGTTCCAAACAGTATTTTATCAGATCCACCTTGGCCCCCATGTCATCAATGGCATCCAACACATAATTGGGCCTGACATCAAAAAAAAGATGCCTGTCCTCCGGGGTATACCGCTGCCCGTGTCCGGTAACCCTTACGGTCGGGTTTATCCTGCTAACCCTTTTAACCATTAACTCCACTTTGGACATACCCACAGTGTCTTCAAAAGCATGGAGCTGTCGGTTAATATTACTGACGGAGACGGTATCAAAATCTGTAAGGATAAATCCCCCCACCCCCGATCTGGCCAGGGCCTCCACAGCATATGACCCCACCCCCCCCAGACCAAAGACAGCTACCGTACTGGATGCCAGCCTTTCAACACCTTCTTTTCCGATAAGCATTTCTGTCCGGCTTAACATGCTTTCCAAAACTAACATCACCCGTCCCAACTAATAATTAAACCAATAATGCCGCATTAAATATTATTTTCCTGTATTTATGTAAAAACGAAGGCTTTTCAATAATCTATATAATAAAAATATTCGACCCATGGGCGGTCGAAACTACAAAAATAACCCCACAAATGCCGTGAACCCCAAAGTTTCTTGAACCTAAGCTCAAAAGTGGGTGTCCTCCTGATTACTTATCGTTACCTTCTTTAGAAGGTCTACAAGCCACAACCAGAGGCCGGACTCCCAATGTATATATGTTGGTTTAAAACTTCAAGGTGTCCACGCACACAGCAGGGTAATTTTCTTTTTGTAGTATTATGTTATCACATCTCTCATGATCTTTCAAGCCTTGCCAGCTTTCTGCCTATTGGTACTTTCGACATTTATTCATTATTTTACCTTTACATCCGTTTTAATATGCAGTTCCCTGAGCTGATACTGATCCACCAGGCCGGGGGCCCCGGTCATGAGACAGGCGGCGCTGGCCGTCTTGGGAAAAGGTATTACATCCCTGATGGTTTTCTTGCCGGACAGCAGCATCACCAGCCGGTCGAAACCGAAGGCTATTCCGCCATGGGGGGGTGTGCCGTATTCAAAGGCCTCCAGCATAAATCCAAATTTTTCGTCGGTTTCCCCGGGGGTGAGCCCCAGGGCCTGAAACATCCTTTCCTGGATCTCCCGGCGGTGGATACGTATGCTGCCCCCGCCTATTTCCACCCCGTTGAGCACCAGGTCATAGGCCCTGGCCCTGACCTCGTCCGGTTTGGACTCCAGCAGTTCCAAATCCTCCTCCCTGGGTGAAGTGAAGGGGTGATGCATGGCAAAGTACCGTTTTTCCTGATCGTCGTACTCCAGGAGTGGAAAATCCAGCACCCACAAAAAATTATAGCTGTTCTCTGGAATCATACCGGTGCGATCGGCCAGGTGAAGCCGCAGCGCCCCAAGGGAAGCGGCCACCAGCGCAGGCCTGTCTGCCACAAATAGCAGCAGATCGCCTTCAGAGGCCTCCATCCTATCCAGTATCCTTCCTGTTTCCTCAGGGCTGAAAAACTTTGTAATGGGAGATTTTACACCATCGGCGGTAACGATAAAGTAGGCCAGCCCCTTGGCCCCGTAGTTGCCGACAAAGGCGGTAAGATCGTCTATGTCCTTGCGGCTTAGTCCGCCGCAACCCTTGGCGTTTATCCCTTTCACACGGCCCCCGGATCCCACAGCCGAGGTGAAAACTTTGAAGCCGCACCCTCCCGCCAGATCGGATATGTCCTTCAGCTCCATGCCGAATCTGGTGTCCGGTTTGTCTGAACCGTACCGGTCCATGGCTTCCCTGTAGGTAATTCGGGTAAAGGGTGTATCCACCTCCAGCCCCACGGTCACCTTGCACAGATAGCGCACCATTTCCTCCATGAGGATAACTATATCGTCCACATCCACAAAGGACATCTCCAGGTCAATCTGGGTAAATTCCGGCTGGCGGTCGGCCCGTAAATCCTCGTCCCTGAAGCAACGGACTATCTGGAAATACCTGTCCATTCCAGACACCATCAATAATTGTTTAAAAAGCTGGGGCGATTGGGGCAAGGCATAGAATTTTCCCGGATTCACCCTGCTGGGAACAAGATAGTCCCTGGCTCCCTCCGGGGTGCTTTTTGTAAGCATGGGGGTTTCTATTTCCAGGAAGCCGTTTCTGTCCAAAAAGTCCCTTACCGACTTGGCCGCCCTGTGCCTGAGTTCCATGGCCTTTTGCATCTCCGGGCGCCTTAGGTCCAGGTATCGGTAGCGCAGACGAAGGTTCTCATCCACCTCCACACCATCCTCGATGTAAAAGGGAGGGGTCTTGGCGCGGTTTAAGATACGAACCTCACTAACCTCCACATCCACCATGCCTGTTGGCAGTGACAGGTTCTCAGTGCCTTCCGGCCGGGGCACCACCGCCCCGGCCACCGCCAGAACGTACTCTCCCCTTATGGCCTCGGCCTTGGTAAAGGCCTCACTGTTGAAACCATGGCTGAAAACCAGTTGAACCAGGCCGGTGCGGTCCCTCAGGTCAACAAAAATAAGTCCTCCATGATCCCGGCGCCTTTGGACCCATCCCATCAGCACCACCTTTTGGCCAATATTTTCTGAACGCAGTTCCCCGCACATGTGAGTCCTCTTCAGGGCACCCAAACTCTCTGCCATAACCTAATTACCTCCGATAAGCTTTTTTATCTCTTCGGCCAGGCCCTTTAAGGGCAGTTCAATCTGGCTTCCATTGGTCATATCCTTAACACTGGCCGAGCCCCGCTTCAACTCGTCGCCACCCAGTATAACCACAAAGCGGCAGCCTGTTTTTCCGGCAAATTTCATCTGGGCCTTAAGGCTTCGGCCCATATAATCCATATCGGCCCCAAGGCCGCATTTCCTCAGCGCAAACAAAAGATCAAAGGCATCCTTTTCACACTCTGCGTCAGCGCTTACCACAAAAACATCGGGCCGGTCCCCAGCGGGGAAATATGCGCCCCTGCCCTTCATGGCAAGAAGTATCCTTTCAATTCCCAAAGCAAATCCCACCCCTGGCGCCGGAGGGCCGCCGCACGCCTCCACCAGTCCGTTGTACCTGCCGCCGCCGCCTATGGAACTCTGGGATCCTATATCCGTCGACATAACCTCAAAGGCGGTGTGAGTATAGTAATCCAGCCCCCGCACCAGCCTGCCGTCCACCTGGTAGACCACTCCCAGCCTGTCCAGGTATTCCTTCACAGCGTCAAAATGATCCCCACAGTCCGGACAGAGGCAGTCAAGGGTGGTGGGAGCGTTAACCGCAATCCTGTCGCAGTTCTTTTCCTTGCAGTCCAGCACCCGCAGAGGATTTCTCTCCAGCCTGTTTTTACAATTAATACAGAGTTCTCCGGCATGGGGCCTGAGGTAATTTTGCAGTTCATCTTTTAACGCAAGCCTGCACCGGGGACATCCCACGCTGTTTATGTGCAGTTCCAGACCTTTTAAACCCAACCGGCCGTAAAAATCCATGATCATGGCGATCATCTCGGCATCCAGCGCCGGGTGCGACGACCCCAGGGCTTCCACTCCCAGTTGATGAAACTGCCTGTACCTGCCGGCCTGGGGCTTGTCATACCTGAACATGGCGCCCGTATAGTACAGCTTTACCGGTTGGGGGCCGGAATGGAGATTGCTCTCCAGATAAGCCCTAACTACGGGGGCGGTTCCTTCAGGCCTGAGGGAAACGCTGCGGTCTCCCCTGTCCCGGAAGGTATACATCTCCTTTTCCACTATATCGGTGGTATCCCCCACACCTCTTTCGAACAGCTCTGTATGCTCAAACACGGGAGTGCGTATCTCCCTGTAGTTATATTCCCGGCAGATACGCCTGAAGGTGTCCTCCACGAACCGCCACCTCCCGGCTTCCTCCGGAAGTATATCAGCCGTCCCGCGGGGCCTGGTGGTAATCATCTATGCTAAACCTCCCTCGTTAATGCTTATAGGTAATACTTCCGGTCAGGAGACAGAATACAGGAGTTTTGCATGCCGCGCCCTGTTCAAAACTCTGTGTGGCTTTATAAAACAACCCGTATCCCGCAAACCGGCATATCAGGAATGCCCTGGCCATTCTGTCTATCCACAAAATTCTATGCAATTGCATAATATTTGTCAACAGCGGACTATAATACGACAGCTATGATATAATAATCCGGGGTGAAGATCTATGATCACAAAGGAACTGGTGGACAGAATAAACTGGCTGGCCCGCAAGCAGAGGTCAGCGGGGCTGACCGATGAGGAAAAGGCCGAGCAGCACCGGCTGCGCCAGAAGTATCTGCAGGGTATAAGATCCCAGGTAACAGACGCTATGGATTCCATAGGAATACCACCAAAGGGAAAACATGACGGTGAATGTTCCTGCCATACCTGTAAGGATAAAGATTTAATGCACTGAAAACAACAGGGCAGGGCGGAGAAGACTCCGCCCTTAGTTTATCACGGCCACAAAAGTTGATGAATCTTTACCAAAAGCTTCTTGACCGGAGAGACCACCAGCCTACATTGTCCCGTTAAGAAAGGGATTGTGCCTTGCTTCCTCCCCGACGGTTGACGCCGGGCCGTGTCCGGGATAAACCGGGGTCTCGGGAGGAAAAACCATCAGCTTTTCCTTGATGGATCTGATCATTTGATCATGGTTCCCGCCGGGAAAGTCCGAACGGCCCACCGATCCCGCAAACAGTGTGTCTCCGGTCATCAGCCTGTTCCCGGCCAGTATGCTTATGCCTCCGCGGGTGTGGCCCGGAGTGTGTATTATTTTCAACCGCTCTTTACCCACACTTACAATGTCCCCATCCTGCAGCAATCTGTCCGGGCCTTTAAATTTAAGATTACTTCCAATAAGCATAGAGAGATTCTTACCGGGGCTGGTGAGCATACCGGCGTCTTCAGCATGAATCATTACCAGGGATTTTGTGGCTTCGGCCACCTGACCCAGGGCGCCTATATGATCGGCGTGGCCATGGGTGAGAATTATGCAGCGGCAGTCCAGTTTCAATTCCTCAAGCTTCTTAAGAATCCTCCCACCCTCGGCCCCCGGGTCCACCACGGCAGCCTCCCGGGTTTCCCCGCAGCCAATTATGTAGCAGTTATTATCCATGGGTCCTACGGAAATTTCAGCAAATATCAATATAAAACCTCCCCTTAATTTATTAATAAATCTAACTTGTGCGCTTCACCTCGTATACATCCTTCACCCTGTTCATCTTGGTAACGATAAAATCAAGCTGTTCCTTGCTTTTCATTTCCAGCACCATTTCTATAATGGCGGTATCCTTTCGCCCCCGGGCGTTGACCCAGTTGGCGCTTATTTTGGCCTCCACCAGAATGGCCAGTACATCACTGAGCATCCCGGCCCTGTCGGTGGCATATATCTCCAGTTTAACCTGGAACGGGTTGTGAAAATCACTGTCCCAGGCCACTTCCACCAACCTGTTGTCTTCGCTGTCTTTAAAATAACTGAGATTCCGGCAGTCTCCCCGGTGAATGGACACCCCCCTGCCCCTGGTGATATACCCCACTATGGGATCCCCGGGTATAGGGTTGCAGCAGTGAGCCAGCCTGATCAGCAGGTTATCGACGCCCCTTACCTTTATTCCCTGGGTTGGCCTCCCCCAATCGGGCTTGGTGCGGGAGTCACCCACCAAGGCATGGTATTCCTCTGAAAGGCTTCCTTTTTTCTCCGGTCTGCTTTCTCTGAGGCGGTTTAATATGGTAGTGGCTGTAATGGAGCCCTCACCCAAGGCTGCATGGATGTCTTCAACGGTTAAAAGGGAGTATTTTCGGCATGCCTCCAGAAGGTTTTCGGCCTTCAGGCAATCCTGTTCCATGCCCAGCCTTTTTGTCTCGCGATCCAGCATCTCCCGGCCCCTGGCTATGTTTTCCTCCCGGTATTCCTTTTTAAACCACTGGCGGATACGGTTTTTAGCCTGGGTGGTTTTAACCATGTTTATCCAGTCCCGGCTTGGTCCCGCCGGGTGTTTAGATGTGATCACCTCCACAATATCACCGTTTTTCAGCCTGTAATCAAGGGGTACAATACGCGCATTCACCTTGGCGCCCACACACCCATGCCCCACCTGGGTATGTATCCTGTAGGCAAAATCAATGGGAATCGACCCCGCCGGCAGTTCAAAAACATCTCCTTTGGGGGTAAAAACAAATACAGCATCAGCAAAAAGGTCTATTTTCAAGGTTTCCATGAACTCCCCGGCGTCCCTCAGGTCATGCTGCCATTCCAGCAGCTGGCGCAGCCAGGCCAGTTTTTTATCAAAATCCTTACTGCTGCCCCGACCGCCTTCCTTGTATCTCCAGTGGGCGGCTATACCGTATTCAGCCGTACGGTGCATATCCCGGGTGCGTATTTGAATCTCCAGGGGCTCTCCCTGGGGGCCGATGACGGTGGTGTGCAAGGATTGGTACATATTTGTTTTGGGCATGGCTATATAGTCGTTGAACTGCCCCGGAATGGGCTTCCAGATGGTGTGCACCGTTCCCAGGGCGGCGTAGCAGTCCTTGATGCTGTCAACTAAAATCCTGACCGCCATGACATCATATATTTCACTGAATTCCTTCTGCTGTCCCCGCATTTTTTCATATATGCTGTAAAGATGCTTGGGCCTGCCCCGTATGTCGGCCTCAATGCCCACTGAAAGAAGCTTTTCCTTTAAGATTTCCACAGCGCTTTTAATGAATCTTTCCCTTTTTACCCTGGTCTGGGATATTAGTTGGGCAAGCTGGTGATATTTGTCCAAATGAAGACAGTAAAAGGAGAGATCTTCCAATTCCCATTTCATGTGGTATATACCCAGCCTGTGGGCCAGGGGGGCATATATTTCCATGGTTTCCCGGGCTATTTCCTTTTGTTTGTTTTCGTTTTGATATTTCAGTGTGCGCATATTATGGAGCCGGTCAGCCAGCTTAATCAGGATAACCCTTATGTCTCTGGCCATGGCCAGGAACATTTTGCGCAGATTTTCAGCCTGCTGCTCCTCTTTTGACTTAAACTCCAGCCTCCCCAATTTGGTTACCCCGTCCACCAGGAGGGCGACCTCTTCTCCGAACCGGCTCCTGACTTGCTCCAGTGTAACCGAGGTATCTTCCACCACATCATGAAGAAGACCGGCTATCAGCGTTTCCAGATCCATCTCCAGCTCGGCCAGTATCATGGACACAGAAAGGGGGTGGTTAATATATTCCTCCCCGGATATTCGTTTCTGACCCTTGTGCGCCTCCTCAGCATAGCTAAAAGCCCTGCGGAGCAGGGCAAGGTCGGCCTGCGGGCTGTAGTGAATCAGTTTTTGCACAAGATCATCCAGAGTCATAAATATACATCCCAACTATTTTGTATAGAAATCACGCAGGGTTCTGACCGCTTAAACTTCTCCACCATTTCTCTGTGGATATTTTAATCTCCTGCCCCAGCCGGAATGTGGGGGAAAGGTTGAGATCCCTTTTCCTGTTTACCGGGGCCAGCGACAAACTGTAACCATTTTCTTCCTGCCTGCAGCTTATTAAACCCAGGTCGGAAAATACCGCCATTCCAAAGGCCAGGGTGTGCAGGCCGGCCTGGGCCAGGCCGCATCCCCTCAGGTAGGCCGTCGCCCCTTCCCAGTCAATATATCCCGCCCCTCTGCACCTGTTCAGATATGTATAAAGCTCTGCCAGGCGGGCGCGTCCCGGGGCCAGGGATTCCACATATTCAAATCCGGTGTCCAGATCCTTCCCGCCAAAAAGAACGTGAGTCTCAACCCCGCCTGAGAAAGCCCCCGCCGCCTCTCCGGGGCTGAACGGCAGATCATACAGTATAATATTAAGAGGCTTTATATCCAAAAAATGAAGTGCGTGATAGGTGCACACCAGCACCTGTAACCGGCCGGAAGAAAACGCACCGGTTAAAGCGCCGACACCATCGGAAAGACTGCCGGAGTGAACAGAGGCGGCCGCCACTCCGGAACGGGTCAGGAAAGCCGCCAACTCCACCGCCCGCCCCGGGGAATTAACCAGCACCAGGCTTTCCTTACTCCCGCCAATCAGGTTTATAAGCCCGGCCGGCTTAAATGTGCTGTTTCGTTCGTTTATCATACGCAGCTGATCTTCCGTTTGATTTACAGAGAATGAAATTCTCTCTGAGAAAAAATCCAGGTAATTACCGGGAAACATGAAATTGGACGAAATATCCCTGTAACGGCTGAGAATACCTGATACAAATTCAGGCAGGTGGGCCAGCGGCCCCATTTTTTTCAAGGACTCCAGGGCCTTCAGCAGATTCATGCCCGGTATATCCCCCGGGCTGCCCGAATACAACGGGCCGCATCTTTCCCAACTGTTCACCGAAGGTCGTATATCCTTAACCTCCAGTTGCAGAGTTCTTCTTCCACCCCATTCATTGACCGAGGGCAGGAAAGCCACGTCCACTTCCGATGCGGCTGCTATTTCCCCGGCACTGGAGGCAAATTTGAAGGCAATGCCGTCCAGTAAGGCGCCGTTCTCTTTTAAACGCATTTTCAAATGCTGTCCTTTTTTACCAATCCCCCGGCAAGAAACAACTTTTACCTCCCTGCAGGCCAGCAGCGGGCCGGGATTACAGTGCCCGAAGGGCGCCATCATCTGTATTTCCTCCACCAATCCGTCAGTTATATCTTTTAAGGAAATGGTGGCATCCAGATCCATACCCCGATCATATATCCCGGCATCAATGAATTGTACCGCATAATTGTTCAGGGTCCTGCGAAGGGAGTCAATATTGTCAGCCGGAATGGAAAAGCCGGCCGCCTGCGCATGTCCCCCGAACCTGATAAGAAGGTTCGCACAGTGGCCAAGGGCATTGAACAGGTGGAAGCCTGGTATGCTCCGGCCCGATCCCTTTCCACTGTCCCCTTCCAGAGCAATCATAAGAACGGGCCTGTAATATATATCCACCAACCTGGAGGCCACAATACCCACCACCCCCTGGTGCCACCCGGGAGCAGCCAGAACGATAACTTTCCCGCCGGAAAGCTCAGGGTTGGCGTCCAGCATGCCCAAAGCCTCGGCTAAAACCAGGCTTTCGATCTTCTGCCGCTCCTGATTTCCACTGTTCAGGAGGTCGGCCAGTTGACCCGCCTCCTCAGGGTCTTCGGTCAGGAAAAGGTCCACTGCCATACCAGCGTTCCCCACCCTTCCGGCTGCATTGAGCCTGGGTGCCAGGGCAAATCCAACCTCTCTGGTATCCAGGCTTTCAGCTTTTGTCCCGGAGATCTCCATAAGGGACTTTATTCCAAGGCTTTCGGTTTGGGCCAGGAAAGAAAGACCATACTTGACGATAATCCTGTTTTCTCCGGCAAGGGGCACAATATCGGCCACTGTGCCAAGGCATGCCAGATCCAGGTAATCTGTCCAGGCATCGGCCTCCCTGCCCCTGTCACTCAGCAGGGCCTGGGCCAATTTAAGAGCAATTCCCACACCGGCAAGCTCTTTGAACTGATACGGGCAGTCAGCCCTTTTGGGATTAACCACCGCAACAGCCCCGGGTATTTCCCCCGGGGGCTCATGGTGATCCGTAATCACAATGTCAGGGCCTTTCTCAGACTTGTTCAGGGCAACCTCCTCCAGGGCGCTGATGCCGCAGTCCACCGTAACAACCAGCCCGTAACCTTCCCGGCCGGCCCTTCGAAGCGCCTCCTGGTGAAGTCCGTACCCCTCATCCACACGGTGGGGCACATAATAGCCCACCTGCCCCCCCAGTCTTCTGAATACCTTTACCAATAGGGCGGTGGCTGTGGTGCCATCGGCGTCATAATCTCCGTAAACCAGTATTCTCTCACCCCGGCTCAGGGCAAACCGTATTCTCCGAACGGCCTCATCCATGTCCGCCATTATGAACGGGTCATACATCTGGTCCAGGCCTCCCTCCAGGAACAGCCTGGCCTCATCTACAGTGGTTATCCCCCTGTTGGCCAGAAGCCTGGCCAGCACCGGGGATACCCTTAATTCATGCTGAAAAACATATTCAAGAATGGGATCGGCCTGCCGAACACGCCATATCTTTTGTTTGATCATTTTTCCCCCGCAACACTTACTGCATTGATCAAAATTATATACCGCGGGCCGTTCACCTGTAAACCAGTCACTTAGGCCCTGTTTGTCTTCTTAAATAAAGGATAAATTCCTTGCGTAAAGAATATCATCTTAACATATCCGAAAGGCTGGTATGTACTTGACCAGAGAAAGAATATCACTGGGCCGAGCCGGAGAAGAATATGCGGCGAAATACCTGCAAAAAAGAGGGTTTCGAATAGTGGAGAGGAACTTCCGCTGCAAGCTGGGAGAGCTGGATATAGTGGCCCGTGACGGCCCCTTCCTGGTTTTCACAGAGGTCAGATCGATGACCGGCAAAGCCTTTGGCAGTCCACAGGAAAGCATTACCGACAAAAAGAAAAAAAAGCTCCGTCAGGTGGCGCAGTTCTATGCAAAATTCAGGAATGTTGGAGATACCCCCATGCGATTCGACGTGGTGGCCATCACCGCAGATTCCGGCGGAAACGTAATAAAGCTTGACCACATAGTCAACGCGCTTTAATAATGCCCTTTTTCAACGGGTATCAGGGCCTGGAAAATCAGGATGTATAACGATGCATTCCCTAAAAGTACAGAGGGTATGGTTTATAATCCATTGGCAAATTAATGCTAAAGTCCCAGGTAAATTAGGTATTTCAGTCTATTTACCAAAGGCTTGGGAAGGAAAAGAATAAGATAAAGTGTAGTTTTAAGGTGATATGTATGAGCATTGATCTAATAAGATCCAGGTTGATCTCCATGGGGTACAGTCCCGGTGAAGTGGAGTACTCGTTAAGCGAGATACTCCAGCACAAAAACCCCGACCTTTTGAACCAGACCGATGTCAAGATACTTATCACCATGCTCGAGGAACGAATACAGTTCCGCAGGGCCGTATCGGTAAAGGACAAAAATATTATGCCGTAAAAGATGGCAGGGATTTACCCTGCTTTTTTATCCGGAATAAAATAACCGCCTTATCGGCGGTGCCGTCTTGCAGACGGCGGAATTCAGAAGCCAGGAGCCAGAATAGTGACAGCCTGCCTTAAAAGCGACCCTCAAGCGACCCCACAGCGACATGCAGTGAGGGGGAGTGATTTTTAAGTCCGTGCGGAATGTACCGGAGGCTGCTACTGTCTCTTAACGACCGAGCCTACGGAATGCCGAGCCGGCTGCAGGACGCAGCCGGAAGCCGGAATCGACGCAAGGATGCGGCGTTGGAGGCGGTCGGCATTCCGTTGGCGACCGAGTTTAGAGACAGTTGCAGCAGGAGGTAATGTAGGCCGGACTTAAATCGCTCCGCCTACCCATTAGCGACAATGCAGCGACCCTCAAGCGACCCCGGAAAAACTCTGGGCTTGCATAAAAATGCTTTGG
>LADN01000058.1 GCA_000961585.1 Peptococcaceae bacterium BRH_c4a | reverse complement strand
ATATCCAATAATTTTTTGATACCATTTTTAATAAGTTGTGTAGTGCCATTGGTAATTTTTGCGACAGGTATCTTGTCTAGTCTCTTTTTACTAACTGTTCTTATTTGTCCAATATCAACATATCCAGTTATTTTCTTTCTGTAACCTTTTTCAATTTCTATTGGTATTTCTATGTCCATATCCAGTTTTTTTATTTTCTCATTCCCATCTTTATCAATATTTCTTATGATATAATGTCCTTCTTCAGCTTTTTCTATAACGCCATTTATTGTAGTTATCGGTGCAACAATTGTCACAGTTGAATTAACACTGTTTTGCAGTATAACAACTGGTCTTTCACCACATTGCTCACTACCAATATTAAAACCAAGCTTACAATAAAATATGTCCTTTTTGTAAATATGTTTAGGTATTCCATTAAATTGCAGTTTATATTTACTGATAGTCCATTCGATAAATTTTATTGAATTATTTAACTGTTTAAGCCATACCTCCTGATTGGAGATTGGTTTAAATAATATTCTTTGAAGGTCAGATAATAAATCTGTAATAATTCTTATCTTATTTTTAATCTCTATAAATAGACTCTGTTCTGGCAAAATTACCACTCCATCCAATTCGCCTTTCCCTCTTGCTTAATTCGACAATTTTAAGATATTTCCTCCTATTTTCCTGCAATATCCATTATGTGTTTTAAATTCTTAGGAGAAATACTTTCGCAAAGAAATATTCATGCAACAAGAGCAAGCATCAAGATGTAGGCTTTTGGGATAATAAACTCAAATGGCTTTGGGGGGTTATACGATATGCCAAATAGACTCGCTAAAGAAAAAAGCCCTTACCTGCTCCAGCACGCCAACAACCCAGTGGACTGGTATCCGTGGTCTGACGAGGCTTTTGATAAAGCAAAAAATGAAGACAAGCCGGTGTTCCTAAGCATAGGTTATTCAACCTGCCACTGGTGCCATGTAATGGAGCGGGAGTCCTTTGAGGACACAGAGGTGGCGGAGATGTTGAACAGGAGCTTTATTTCGGTCAAGGTTGACCGGGAGGAGCGTCCGGATATAGACTATATTTATATGTCGGTGTGCCAGGCCCTGACAGGACAGGGGGGGTGGCCTCTGACCATTATTATGACACCGGAAAAAAAGCCCTTCTTTGCCGGAACGTACTTTCCCAAGAAGTCAAAATGGGGAAGGTCCGGGCTTCTGGATATACTGGGGCAGGCGGCCGTGAAGTGGAAGTCGGGGAGGGAGGCGGTAACCGAGGTCGGGGAAAGTATTGTTAATGCGGTGCTGAACCAACTCTCCGGGGAAGAAGGGGATCTGCGCAGGGATTTATTGGAAAAAGCATACAGCGATCTGGAGAATAGCTTTGACTCCCTCTACGGAGGTTTTGGGGACGCTCCCAAATTTCCCACCCCCCACAATCTGATGTTTCTTTTGCGATACTGGAAAAGGACTGGTGAAACAAAAGCCCTGGCTATGGTGGAAAAAACACTGAGGTCTATGTATGCCGGAGGTATATATGACCACGTGGGTTTTGGCTTTTCCCGGTACTCCACCGACCGCCGGTGGCTGGCGCCGCACTTTGAAAAAATGCTTTATGACAATGCTCTTATTTCTATGGTGTTCACCGAAACCTTTCAGTGCACCGGGGATCCCTTTTACCGGAGGGTGGCCGGCGAAGTATTTACTTATGTATTAAGGGACATGACTTCTCCTGAGGGCGGGTTCTACTCGGCGGAGGACGCCGATTCCGAGGGGGAAGAGGGAAGATTTTATATCTGGACTCCCGGGGAGGTCACCCGGCTGCTGGGACCGGAGGAGGGCGGACTGTATTGTAAAATCTTTGATATTTCCAAGGAAGGCAATTTCGAGGGGTACAGCATACCTAATCTCATTACCTCAGAAGATCTGGAAGACGACCGCCGGCAGAGCCTGGAGGCCTACCGGCAAAAGCTTTTCCTGCACAGGGAAAAAAGGGTGCACCCGTACAAGGACGATAAGGTTCTTACCTCATGGAACGGTCTTATGATTGCCTCCCTGGCCAGGAGCGCAGCGGTAACCGGGGATAAGGGTTATGCCGGGGCGGCTGTGAGGGCGTCCGATTTTATCTGGAGCCGTATGAGGGGAAATGATGGCAGGCTGCTGGCCCGGTACCGGGACGGTGAAGCCGCCTTTCCGGGTTACGTTGACGACTACGCCTTTTTGCAGTGGGGCCTTCTGGAGCTGTACGAGGTTACACTGAAACCCCAGTATCTGAAGAGGGCTCTTATGCTCCTGGATGAGATGCAGGCTTTGTTCTGGGACAGGGAAAGGGGAGGCTTTTTCTTTTACGGCAGCGATTCTGAACAGCTTATAACCAGGCCCAAGGAGGTATATGACGGAGCCGTGCCTTCCGGAAACTCTGTGGCCGCCCTGAACATTATCCGACTTGCCAGGATGACCGGACGGGAGGATTTGACAGATTTGGCCCAAAGCCTTTTTAATGCCTTTGCCGGAACTGTTTCGGCCTACCCCGGGGCCCATACCTTTTTCCTTACTGCCTATCAGACTGCCATCGCCCCCTCCCGGGAAATAGTAATTGCCGGTAAGGCCGGATGTGAGGGGGTAAGAAGGATGGTGGAAGCGGTGCGCAGGGAGTTCCTGCCGGATACCGTGCTTATATTCCGGCCAGATAATGGCGAGGCCCGGGAAATAGAAGAACTGGCTCCTTTTACCAGGGACCACGGGGCCATAGACGGGTTGCCCGCAGCCTACGTCTGCGAGAATTTCAGTTGCCGGAAACCAACCACCGAAGTGGAAAAGCTTATAGCAATTATCAGGGGAGATCGGTCAGCAGAATAAAATAACCGCCTTGCCGGCGGTGCCGTCTTGCAGACGGCGGAATCCAGAAGCCAGAATGGTGACAGCATACTTTAAAAGCGACCCTCAAGTGACCCAGGAGCGACCCCAGAAAAACTCTGGGCTTGCATAAAAATGCTTTGGCGATTTAGCGATTTAATACTTTAATATGGCATATACTTTCCTTGGCTATGGAAAAACAAACCGGTTAGCTGTGACCAAAATCACACTTTTTTTTGGCTTTCACTCACAGATATTATATTGAATATAGGCCATAATGTAATAAAATAACACAAACCGGAGGGCTGTAGCGTGAAAAAGCGTAAGATTGTAAAAATAGATGAAGAGAGGTGTACCGGGTGTGGTCTGTGTATATCCCCCTGCGCCGAGGGAGCTATAGAAATCAGGGATGGCAAGGCCAGGGTGATAAAGGACGAGCTTTGTGACGGGGCAGGCTTTTGCCTGGGGGTGTGCCCGGAAGGGGCGCTGTCCATTGAAGAAAGGGTGGCCAAGGACTTTTCAGAGGAGGCGGTACACAGCCACATCAAGAAAAACCCCCGCACCTATATTCCCCAGCAGTGTCACAGGTGCGGGGCCAGTGAGGATGATTTTCCGGTTCTGCCCTGCCGGAAAGAGGGGGAGAGTCTCTGGGTCTGCACCCGGTGCCTCCCGGCGCTGATACACGGATAGAAATTGACTGGAATTCAGGGGACGGGAGACAGGGGACAGAATGAGCTGGAGTGACCCCAAAGCGACATGTAGATAAAAAAAGAAAAAATCCCGGGTAACCGGGATTTTTTCCATAAAAAAAGCCTTTTTTAAGATATATAATTAACCGTATTTTAAAAAAGAAGAAGGTAATCAACCTTTTTTTATAGAAACTTTTTGTCATGACATTTGAGAAAATAACTTCATGGACTGGGGCAGCGGCACTTTATGCATTTCCCCCGGGAGGCCTTGAACAGGTCTTTAAAAAGATTGTCCAGATCAGCATGCTTTAAACGAATCAGGCCTTCGGGGTTGCACAGCGAGTTGTTTATGAACATGCGTATATATGCGTGTTCCTTTGTTTCTACCACTATAACCAGTTTGTATTCGTTCATAAAAACTCACCTCCTGCCTTTATATTTCTAAATTTAAAGTAATAATTCCTCTGTGCGGGGAAGTATTATTGGTTTTTGTTTTACCGTAATAATATTCCGAAGGGATCCTTTTAATGAATATATATGCCATCAGTGACCTTCACCTGTCATTCTGTTCGGAACCGGACATCCAAAGCTGGGATGTTCCGGAATACAAGCCCATGTGGGAGATAGACCGGAGCTGGCAGGGGCATGCCCGGAAAATATATGAAAACTGGACGAAAAAGGTTCTGCCCGGGGATCTGGTACTGCTGGCCGGTGACACATCCTGGGCCATGAGGCTTGACGAGGCTAGGCCGGATATTCATTATCTGGGGCTTCTGCCCGGCAATATAGTAATGATTCAGGGAAACCACGATTACTGGTGGCAGAGCATATCCAGGGCTAGGCAAAAAATGCCCTCCAACACCAGTCTGATACAAAACGACTGCGTTTTTTTTGATGGACTGGCCATTTGCGGAACCAGGGGATGGCTATGTCCCAACGGAGCCTTTTTCGGAGAAAAGGATATGAAAATATATCAGCGGGAGCTTATCAGGCTGGAAAACTCGCTGAAAAGCGCTCGGGAAGGCGCCGATGAAATAATCGTCATGACGCATTTCATGCCCACCAATGAAAAAAATGAGCACAGCGGTTTTATAGAGTTGTTTCAGGAATACCGGGTGGGCACCGTGGTGTATGGACATTTGCATTCCAGGGCATGCCGGTATCGGCTGCCTGAAAAAATATGGGGTATCAATTTTCACCTGGTCAGTGCCGATTTTCTATGCTTCAGCCCGGCTTTAATCGGTTCATGGCAGGGATTAGTGACAGAGCCACCCGGACGGTAACTCCCGTGTGGCTTTTTTAAATATAATTGTTATAATTATAAAGAGGATTGAAAAGAGGAACCTGTGCATCTCTTCATTTTCTCAGTTGGAATCTGAAATCTGTGAGGCATTTATAAATGATTGTAAGGGGGAGGGTTTTGATTGGCTACTTTTACCTGTGATACCTGTGGTAAGGAAATTCACGCCGTTGACGGTATTCTTTCCTGGACCAGGGAGGACCACCGCCTGGGTAATTTTAAGCTGACTCATAAGGATACCCTGGGAACCGGCTGCCAGCCCGAGGGGAATAACAGATACAGAGAATTATACACCCTCACTCTGGCCACCGGGTTTATGGAGTTTATTTCATATTTGCTGGAGCGCTGGGAGGACGGATTTTTACTGACCGAGCCTCAAACTCTAAGAAATGTAATGCGCCAGTTGAATCTGCACATCCACGAAAAGCTCTTGCTGATGGTTGAGGATTAAAAATTAAATTATATTTAAAAAAAGAGGAATAATGACACCGGGCTTGGTCCATAATATTAGCGTAGGGTTCGTAATGGCCGAGCCAAGACTGTTACAGGGTCTTAAAAGGCTCTGTGATGGTCGGCCAAAGGTTGGTATCGGGTCAACACGGCTCGGTATTAGCCGGCGGGCAGACTGGTGTATGTTCCGGCAGGCTTTGTAATAGTCCTAAAGATTATTACAGGGTCGTAAGGGATATGCATTGGTCGAGCTAAGATTATTATGGTTGCCGGATATATTCAATTTCTATTGATATACGGGGTTTGCGGCAGTCGAGAGATTGCTGCAGGCTTCCTAGGTAGCCATAATAGCCGAGCAAAGGTCATTACGGGTGCCGTAATGGTCTATAATGGCCGAAAGGTCATTGTTGGCTATGCAGGTATGCGTAGTGGCTGTAGCGTAGGTCATTACGGGCTCGAAAAAGACTCTCCCCTTGTGGGGAGAGTTCTTTTTTCTGTATAGGAAATTATGCTTTTCGAGAATTGTGGATAACTTATTTTGTCACGGCGAAGACCCTATGTTCATTTTTGGGGGTCGCTCCTGGGTCACTTGAGGGTCTCTACATGGTCGCTAATGGGTAGGCGGAGCGATTTAAGTCCGGCCTGCATAACCTCCTGCTGCAACTGTCTCTAAACTCGGTCGCCAACGGAGTGCCGACCGCCTCCAACGCCGCGTCCTTGCGTCGATTCCGGCTTCCGGCTGCGTCCTGCAGCCGGCTCGGCATTCCGTAGGCTCGGTCGTTAAGAGACAGTAGCAGCCTCCGGTACATTCCGCACGGACTTAAATCACTCCCCCTCACTGCATGTCGCTGTGGGGTCGCTTGAGGGTCGCTTTTAAGGCAGGCTGTCACCATTCTGGCTTCTGGCTCCTGGCTCCTGGATTCCGCCGTCTGCAAGACGGCAACGCCCGTTAGGGCGTTTTTTCACTGTTCCTAAAAAAATAGCTTGCTTGGATAGCAAGTATATTGTAATTTTACATAAGAGCTTTTTAATCGGTGGACGGTGCGGGGTGAATTTTTATGAGAATAACAATAATTGGAGCCGGCAAGGTGGGCACCGAAATTGCCCACAGGCTTTCGGAAGAGGGTCACGATATCATAGTCATAGACCGCAGTGAGACACAGTTGGCCAAAATAAATGAATCTCTGGACGTGCTCACTGTGAAGGGAAACGGTTCCAGTTCCCAGTTGTTAAAGGATATCGGTGTCAGTGACAGCGATCTGCTGGTGTCGGTCACCGACAGTGACGAAATCAACATGATTTCCTGCATGACCGCAAAGAGAGTGGGTATTGCCAGGACCATAGCCAGGATAAGGGACCCGGATTACGTCCGGGATCTGATTATATCCAAGGAGGATCTGGGCATTGATCTGGTTATTAATCCCGATTATGCCGCTTCCCAGGAGATATCCAGGCTTCTCACCATGAATCTTTCGGTTCATACCGAGCATTTTGCCAACGGCAAGGTGCAAATGGCCGAGCTGACTGTGGAAGAATGCAATGTGGATTTTGCAGGCAAGAAAATACAGGATATTGACTTGCCCAAAGCATGTCTTGTGGTAGGCATTTCCCGTAAGGGAGAAATGATAGTACCCGGCGGCAGGGACTATATCAAGCCCGGCGACACCATTTACGTTTTGGGTAATAACGACTCAATCAATAAAATATATGCCAAATTTAAAAGAAAACGCCAGCGTGTGCACAATGTCATGATCATGGGCGGGGGCAGGATAGGCCTTTACCTTTCTGAAAAACTCAGTAAGAGAGGCATGAAGGTAAAGATCATCGAGCAGAACATGGAGAGGTGCCAGGAGCTGGCCAATAGGCTGTCGGACGTGCTTATACTGAAAGGTGACGGCACCGATGTGGATCTTTTGAGAAGGGAAGGAATACACGAAATTGACGCCTTTGTGGCGGTGACAGGCTTTGACGAGGAAAATCTTCTCATGGCCCTTTTGGCCAAGCAGTTGGGGGCCAAGAGGGTTGTGGCCAAGGTGAGCCGGCCCAGTTACGCCCCCCTGGTGGAAAGGCTGGGTGTGGACGCCGCCATTAGTCCAAGGCTCATAACCATCGGTGAAATAATGAGATTTATCAGAGGCGGCAGGCTGCTTTCCCTGGTGCTGCTTTTAAACGAGCAGGCCGAGGTGCTGGAGATCATTGTTCAGCCCGAAAGCAGGATGGCCGGCAGGGCACTGTCCTTCTCGGGGCTGCCAAAGGGAGTAATCATAGGAGCCATCAGCAGGGGCGACAGAATAATCATACCCAAGGGCAGCGAGGTTATACAGCCGGACGACCGGCTGGTGGTGTTTGCCCTGGGACATGTGGTGCATACCGTTGAGGCACTGTGCAACCGGAGGGAAAATTAGTTGAACACAAAGCTTATTTTAAAGGCTCTGGGACTTGTTTTGCTCTGTGAAGGGGTATCCATGGGCCCTTCTCTTTTGATGACATTTTACTATGCCAATGGTGACTTTGAAGCTTTCCTGATCAGTATGGTAATTACTGTTTTCGCCGGGGGAGCCCTGTTTTTAATGGGTGCCGGGGCCGGAGGCAGCGTGGGGTACCGGGAGGGTTTTGCCGTGGCGGCCTTCGGGTGGATTTTGCTGGCCGGGTTCGGATCTATGCCGTACGTTCTGTCCGGCGTTCTGCCAAGTCCGGTGGATGCTTACTTTGAAACCATGTCGGGCTTTACCACCACCGGGGCGTCGGTTATTGTTGATGTGGAAATATTATCCCGGGGGATGCTGTTCTGGAGAAGCCTTACCCACTGGCTGGGGGGTATGGGAATCATTGTGCTTACCGTTGCCCTGATACCGTCTCTAAAAATCGCAGGGCTGCAGATGTTCAAGGCCGAGGTTCCCGGGCCCACAAAGAGCAAGGTTTTGCCCAGAATAGCCCAGACTTCCCGGGAGCTGTATAAAATATATCTGGTTATCACGGTTGTGGAAATATTTATGCTTAAACTCGCCGGAATGGACTGGTTTGATTCATTTATCCATACCTTCGGCACGGTGGCCACCGGGGGGTTTTCCAGTAAAAATACCAGTATAGCCGCTTACGACAGTGTGCTGATAGAATTAATCATTGTTGTTTTTATGATCATCAGCGGTATTAACTTTGCCCTTCACTACTACAGCCTGCGGGGTAATTTCAGGCCCACCCTGAAGGACCCGGAAGCCCGGCTGTATATGGGAATAATTCTGGTGTCCGTATGCCTGATTACCTTTGATCTGGTGAACAGCGCAAATTACGGGGCGGACAAGGCTGCCAGGGATTCCCTTTTTCAGGTGGCCTCCATCGTGACAACCACCGGCTATGCCTCAGCAGATTATGACCAGTGGCCTTCCATGAGCAAGGCGGTGATACTGCTTCTCATGTTTATAGGCGGATGTGCGGGGTCCACCGGGGGAGGCATAAAGGTTTCCCGCTATCTGATCATGTTTAAGGGTATTTCCCGGCAGATAATGAAGTTGATTCACCCCCAGGCGGTAATACCCTTGCGTATAGGAAAAGGCGTTATCTCCCAGGAGGTACTGGACAATGTGCAGACCTTCTTCTTTCTGTATATGCTTATCCTGGGGGCCTCGGTGGTATTTTTGACCGCTTTGGGGGTGGATCTGGTCAGCTCCATATCCGCAGTGGCAGCCACCATGGGTAACGTGGGCCCGGGATTTAACCTGGTGGGTCCCATGACCAACTATTTTACCCTTCCGATGGCTGCCAAGGCCGCGCTGTCATTCTGTATGCTCATAGGCAGGCTGGAGCTTTATACCGTATTGGTGATATTGAGCTCAAGATTCTGGCGCAATTAATAAAGGATAAAAAGCCGCTTTGAACTTTTTTTTCTTTGTGCTAAAATATTTGCGGTGGTGGAAGGAGGCTGACAAACCATGTCAGGACACTCTAAATGGGCAACCATAAAAAGAAAAAAGGCCAAGGTTGACGCAGCAAGAGGAAAAGTATTCACCCAGCTGGGTAAAGAGATAATACTGGCGGCCAAGGCCGGGGGCGGGGATCCCGATAATAACCTGAGGCTGAAAAATGCGGTGGCCAAGGCCAAGGAAGCCAATATACCCAACGATAATATACAAAGGGCTATTATGAAAGGAACAGGGGAACTGGGCAGCGGCAACTTCGAGGAAATTGTTTATGAGGGTTACGGGCCGGGCGGGGTGGCAGTGATGCTGGAGATAATGACAGACAACCGTAACCGTACTGCCGGTGAGATAAGGCACCTGTTTTCAAGGTACGGGGGAAACCTGGGGGAGAGCGGCTGTGTTTCCTGGATGTTTGAAAAAAAAGGTCTCATAGTGGTGGAGAAGGACACCGGGGTTGATGAGGACGATCTACTGCTGGCCGCCCTGGACGCCGGGGCTGAGGATGTAAAATCCGAGGAGGATATTTTTGAGATTATTACCGATCCGGACAGCTTTGAGGCGGTAAGGGAAGAACTCTCCGGTAAAGGTATAAAGCTTTCTGAGGCCGATGTTTCCATGATCCCCAAAACCACGGTAAAGATTGAGGGTGTCCAGGAGGATCAAATGATGAAGCTTTTGGACGCTCTGGAGGATCTGGATGACGTGGACGAAGTATACAGCAATTTCGAAACGGACCAGTAGTTTGAAAGATTGTAATGATCAGAATGCAGAACTTAGAACACAGGACTCAGAATTATCCCGGTCCGGAAGATTCTGGGTCCTGTATTCCAGCCGCCCGTGGGCGGCTTTTATACTGTTAAGGAAAGTATATGCCACATTAAAACATTAAAATATTAAAGCGCTAAAGCCTTGTCGGCCCTGGTTCCTCTCGGGTCGCTTGAGGGTCGCTTTTAAGGCAGGCTGTCATCATTCTGGATTCTGGCTTCTGGATTCCCAACCGCCCGTCAGGGCGACCGTTTAACAAACAGCATAAACGGAAATAATATGGCAAAAAGTGTTGGAGCTGTATTAGCGTGAAAAGAATCTGGTGGTTTGTAACAGGTGTTTTATTATCAATTTCGGTGGCGCTGATAGTGTTTGTAAGCGCGGGTTTTTTGTCGGGGGCGGTCTGGAGGGTGCTTCCGGTTTTTGGGGATCAGGCCGGGGTGGTCTCCCCCGGGGCTGTTCTTAAAAAGGAAAACTACTTTTTATGTGGAGATGTTGAACTTGTTTTTCAGGGTCTGGCCCCTGGCGGGATACTCGGTAAGGACCTGAAGGAACTGCGGGGTAAGTACCCGGAAAGCGCCGGCTGGTCGGTCGATATGAAGGATGACAAAATGGTGGTGCTGAGAAAGAAGGTTGATGACTTTTGCGGGCAGCACAGCCTTTACCGACATCTGGGGATACATAATGACAGTCTGGCGGTTTACCAGGGACCCCTGGGCTTTAACCACAGGCTTCTGAGAGTGGAAGAGAATAAAAAGCTGGATCAGTTACCCAAGGACCTGCGTGAAAAATTGCAGAAGGCCCGGGAATACGACAGGCTGTCACCGGATGAGAGGTCGGCTCTTCGTTACGATCTGGAGTTTTATGATGAGACAGCCCTGAACAGTTCATTGGAAAACCTGGACGAGGTTTCCCGAGTGGTTGTAACGCCGGTTATCGGGGTAAGGTAATCACGCTATTTTTCGATGAGGGAGGATATTTGAGGTAATTCAAGAATTTTTATCTAACTGATTAAATGGAGTGGTAACCTTTTGATAATTTTAGGAGTTGATCCCGGCACCGCCATAACCGGCTACGGAGTTATCGGGTATAACAAAAACGCATTTCATGTGTATGAGTACGGCTGTGTAAAAACCGACTCCGGGATGGAATTGTCCAGCCGTCTGGGGCTTCTTTACAGTGGCCTGGAGGAGGTAATAAAAAGGAGCCGGCCCGATCATTTCGCCATTGAAGAACTTTTTTTCAATAAGAATGTTAAAACCGCCCTGGCCGTGGGCCATGGCAGGGGGGTGGCCATGCTGACGGCCGTGCGGTCCGGAATACCTGTATATGAATATACCCCCCTGCAGGTTAAGCAGGCAGTGGTGGGAAACGGAAGGGCCGTCAAACAGCAGGTGGAGTTTATGATAGCCGCCCTCCTGGGTATCAGGGAAAAACTCCGGCCCGATGATGTTGCGGATGCCCTGGCCGTGGCTGTTTGCCATGCCTTCAGGTGGTCAGGAACGGAGGCGTTGAACAGGTGATAGCTTTTTTAAAGGGAAAGTTGCATTCGGTCAAGGGAGATGCGGTTATAGTGGAGGTCAACGGGGTGGGCTATCTGGTGCGCGTACCCCTTTCCATGATTTCCGGACTGCCTTCTGTGGGACAGGAGGTGTTGCTGCATACCTTAATGGCAGTTCGGGAGGATGCCATTAGTTTGTACGGCTTTGACACGGTGGAGGCGCTGGAAATATTTTGCCTTTTGCTCAATGTAAGCGGGGTGGGACCCAAGGGCGCCCTTAGCCTTCTTTCGGTAATTACTCCCCGAAGCCTTGTTTTGGCCCTGCATGACGAAAATGTGGCGCTCCTTACCCGGGCTCCGGGAATTGGCAAAAAAAGCGCCCAGAGGATTATACTGGAGCTAAAGGACAAGATCAAAGCTGAAGATTACCCCGCAGCCGTTGGGGAGGCGCCCCGGGCGCAGGGGGACAAAACTGCCGTGGATGCGGTGGAGGCTCTGATATCCCTGGGCTTTGGCATGTCCCAGGCATCGTTGGCGGTGGAAAGGGCGGGGAGGGAACTGGGAGCCGGTACGTCCACATCTCAACTGGTGCGACATGCCCTGAGAATATTGGCTGATTCCCCCTCAGGACGGTAGCTTTTAATAATAAAGACTAGTTTTTTTAAGGGCGGTTATATTATGGAAAATTACCCGGCTAAAAGGATAATATCCCCCGAGATCCGCACCGAGGATTTCGAAATGGAGGGCAACCTCAGACCCCGCAGGCTTTCGGAATATATAGGGCAGCAAAAGGTCAAGGAAACCATTGAAATTTTTATTCAGGCAGCCAGGGAGAGGGGGGAGTCCCTGGATCATGTGCTGCTTTACGGGCCCCCCGGTTTGGGCAAAACCACTCTGGCCAATATAATCGCCGGCGAGATGGGGGTAAACATACGGGTCACTTCGGGGCCGGCCATTGAAAGACCCGGTGACCTGGCGGCAATACTGACAAACCTGGGGGCCGGAGATGTTCTTTTTATTGACGAGATCCACCGTTTGAGCAGACCGGTGGAAGAAATACTGTACCCGGCCATGGAGGATTACGCCATAGATATAATTATTGGCAAGGGGCCCGGGGCCCGCTCCATCAGGCTGGATTTACCCCGGTTCACCATGATCGGCGCCACCACCAGGGCGGGAATGATCACCTCCCCCCTGAGGGATCGTTTTGGTGTTATCAGCAGACTGGATTACTACTGCGTTGAGGATCTTACAACTATAATCACCAGGGCGGCCTCCATACTGGACGTTAAAATTGATCCCGAAGGGGCGCGGGAAATTGGCAGGAGGGCAAGGGGAACGCCCAGGGTGGCCAACAGGCTTTTGAAAAGAGTTCGTGATTATGCCCAGGTGAGGCATGGCGGCGCAATTAATAAAAGGGTGGCCGTTGAGGCGCTGGAATTTTTCGAGGTCGATCCCCTGGGGCTGGATGAGATAGACAGGCGTCTATTGCGAATAATAATTGAAAAGTTCGGTGGCGGGCCGGTGGGACTGGATACCGTGGCGGCCGCAGTTGGTGAGGAGGCCGATACGGTTGAGGATGTATACGAGCCCTACCTGATGCAAAAGGGACTGCTGGCCCGTACATCCCGGGGAAGGGTGGTTACCGGAGCGGCCTACCAGCATCTGGGGATAGCTTATGCGGGCAAATCAGGGGGCCCGGAACAGGGTTCTCTCCCCCTGCCCTGAAAATAGCTTATAGCTTACAGCTTACAGCTGACAGGAGGAAATACCAAAAAGATATGAGACTTCTTCTGCATACATGCTGCGCCCCCTGTTCCATATACCCTGTGGAGGTATTAAAGGGGGAGAAAATGGATTTAACCGGATTTTTTTTTAACCCCAATATACACCCCTATACCGAGTGGAGGGCCAGGAAGGAGGCCCTTGCCGGGTATGCCCCCGGGGCCGGACTGCCTATGATATTTGATGAGGACTATCTTCTGGAGGAATTCATAAGGGGTGTTGTCCACCGTGAAGGTGAAAGATGCTTCTTTTGCTATGTCATGAGGCTGCGCCGGACGGCCCAGGTGGCCGTGCAGAATAAATTTGACGCCTTCTCCACCACCCTTCTGGTCAGCCCTTATCAAAAGCACGATTTGATCAGGGAGATAGGTGGGGAGGTGTCCCGGGAAACCGGATTGCAGTTTGTCTATCGGGATTTTCGTCCGGGCTACAGAGATGCCGTCGAGCGTTCCAGAGAAATGGGACTGTACCGGCAGAAATACTGCGGCTGCATCTACAGCGAAAAGGAAAGGTATTGCAGGAAGAAGAACAGGGGGCCGGGATCGTGAGTGGAACATTTTTTTCCCTGGGGAAGATGGTTTTACTGGGGGGATTGCTGCTGGTGGTAATGGGGGCGCTGATGATGGCCGCTGGAAAGCTTTTAGGCCTGGGCCGGCTCCCCGGAGACATATTTATCCAGAAGGGGAACTTTTCCTTCTACTTCCCGGTGGTTTCGTCCATACTTCTGAGCATAATTTTAACCATTCTATTGAATCTGGTTTTCAGAAGGTGATTGGTCCTGATTCCTTCGGGGTCGCTCCGTGGTCGGCGAAGGGGTTTTTTGTCCGATCTGCTTATCCTCCGGCTGGACTTAAACCCCTCCCCCCTCATGCATGTCGCTTGAGGGTCACTGCATGGTCGCTAATGGGTAGGCGGAGCGATTTAAGTCCGGCCTGCATTACCTCCTGCTGCAACTGTCTCTAAACTCGGTCGCCAACGGAATACCGACCGCCTCCAACGCCGCGTCCTTGCGCCGATTCCGGCTTCCGGCTGCGTCCTGCAGCCGGCTCGGCATTCCGTAGGCTCGGTCGTTAAGAGACAGTAGCAGCCTCCGGTACATTCCGCACGGACTTAAATCACTCCCCCTCACTGCATGTCGCTGTGGGGTCGCTTGAGGGTCGCTTTTAAGGCAGCCTGTCACCATTCTGGCTTCTGGCTTCTGGATTCTGGATTCCCAAGCGCCCTTCAGGGCGTTTTTTTATCTGGTCTTTACCAGTAACGCCCAAGTAGCTTTTCAGGGCGTCCTGGAGAATGTGGGAGAAATTAACCTTCTCATGCTCTGCCATGTCTTTAAGCCACTTAGGGAGGGTAACCATCTTATTTACCGCCTTATTGGACATTTTATCTCGAAACGGCGGCATCCAAACTTCGATCAGGCTGACAAATCCACCGTCGGGTACCTCTACTTTTTCTGGAGACGTGGGTGGTGGGATGGGATCATGGTCATCTTCCATGCCGTAAAGGTGAAGACTCATTGCCTCTTTTGCCATATCCAGAGCTTCTCCGATGTTATTGCCCTGGGTAATGCAGCCCGGTAAATCCGGAAAGGTAACGCAGTAACCACCTTCTTCACACGGGTCAAAGACTGCAATGTAAATATATTTATCCATCTTTAAGTGCCTCCAATATTATTTTTATTTTATAATAATTCTAGAACCTCTTTGGAGGAGTAACTCTTAATGCTTCATTCCCCCTTTCAATAGAATAATAACATAGGTTAAAACATATGCCTATAGGGAAACAAATGTTTTTGCAAATGTTTCTCAGCTATTGAGTGCGTCATGCTATGAACTAAACAATAACCCCCTTGCGGAGGTTATTGTTTTCAGGCAGGAAAAAATTATAATATTGTCGAAGTTAACCATATTAACTAATTTTCCGGAGGATGTAAAGATGGGGTATGGCAAATTAAAATTATCATACGTGGCCCCACTGTTTTTTTTGGTCTTTCTGATTACCGCGCTCCCTTGCCGGGCGAGCAGCGAAGTTTCAGTCATACCCAAAACAATAAAGGTGGGTTTGGTTCAGGATGCGCAGACACAGGACTTTAGCGTAAGGGGCAGGTACCGGTTGGTCAACCGGCTGACCGGTGGGGCCGTATCCGACGTGCTGCCCGGGGAGAGGTGGCAGGCCAAGTATTCAGGCACAGGCCTGCAGCTATATAAGAATGGACAGTTGGCGGTAAATGCCGGAAGCACTCTGGGATTGCAGCAGGTCAGTCAGATGGTGGCCGTTCTGGGAGGCCGCGGAAACCTGAAAAACATTGCAGCCTCAGATAACCTGCAGGTGTTGGGGGCCGGGGGGAAGGTTTTCGGTTTACGTATGGACTCGGGTAATATAAAAGTTTTAAGCGGCTCCGGAACCTATGGACTGCAGGGAAATAAGGATCTTAACCTGGTCGCTCTTTCGGTGGCGGGCCGTCCCCAGAATTACCGGGGAGACATGGAATTCAGGCTGCAGCCGGGTGGAATCACCATTATAAATGAATTGCCCCTGGAGGAGTATATATACGGGGTTCTTCCCAGGGAAATGCCGGCCTCCTGGCTTCCGGAGGCGCAAAAGGCCCAGGCTGTGTCATCCCGCAGCTACGCCGTGGCTCACCTGGGAACCTACAGAAACCAGGGTTTTGATCTACTGGCCACCCAAATGAGCCAGGTGTATGGAGGGTATGACGCCGAGCATCCCAATGCCACCAGGGCCGTTAATGAGACCGGCGGCCAGCTTGTATTGTGTGAAGGGAAGCCCATCAGCGCATTCTTCCACAGCAGCAGCGGCGGATACATAGAGGATGCCCGGGATGTATGGGCCGAATCGCTGGATTATATCAAGGCAAAGTCTGACCCATACGACAAAAATGAAAACCATTACAACTGGTCGGTGTCTTACAGCAAGGAACAACTGGTCAGCCAGTTGACCGGCAGAAAAGGATATTACAACAGGGCCGGAGAACCCGAAAAAATCTTTACCAGGGTGGACGATATTGAGATTTTGGAGAAGACCTCCACCGGCGCCCGGGTAAAGAAGGTAAGGATCACCGGACTGGATGCCGAAAAAAAACCCCTCAGGCTGGAAATATCAAACGCTGATGCGGTACGGATAGTTTTTGGTTTGAAAAGCTCCCTTTTCACCATGAAAAAGGAAAGCGCACCGGATGGTAAACTGAACAGTGTTATATTTACCGGCTCTGGATTTGGGCACGGGCTGGGAATGTCCCAGTACGGGGCCCTTGGGATGGCCAGGAAAGGTTATAATTACCAGGAAATATTGAAATACTATTACAGCAATTCCGAAATCGGGCCGTTAAGCGGCAGGTAGAGTGAACAGCCTGTTTTACGGCGCCTGAAAAGTTTGGAGCATTTGTATTGGGTGAGTTATTTGAAAGTTACTGAATTTGAATACCATCTTCCCGAGGATTTAATAGCCCAGGATCCTGTGGATTGCAGGGATCAGTCCAGGCTGATGATAGTCCGAAGAGATACCGACACACTGGAACATAAGATGTTTAGGGATATACAGGAATACCTGCGTTCCGGAGATGTTTTGGTTTTAAATGAAACCAGAGTGATACCGGCCAGGCTGATGGGGATAAGAGATGGCGTCGGAGGACAGGTGGAGGTGCTGCTGCTCAGGAAAAGAGCAGACCGCCTGTGGGAAGTCCTGGTCAAGCCAGGGCGCAAGGCACGTCCGGGGACGGTGCTGGTATTCGGTGAGGGTGAGCTTAAAGGAACGGTGCTTGACACCACCGATGTGGGGGGGCGCCTGATTTGTTTCGAAAGTTGCGATCCTTTCGAAGAAGTTCTGAATAAAATCGGAAGAATGCCTCTTCCTCCCTATATCAAGAAGTACCCCCGGGATCCCCGAAGGTATCAGACGGTGTATGCCCGGTCCGAAGGATCTGTGGCGGCGCCCACCGCAGGTCTGCATTTTACAGAGGATCTGCTGGGAACCATAAGGAGATCAGGGGTCAAAGTGGTGACCGTTCTTCTCCATGTGGGACTAGGCACCTTCAGGCCGGTGCAGGCCGAGGATATCAGGGATCACCGTATGCATGAAGAGTATTATGAGATTTCCCCGGAAACGGCGGAAACAGTGAACATGGCTTTGCAAACCCCAGGCGCCAGGGTTATAGCCGTGGGGACGACCACGGTGCGCTGCCTGGAAACCGGGGCCGGTGGGCGTGGCTGTTTAAACCCGGGTTCGGGCTTCACTGATATTTTTATTTACCCGGGTTATAAATTTAATGTTGTCCAGGGACTGGTGACCAATTTTCACCTGCCCCGGTCAACCCTTATAATGATGGTCAGCGCCCTGGCAGGCCGTGATAAAGTACTGAGAGCTTACCGGGAAGCTGTGGAGATGCGTTATCGCTTTTTCAGTTTCGGGGATGCGATGTTGATACTTTGAGGTATTAATATTTGGTCGGAATCCAGAATCCAGAAGTCAGAATCCGAGGTATAAAGATGACTGTATCTTTCAGAGAGATAAAAAGGGACTCGGTTACCAAGGCCAGAAGGGGAGAGCTGCACACACCCCATGGTGTGGTGGAAACTCCCGTTTTTATGCCGGTGGGGACCCAGGCCACTGTGAAGACAATGACCCCGGAAGAGGTGCAGGATGCCGGGGGCAGGCTGATACTGGGGAACACATACCACCTGTATCTCAGGCCGGGACACCGGATTGTGGCCGAAGCGGGGGGACTGCACAGGTTTATGAACTGGGGAGGCCCCATTCTCACTGACAGCGGGGGCTTTCAGGTATTTAGCCTGGGGCCGCTGAGAAAAATTGAGGAGGAAGGGGTTTGGTTCAGGTCCCATATTGACGGTTCCGAACATTATTTTAGTCCCGAGAAGGCGGTGGAGATACAGGAAGCCCTGGGATCAGACATCGCCATGGCCTTTGATGAATGCGCCCCATACCCCTGTACAAAAGAGTACGCATTAAAGGCCGTGGAGAGAACCACCCGCTGGGCCCAGCGCTGCAAAAAGGCTCACCGCAGGGAGGACCAGTCATTGTTTGGAATTATCCAGGGGGGCGTTTTCGGGGATCTGAGAAGGAAAAGCGCCGCTGAGTTAGTGGAACTGGATTTTCCAGGCTACGGTATCGGTGGTCTCAGTGTTGGAGAACCAAAGGATCTTATGTATGAGACACTGGAGGTGACCATACCCCTTATTCCCAATGACAGGCCCCGGTACCTGATGGGTGTGGGATCACCGGACTGCCTGCTGGAGGGGGTGGCCCGGGGTGTGGACATGTTTGACTGTGTGCTGCCCACCAGGATTGCCCGAAATGGAACGGTTTTTACCCACCAGGGCAAGTTGGTGGTAAGAAACGCCGAATATGCCAGGGATTTTAGCCCCCTGGATGCGGAGTGTGACTGTTACACCTGCCGGAACTACACCAGGGCTTACGTGAGGCACCTGATAAAGGCCAACGAAATACTGGGCGTGAGGCTGACCACCATGCATAACCTTTACTTTACGCTGAATTTGATGCATAATATCAGGGTGGCCATTGATCAGGGAAGATTTGACGCATATAAAAGGGATTTTTTAAGCAAATTTAACCTATGCTGATTTTCTAACACAAAAAATAAAGGAATTAGCCCAACTCCGAAGAATAAATCTCTGGTGGAAAGGAGGTTGGCCGGCAAAATGGAACAATACGGCACGATACTTTATATTGTTGCTCTTTTCGGTCTCTTGTATTTTCTGATGATCAGGCCGCAGCAGCAGCGGCAGAAGAAGCACCAGGATCTGATCAAGGGGTTGAAGGTCAACGACAAGGTGGTTACCGCTGGCGGGATTTATGGAACCGTGGTAAAAACCAAGGAAGACACCCTCATTTTAAGGGTGGCCGATAATGTCAGGGTTGAAATACTGAAGACTGCCATCGGTCAGGTGAGGGAATCGTCCGGCGAAGAAGAAGAAAAGAAAGAATAACCGGGCTTATTTCCAAAAGACTTTAAGAGAGTAGACAAAAGTCTGCTCTCTTTCTCCTTGCGAGGCAGTTTTCCATAATCACCACAGTGAGGTTAATGATACCAGGATGGACTACATGATAACTCTGGAAGATGTCAGGACAAGCCCGGTGGTGGAAAGTTTCATCAGGAAGGGAAACCAGTTTTTAGGGGCCATGGGTTTTACCGAGCACAGTCAACGGCACGTAAATCTGGTCAGTGATATTGCCAGAAGCATTATTGAAAAGCTGGGATATCCCCAAAGAGAGACCGAACTGGCCGCCATTGCAGGGTATCTGCATGATATTGGCAATGTGGTGAACAGAAACGATCACGGTATTTCCGGGGCCATGATTGTCTACCCCATACTGATGGGCATGGGGATGCCGCCGGATGAAGTGGCCGTGGTTTTGTCCGCCATTGCCAATCATGAGGAACAGTACGGGCAGCCGGTAAATAATGTGGCGGCGGCCCTGATTGTGGCGGACAAGTCCGACGTTCACCGGTCGAGGGTGCGTAATACTGATTTCGCCACCTTTGACATACATGACCGGGTAAATTATGCGGTCGAGAGCTCCTCGGTCTGGGTTGACACCGAGAAGCGCACCATCACCATGGATCTCACCATTGATATAAATATTTGCCCGGTGATGGAGTATTTCGAGATATTCTTAACAAGGATGATGTTGTGCCGGCGGGCTGCCGCTTTCCTGGAATGTGATTTCGCACTGATCATAAACCAGTCGAAACTATTGTGATTAATGACAAGTAAAGGGGAGAAAAGACATGAGGTGGAGTAAGGTTATTGCCCTGGCGGTTATCGCCCTGGCGGTGGCCCTGGCGGCCATGGTGACCGCGTCACCCATTTTTCAGAATTACCAGCAGACACAAAAGTACCTGCCTTTTATCAAGTGGATTAACCTGGGCCTGGACCTCCAGGGCGGGGTCCACGTGGTGATGGAAGCCAAAGATGCTCCGGATGCCAAGGTAACTCCGGAGGCTATGAGACAGCTCAAAGCTGTTATACAGAACAGGGTTGACCAGTTTGGAGTTGCCGAGCCGGTAATCCAGCAGCAGGGTGACCGCCGGCTGATTGTGGAACTGGCTGGTATCGACGATCCTGAGGAAGCGGTTAACACCATGGTGAAGACCGCATTTCTGGAGTTTAAAACAGCCGACGGACAGACGGTGGTCACCGGCAAGGATTTGGAGGACGCCCAGGAGTCCAAGGACCCCACATCGGGCGCTGTGGAAGTAAACCTGACCTTTAAATCCGAGGGGGCCCAAAAATTCGCCCAGGCCACCACAGCCAACGTGGGTAAACAGATCGCCATCATACTGGACGGGAAAATTCTGCAGAACCCAACCGTTCAGGGACCCATAACCCATGGCAAGGCGCGCATCACAGGATACCAGTCCCTGGAGGAGGCCCACAATATTGCCATACTGCTCCGCTCCGGCGCCCTGCCGGTGAAGGTGGAGGTAATTGAGAAGAGAACGGTGGGGCCGGCCCTAGGCGCCGATTCTCTGTCCAAGTCCAAGCATGCCGGAGTGGTGGGTGTCACGGCCGTACTGGTTTTCATGCTGGTGTACTACAGGCTTCCCGGCCTGGTGGCCAATTTTGCCCTGATTATCTACTCGATTATAGTGCTGATTATTTTCGCCGGGCTCAATGTCACCATGACGCTGCCCGGTATTGCGGGCTTCCTGCTGTCGCTGGGCATAGCGGTGGACGCCAATGTGATTATATTTGAGCGTATCAAGGAGGAAATGCGAGGTGGGAAGGGCCTCCGGTCAGCCATAGACGCCGGTTTCAAGAGGGGCTTCGTGGCGGTTTTTGACGCCAACGCCACCACCGCGCTGGCGGCCGGAGTTCTGCTGTTCCTGGGAACCGGACCCATCAAGGGATTTGCTGTTACCCTGATAATTGGTATTGCGGCCAGTATGTTTACAGCCATTTCCATGACCCGTTGGCTGCTTCACCTGTTGGCGGCCTCAAATCTGGTCAAAAGTCCTAAATTTTTCGGGGCATAGGGGGGAATAAGGATGTTTCACTTTATAAAGCGGAGAAAAATATTTTATGTAATATCCATTTTGGCAATGCTTCCGGGCCTTATTTCCCTTGCTCTGCAGGGGCTGAATCTGGGAATTGACTTTACCAGCGGAAGTATATTGGAGATCCGTTTTGAAAAGGCTGTCCAAGTTGAACAGGTCAGGGAAACCGTTAAAAATGAGGGCTTTGAGGCCAGCCGTATCCAGCAGAGCGGTGACAGAGACTTTCTCATCCGCACCACCAAGCTTACCCAGAGTGACAGCCAGAAGCTGATGGATTCCTTCACGGGTAAGATGGGCAAGGTGGAGTTGCTGAGAAATGAGTATGTGGATCCCATCATCAGCACCGAATTGTTCTGGAGGGCACTGGGGGCACTGGCCATCGCCTCGGTGCTGATGGTAATATATATCACCTTCAGGTTCGAATTTAAACAGGGGATTGCGGCCATCGTGGCCCTTCTCCACGATACCCTGCTGGTTATAGGCATCTTCTCCTTATTCCGTATTGAGGTGGACAGCGCCTTTATAGCCGCTATACTGACCATCATAGGATATTCTATCAATGACACAATTATTATCTTCGACCGTATCAGAGAGAACCTGCGCATGCAGAAAAAAGGGCAGTCCCTGGAGGATCTGGTCAACCTCAGCATCTGGCAGACCCTGGCCCGGTCCATAAACACCGTTCTTACCGTCATGTTTGTGCTGCTGGCCCTTTATTTCCTGGGCGGCGCAACGGTGAAAACCTTCGTTTTGGCCATGATCATCGGGGTAGCCAGCGGGGCCTATTCTTCCATCTTCAACGCCAGCCCCATTTGGGTGGATTTAAGACTGATGGATAAAAAAGGAAATTCCAAAGCTATGGCCTAGTGGAGCATTTTGGGATCTCACCGGCCCATCACAAATTGTACGTTAGCAACAGTGCCGCCGGATTTTCCGGCGGCATTTTTTATAGTTATTGTGGAACAATAACTATCAGGAGGTTTTATCGTTTGGAAGATAACGGTCAGCAAAAATCAATTATTAATCTCCAGGATAGAATTAAGGATCTCGCAATAAATATTGAAAAAATGAAACTGGCCGAGTACGTGGAGCTTTTGAACAGCCCCTGGCGGCTTCTCTGGATAAACTTTATTTCGGGGATAGCCCGGGGGATGGGGATTGCCGTGGGTTTTGCCATTCTCGGCGCTATCTTGCTGATAGTCCTGCAAAAGCTGGTCGCTTTAAACTTACCGGTTATAGGTGGGATTATCGCTGATATTGTGGAAATAGTTCAGCAGCAGATGAAAACCAATAGGTATTGATAAATACCATACTGGGAGGTTACAAATGCTCACCAAGGATTTGCAGCAGAAATTCAAGCAAAGACTGTTGGACGAAAAAAATCATATTTTGGATAGGATCAAGGGGATTGACCAGGGAGGTCTTCATGAATCCCTGGGATGGTCCACCAGCGAGCTTTCCCTCTACGATAACCATCCTGGGGACGTGGCCAGCGAGGTTTTCGAGCGGAGCAAGGACTTCTCCCTGAGGGAAGACGCCTTGCATATGGTCAGGGCCATTGATGACTCCCTGGACAAAATGGAGCAGGGTACATACGGCACATGTGACGTGTGCGGGGGTAAAATTTCGGTGCAAAGGCTGGAGGCCGTTCCTTACACCACCCTCTGCATAAACTGCAAGAAAGGTGACGAGCAGATACCCGGGACCGAAAACAGGCCGGTGGAGGAAGAGGTCCTGGAGGATGTCTATGCTAGGCCCTTCGACAACAAAACGGACAATGTGGAGTTTGACTGGGAGGATGCGTTCCAGGAGGTTTCCCGCTGGAATGAGCATGCCGTTAAATCCGGGGCGGGATCTTATTATGGCGCCGGTGAGATTATAGAGGAAGATCAAAGAGGAGCCTTGAACAAGGTGGATAACATCACTTACGAGGTGGGCGAAGATGGTGTTTTTTACCAGAGTTTCCGCAGCGTCAATGATGAAGACGCCCCCGGGGAGCAGATAGATGTGGGAGAGCGGCACACCATGCCTGATGAAGGGTAGTCGCCCAAATAACTGTTGATTTGCACAGAATTAAAATGTGGCAGAGCCCCCGAAAAAATTGAATGTCCCGCGTATATTATGATAAGACCGGGGCACCGGAGAGCAGTGACAGGGGCTGAAAGGAAGTGAACAGGTGCTTCCGGTGAATATAATGGAAGAAAAACTTGCATCGGCGCAAAGTGGAGACAGCCAGGCCAGAGAAGATCTGATTGCCGCTTACCGTTCCTTTGTCATGCGGGCGGTCGTCAAGGTGTGCGGCAGGGGGATGGAGTGGAGCAGAGATGATGAGCTGAGCATAGGTCTGATAGCGTTAAATGAAGCCATTGACCGCTTTGACGACCAGCGTGGGGTGCCATTTCCGGCCTTTGCCAGGCTTATAATAAAAAGCAGGATAATGGACTACCTGAGGCAGCAATCCCGGCACAACAATCTTTCCGGTGTTTCACTGGACGATTTTGACGGTCAGAACCTTTCCTTCATCGAGTCCTCCCAGGCCTGGGACTTGTATCTGCAGCAAGAGACCGAAAGGGAAAGGGAAGAAGAAATAGGCCGGTATAAAAAACTCCTCAATGATTTGGAAATCTGTTTTGATGATCTGGTCAAGGCCTCACCCAAGCACAGGGATGCCAGGGCCACTTTGCTCAGGGCTTCCAAGTTGCTTTCCGACGAACGCCATTTGTTCAGTCAGCTGATGTCCACCGGTAAGCTGCCGGTAATGGCTCTGTCCCGGCTGGCGGGAATAAATGTTAAGACTATTGAAAGGGGAAGAAAGTATATCATTGCCACTTCAATAATATGGCATTTCTGCGAAGACTTTCTTTACCTTTGTTCCTTTGTCAAACTGCCGGAAAAGGAGGCCAGAAACTGATGACAGAAAAGGCGGTTATCCTGGAGGTGAACGAAAGGACCTGCACCGTGGTGACAGCGGACGGAGATTTCCGCCAGTTGGAATTACAGGGTAATTACAGGCCCGGTCAGGAAATCACTCTTCCTCAGACAGTAAAAAGCACATACAGATATGCGCTTGTTGCCGCATGCCTGTTATTTTTCCTGGCGGCGGCCGGGCTGTGGGGGAAGTGGATGAACCCTGCGGTAGCCGCTTATGTTAGCCTGGATATAAATCCGTCGGTGGAAATAGCTTTGGATAAACAAAATATAGTAATGGGGCTGAACCCCCTGAATGACGACGGAAAAGAATTGGCAACGGGACTTCAGATTAAGGGTAAAAAGATGGATATGGCGCTGCAAAGCCTGATGGTGGCGGCCATCAGTAAGAACTATATAAATACAGGGGGCGAGAATGTCATACTGTCGGCAGTAACTACCCTAAGCGGCAGCACTGACACAGGGCTGGATGAACTAATCAGGGAATCATTAGAAGCCTGTCTTGAAAAGGGGAATGTAAAGGCAGAAGTAGTGGTGGGGAATATTCCGCCGGACACCAGGGAAGAGGCCCGGAAGGCGGGTATGTCCGCAGGCCGTTATATGATATTCATGAATGCCGTTAAGAATGGGAAAAGTGTAAGGCCGGATGATTTTAAGGGAAATATATACAAGATTCAACAGGATCAAAAAATAAAGGTAAAAGATATTGTGGAGGGCGGACACTCTCCTGCCGACCATAAAAAGCCCGGCAGGGTCAGCAGCCCGGTGAAGGGGTTGGACTTGCGGGATTCTGCAGATACCGGGGAATACACATTTCAGGATCGGGGCAGGAGTGATTTCGGGGAACATGTAAATAAAGGCTCTGGAATGAGTATAGAAAAGGATAGCAAGGAAAAGGAAGTTAATGAAAAGGAAGTTAATGAAAAGGAACCAGGGAAGAAGGTAGTAAAGGAAAAGGAAACTGAGAAAAAAATGGATCCGCCCAAAGCTGAAAAGGATATCATAAGTGGAAAAGGCGAACCTGATGGGATTTGGCCCGAAGGAAGCGAAGATCCGCCCGGTCAGGATCCGGGTAAGGAAGATAAGGGTCGGGAATAGCGCCGGGTTTATTTTAGGAATGACCACCGCTCTTTCCATCGTTTTACTGTTTCGGGGAATTAAGCTGCTTACTGATTTTTGTATTGATTGACGGAGTGGAAAAAGGTATAATATTGTACAATAGGATCATGAAGATCCCGCCCCGCCGATGGTAAGCGGAAAATATATCAGCGATCAGGGATTTAATAATCTTTCAGGAATGGCCATGAAGGTCTGTAGCCGCAGTATGCGGTTATAATAACAGATCTAAATGGCTATTATTATTTTATCGAGATAATCGGGATTGGAGTTTTTTCGATGTATATGACCATTCCTGCCTGCGCCGGAACCACAACGTCCCTGTATAGAATGGATCCCAGGGTAAAGATTGTTGCCATTTTCGGTTTCGTGGCCGTGGTTTCATCCCTTTCCTCCACCAGCCTTTTAGCGGTGGCGGCCGCTGCAATAACCGGCCTGGCCCTTATTTCGGGAATGGGTCCGGGGCAGCTTCTGCGCAGGATAGCTATGGTGCTCCCCTTTACCGGGGTCATGCTGGCGGTCTTTCCCTTTGTGGTTCCCGGAGATGCTGTTATAACCATAAATCTTGGCCTTCTGACGCTGGATGCAACGGACCAGGGGATAAGCAGGGCGGCCATTCTTTCCATGAGGGTTTTGAGTGCTGTTCTGGCGGTAAATTTACTGACGGCCACCACTCCCTTTTCGGATCTGATGCAGGCCATGAGGTCACTCAAGGTTCCCGATGTGTTTGTGCAGGTGTTGGAGTTTACTGTCAGATACATCTTTGTGCTTTCGGACGAGGTCAAAAGGATGAAGCTGGCCCGGAGGTCAAGATGCTTTCAGGGCGGAGGCAGCCTTTTAAATATGGATGCCTTCAGGACGCTGGGATGTCTGGTGGGAGTGCTCTTTGCCCGCTCCTGGGAGCGGGGTGAAAGAATATACAGCGCCATGCTGTCCAGAGGCTATACGTCCTCCTGCGCAGCGGCCAGTGTCCACAGGCCGGGCTGGGTGGATTTTTGCTGGGGAGGGGCTATTCTGGCGGTGGCAGTCGGTTTAAGGATTTTTGAGAGCGGGATTCTCAGAGGAAGTTTTTATTAAATTACTTTATTAAGGTGGTGATTACAAAAATTGGCTATAATAGAGGTTGAAGATATTTTTTTTACTTATAGAGACGGCACCGAGGCCCTAAGGGGCCTTTCACTTTACGTGGAAAAGGGAGAAAGGGTGGCCCTTCTCGGTCCCAATGGCGCCGGAAAATCTACCCTTTTACTGCATTTTAACGGTATAAACCTTCCCCGGAAGGGGAGGGTTACCATATTGGACCGTGAAATCAACAGTAAAACCGAGAAGTGGGTTCGATCAAGGGTGGGATTGGTTTTTCAGGATCCCGATGATCAGGTGTTTTCCTCCACGGTTTGGGAAGATGTGGCCTTTGGCCCAAAAAATATGGGGTTAGGCAGTGATGAGATCGAAAGCAGGGTAAACGATGCCCTAAAGGCGGTGGGCATGACCGGACTCGGCGGCAGGGCGCCCTACCATTTAAGTTACGGGCAGAAAAAAAGGGTGGCCATTGCCGGAATTCTGGCTATGCTTCCGGAAATTATAGTTTTGGATGAGCCCATGGCCTTCCTGGACCCCAAGGGTAAGGAGACGCTGTTGGACATATTGAATCTCATGCACGAAAAAGGCCAGACCATAATTATAGCCACCCATGACGTGGATTTTGCCGTAGAATGGGCAGATCGGGTGATCATACTGAAGGACGGGAGAACCCTGGCCCAGGGGACCTGCGACCTTCTGAGGGACAGTGCCCTGGTGGAAGAGGCCAGCCTCCGGCTCCCGGTGGTGAGCAGGGTTTTTCAGTTGGTTCCAGGGCTGCGCCATCGCCCGCTGCCCCTTACCATTGCCGATGCGGTCGGCATAATCAACCGTATAACCCAGCGTTGCGGCGACTATTTAAAAGGAGATGGTGATGATGAATGTGGAAAATGACTTGCCTGATGTAACAAGAGGCTGCTCCATATGGCTGGAACCTGAACAACTGCACTATCACCCGGGGAGTGTAGCCCGGGCCTGGGCTCTCTGGGGGCCTGTGATGAGGCGGGAGTGTGGCGCGGATATACGGGGATGGCTGGGCTACGCTGTTGATCCCTCCGGGAAGATTTTGGAGGCCGATTTAGTAAAGTCCGGGAATGATCTGCATAAGCTGGCTTTTTTTGTGGGGAATGAGGGATTATACCAACTGGTGCTGGAGAATGAGGCCGGTGTTTATTCCTTTATGCCTGGAGGCCGGTGGGAAAAAGGCCCCCTTGGTCAGCATCCCGGGGCTGAGGGCGCCGTAAGGCACATCCAGCGGGCCCGGCTGCCCGTACCGGTCGGTCACCATATACATGGGCAAATAAACGGCCTGAATTCGGAAGGACTTGATATATTCTGTGAAGAATACAGGGATTATGGTTTAGGGGACAGCATTACCCTGAGGGTTAATTACAACGGGAGGCCCCTTTCCGGAGCGTCGGTGGCCGCCACCTGTCATCTTTACGCCGGGGAGGGCTACCCCTGGCATAATCGGTCCGGGGATGACGGTGCTGTGGTATTTAAGTTTTTTGAAAAGGGCCACTGGATGTTTACTGTAACGCATACCGACAGCGGTTTAATGCAGCTGGGGGAATACAGTAAAACAATCTTAACCTCCGCCTTCGTGGTGGCCGGAGTGCGGTAATTTAATTTTCAGGTATAAAGCGGATATAATGTTAATAATTATCTCTTTCGGGGGAGGTTTATATTGAATAAATTCAGGCTGCTGCTGGCCCTTGTCACGGCAAAAATATTATTTTTTACCATAAGATTTTTAGGAAAAGGCAAGGGTTCGTCACTTCCGGGCAGTATAGCCCTCAAGATTTACCCTCACCTAATCAGAGACCTGAAATCCCGAATCAAGCTTGGTGTCATCATGGTAACCGGCACCAACGGAAAAACCACCACCAACAACATGATCGCCAGGGTTTTGGAGGGAAGCGGGCAAAAGGTTCTTATAAACAGGGAGGGGGCCAACCTCATTACCGGTATAGCCTCCGCCTTTGCCAGGGAAATGGACATAATGGGCCGGAGGTCCCCCGATTATGCCTGCCTGGAGGTTGACGAGGCCGCCTTTCCGGGGGTGTCCGCCCAGGTGCAGCCCAGATACGTGGTTATAACCAATTTTTTCAGAGATCAGCTTGACAGGTATGGTGAGCTGGACCGGACCGTTTCCCTGGTTCTTAACTCCCTGAAAGAAATGGAGGGCGCCAGACTTATTTTAAATGCCGACGACCCTCTGGTGGCGCAGTTTGGCAGGGGTACCGGCCTACAGTCAATTTTTTACGGAGTGGGTGAGCATGAAGGTGTTTCACACCGGGGATCGGCCGCCAGAGAGGCAAAGTTTTGCCCTTTTTGCGGCCGGGAGCTGGCCTACCGCTACTATCAATACAGCCAGCTGGGATCATACCGGTGTCCTGAATGCAGCTTTTCACGCCCCGAACCTGATGTTGAAGGAACAACCCCCAGGGCTGATGGCGCCGTTACCTCCTGCCAGGTTAGGTTCAGGCAGGGTTCTATGATGCCTCTGAGCATTCCGGTTTATGGCATATACAATTTGTACAACGCTCTGGCGGCGTATTCCGCAGCCCTCCTCCTCGATGTAGACCCCCGCAGGATTGCGGATCTGCTGCAGGGGTACAGGCCGGCCACCGGAAGAATGGAGAGGTTTAATTGTAATGGTAAGCCTGTTTTTCTGAACCTGGTTAAAAACCCCACAGGCTTCAACGAGGCCCTGGGAGTGCTGGTTAGAATAGCCGGCAGACAGACAGATGTGCTTATTGCCATAAATGATAATGACGCCGACGGAAAGGACATATCCTGGCTGTGGGATGTAGATTTTGAGATGCTGTCAGATTGTCAGGAAAATTTCCGGCAATTTGTCTGCTCGGGGCAAAGGGCGGAGGAGATGGCGCTGAGGCTGAAATATGCCGGGATAACAGAATCAAGGCTGACAGTGGTGGGAGATTTTAAAGAGGCGGTAAAAAGAGTGCTGGGCGGCCAGACGGACAAGTCATATGTGCTGGCCACTTACACCGCCCTATGGCCTGTAGAAAGGATATTAAGCGGATATGCTGAGAGGGATCAGACCCAAACTGACCGTTTGCCACATGTATCCTGATCTTTTGAACCTGTATGGAGACAGGGGAAATATCATTGCCTTCACCAGGCGCTGCCAGTGGAGAGATATACATGTGGAGGTGCAGCAGGTCAATATAGGCGAGAAAGTTAGTTTTGAACAGATGGATTTTGTTTTTTTGGGGGGCGGATCCGACCGCGAGCAAAATCTCATGGCGGCTGATCTGATGGAAAAGTCCGGGTATTTAAGGGAGGCCATTGAGGGAAACCTGGTGGTCCTGGCAATCTGCGGGGGCTACCAGCTTTTAGGCAAATATTACAGGACCATTACCGGGGAGGTAATACCTGGCCTCAATATACTGGACCTTTATACCGAAGGCGGGCAAACCCGGCTCATAGGCAATGTGGCGGTGGAGGTTGATTTGGGCGGTGTCAGGCAGAAGGTTACCGGTTTTGAAAACCATTCCGGCCGCACGTATCTGGGAAACCTGGAACCTCTGGGATCAGTACTGGCCGGCCAGGGAAACAACGGAGAGGATAAAAAGGAAGGAGCCCGGTACAGGAATGTGCTTTGCACCTACCTGCACGGACCCTTTTTACCCAAAAACCCCTTTGTTACCGATTATCTCATATCCTGCTCGCTTAAGAGAAGGTACAGGGATATTCTTCTGGAACCTCTGGACGACAGTATTGAAAACTCAGCCAACCAGGTTATGCTGAATCGCCTTATCGGGTCTTAATCAGCCGGTTAGGCCGGCTATTTTATCGTTAAGGAAAGTATATGCCACATTAAAGCATTAAAGTGCTAAAGCCTTATCTGCCTTGGCTCCTCCGGGGTCGCTTGAGGGTCGCTCCTGGGTCTCTCTGTGGCCGGTGGAGGGGTTTGAGTCCGATCTACTTATCCTCCGGCTGAACTGGCTCTAAGCTCGTCGCCTAACGGACTGCCGACCGCCTCCAACGCCGCGTCCATGCGTCGATTCCGGCTACCGGCTGCGTCCTGCAGCCGGTTCGGCAGTCCGTACGGCTCTGTCGCCAAGAGCCAGATAACAGCCTCCGGAACATCCGCCTGGACTAAAACCCCTCCCCCTCACTGCATGTCGCTGTGGGGTCGCTTGAGGGTCGCTATTAAAGCAGGCTGTCACTATTCTGGCTCCTGGCTTCTGGATTCTGGATTCCCAAGCGCCCTTTAGGGCGTTTTTTCACCTTCCTTGCTTTTAAATGGGGTCAGGCAGTTGAAAACCACTTCACCGTTCACCACGGTCGTTTTCACGTTCAGGTCCTTGTCCAGCAAAACAATATCCGCATCCATTCCGGGGGCCAGTGCCCCCTTTGAGCTTTCTTTGCCCAAAAGTCTGGCCGGGTTCAGGCTGGCCATGCGAATAGCCTCATGGAGAGGTATTTCTGCCATTTTAACCATGTTTTTAACGGCCTCAATCATGGTAAGTGAGCTTCCTGCCATTGTACCGTTGGGCAGGGTTATTTTTTTATCCTCCATGGAAACCTTCCGATTGTTAAATGTATACTCACCGTCCGGCATCCCGGCGGCAGAAATGGCATCGGTGGCCAGGGTAAGTCCCCTGTTTCCTTTAACCGAGCCAAGCAGCTTCAGCATGGAGGGGTGCAGGTGATGACCATCGGCAACAATTTCAGCGTTTACCTCTTTGTTTGCCAGTACAGCGCCCACCAGACCGGGCTCTCTATGGTGAAGGGGGGCCGATGCGTTGAACAGGTGGACGGCATGCTTTACTCCGGCCCTGAAGGAAGACATGGCTATTTCATAGGTGGCTTCGGAGTGTCCTGCGGCCACAATTATACCTTCCTGGGCCAACATCTGGATCATTTTTGTGCAGCCAGGCAGCTCCGGCGCCACGGTAACCATTTTTAACGACCCTTCACAAAGGGATATGAATTCTATCATTTCTTTTATATTTACATCCCTCAGGTAAGAGGGGTTAATGGCCCCGGATCTTGCGGGGTTGATGTAAGGCCCCTCCATATGAGCCCCAATCAGCTGCGCGCCTTCAGAATTCCTCATGGTAAGGGCATTTATTATGGAAAGCGCCTTTTCCAGCTTGTTTTTGGGGGCGGGGGCCACGGTGGCCAAAAAAGAGGTGGTGCCTCCCTTTGCGTGGAAGGCTGCTATTTCCCTTATGGATTTGGAAGAACCATCCAGTGCTTCATAGCCGTTTCCTCCATGAACATGCATATCAATAAATCCCGGGGCAATAAATAGGCCCTCGGCGTTTATTTTTACGCAATCCTGGTCGCAGGGCTCACTGCAGCAGCAGTTTTGCGCATTCCCCTTTTTTGTTGAAAAGACGGGCGGGGCTCCCGGCCGGGGCCTGCCAATGGAGCAGGAGAGACCGGTAAAGAGATTTTCAGGTCTTAATGCCCCGGGTACCGCCAATTTTCCCCTGGTAACCAGAAGGCCGGCATTTGGAACCGTGCCGCTGGAGGTAATCAGTTGTCCTCCGCAAATCAGATAGTCTATCATTTATCATTCACCTTAATAAACAATTCAAAAAGTAATATTTGTTTAATTTGCTGTTAAAACAACAAAATCCTTTGTCTATATATGGAAAACAAGATTGATAATATAGATAATTGCCGCCTGACAGAGGCGGGATTTTCGTTTTATTTGTGGATAAAAAATCCGTCCGGGGGACACAATACGAATACTGCATAAGGCAGTAAACCAGCCTCCTAAATCTCTCTTGATACCCCGCCGACCGGCGGGGCCTTTTTTTGTCGTTAAGCAGCCTCCGGTAAATTCCGCAACGGCTTCAAATCACTCCCCCAGACGTATGTCGCTTGAGGGTCGCTTTTAAGGCTGCCTGTCACTATTCTGGCTCCTGACTCCTGGCTTCTGTCTCCCGCCGTCTATGCATCGGGGACATTCCTCTGACCCCAGAGGCAGTCACACTAGGAGAGTGTTGCAAAACTATATTAAGAGGTCAACAAAGTACTTATTCGACTACAACCGGAGGCTGTTCAAAAAGCTCCAGATGCAAGGCGCGGCAAGGCTTCAAGCGGAGGCGTACTCCTTGTACGTTGAGCATTGAAGCCGCCGCCGCAACGCCGCAGATGGACTTTTTCAACAGCCTCCTAGGGAGGTGTGTCCCCTTTCCTTAAAGTAAAGGAAGGATTTTAACATGTCCTGGTGGAAAGATTCAGTTAAGGAGAGTGATTTTTTTGACCCGAAGAAAATTGCAGGGCCCGTCCCTTATCGCCGCCGCCATACTGATCTGGGCATTGCTGCTGTGGTTTCTGAGCGTTAATAATCCAGGTTTCTTACCCATAGCCAGGGCGTTTTTTATAGTCCTTATTTTGCCTGTGGCAGTTGCCGAGTGGATAAAAATGAAGGGTCTGGTAAGCCCGGATAAAATATTTGCGATAAGGTGGGGCCTTAGCGCAGTTGCTCTGGCCGTCTGGTTCTTTATGAACAGGGGATAGAATACAAAGCCCCCGGAACCAAAACCGGGGGCTTTCGGGAAATACAGGAAATTTTTTAAAATTTAAAGAAATTACCTACTGCCAGTCCGGAACTTACTGCAACCAGTATTCCCACCAGTACCCAAGCCAGATCTTTTCGCACCCTTTCGGTGATCACCTCAATATTGTCGGATCTGGGTATTTCCTGTACAAACTGCTTCTGCCTGGACAAAACTGTAACCTCCTTGTATATTGTGTTTAAGACAATTCCCTGTGAATCTTTCTGTTAGTATGTCATAAATCATGGCCATTGTATCGGTATTTTTACGGTATCCCGGGGGGATTCTTCCCCGGAACTGTTCCAGAAAACCTCGAGGGTGCCTTTTCCTTTTCCCGGAGGGGTATAGGTTATACTGATTTCAAAGCCGCCCCTGCCTGGAGTTGTGGGTGAGGCGGCGGTGCTCTCGGCTATTTTTTTGCCGTTCTCGTCCAGTAGACGGGCCTTAACTCCGCCTCCGGGAATTCTGGCGCTGCCCTTAATCAGCAGAGGGACTCCGGATACCTGCCCCGCCACGGGATGAGTAACCCAGATGGCCGGTTGGTGTACTTTTTCCAGGTTTCTTTTAAAAGGCTGTCCGTAAAGTCCAACATGTCCCCACCAGTCCATGGCCCGTCCGTCGGACTTTCCTTCCACCTGGAAGGAAACCTCCCGGATTTGGGGAAATTCGGTCAGTGTATTGACGATACTCTGAATGCCAAGGGCTTCTCCGGTTGATCCAACACCGGTCTTTAGGACCTCTGAGGAAAAATCAACCATGGCCAGGCTATCTTTTATGCTGATACCCAGAAGCCTGGTATCGGCAGGCAAAACTCTTTCTGCCCCCGGGGTTTTAGGCTCTCCCCCGATAAGCTCCTTTATTGCCGAGCCGGGTCCGTCATCGCTGTAGGGAACGCTGTGTATTTCCCTTACCAGATAAGCGTCAGAACCAGTTATTTTAAAATAGTATATGGCTAAATCCATTGACTCCTTCTGGGCTTCCACCTTTTTAATGTCCGGGATGTTCTGAGGTTCACCGGAACTGCCGGTATACAGCCAGTACAGAGTCAGAGTCAGAATGGATAAAATCACCAGGCCAAAAAATTTATTTTTAATACCTGCACCTCCTTTTCATGATCTGGGTTGAGGTTTACATAAATATTATTGCATATTTTAACTGGTTAGGGAAGAGGGCAATGTACAGGATGATTTACATCTGTTCTCTGAAGGTCTTCTGGAATTGATCCAGAGACATTTTGATACTACGGGGTTTACTTCCCTCGAAACCACCCACAATTCCCCGCCTTTCCATTATGTCAACCAGCCTGGCAGCCCTGGCGTATCCTATATGGAGTCTGCGCTGGAGCAGGGAAATTGAGGCCGTGCCGCTTTCAATAAAAATTTTGACTGCCTGAACCAGCAGGTCATCGTTATCTTCCTCCGCGTTACAGTCTCTGTCTTCGGCCGGTGGCATGGTGAGAACCTGATCGTCGTAAACGGGCTGGGCCTGATCCTTCAGGTGGTAAACCAGGCACTCAACTTCAGTGTCCGAGAGGTATGCTCCCTGGAGCCTTACAGGTTTTGCTGCGCCCACCGGGAAAAACAGCATATCGCCTCTTCCCAGAAGCTTCTCAGCTCCCCCCATGTCCAGAATTGTGCGGGAGTCCACCAGGGAAGAGACTGCAAAAGAAATCCTTGAGGGTATATTGGCCTTAATCAGTCCGGTGATAACATCAACCGAGGGCCTCTGGGTTGCTATCACCAGGTGCAGCCCGGCAGCCCTGGCCATTTGGGCCAGGCGGCAGATGGAATCTTCCACATCAGCGGGGGCCACCATCATCAGGTCAGCCAGCTCGTCTATGATAATAACAATATACGGGAGGGACTGTCTGTCATCTTCAGCGGGGGGCTTACAGCTTTTATTATATCTTCCGATGTCCCGGACCCCCACCGATGCAAACAGCTCATAGCGGCGCTCCATTTCCTTCACTGCCCAGCGAAGGGTTCCGGCTGCCTTTTTAGCGTCGGTTACCACCGGGGAAATCAGGTGAGGTATGCCGTTATAAGTGGCCAACTCTACCATTTTGGGGTCCACCATCAGGAGTTTTACCTCGTCCGGGGTTGCTTTGAAGAGTATGCTGGCTATAAGTGTGTTTATGCAGACACTCTTCCCGGACCCGGTGGCGCCGGCCACCAGGAGGTGAGGCATTTTTCCCAGGTCGGTCACCACAGTGGTTCCGGCTATATCCTTACCTAGGGACACCGAGAGTTTAGACCGGGAGTCTGTAAATTCCTTGCTTTCAATCAGATCCCTTAAGGTTACCGGGGAAATTTCCCTGTTGGGAACTTCTATGCCAACTGCAGCTTTTCCGGGGATAGGCGCCTCTATGCGCACTCCCGGGGCAGCCAGATTGAGAGCTATGTCGTCGGCCAGGCCTACAATGCGGCTGACCTTGATGCCGGGCGGAGGTTGTATTTCATAGCGTGTAATGGCCGGCCCCACCGACACCCCGGTAACTTTGGCCATTATACCGAAACTTTCCAGGGTGGATTCCAACAAACGGGCCGTATCCGCTATTTCCTTATTCGAAACCTCATTTTTAGTTTTTTCCGGGGGCTTTAAAAGACTAATGGGGGGCAGGCGGTAAATGCGCCCGTCAGCCAGGGACATGGGGGGGATGTCCGGGATGTCCGCCCGTACCCTGGAGTTTTTCTTTTTCTGCCCGGGGTTATCCCCCGTCGAGGGTGAGGGGACTGTCTCCAGTGTGGCCGCTACCTCTGACAACCTGTCCCCGGGGTTTCCGCCGATGACCATGGTGTTCCGGTTATCTTCTTTTTCCTCAGGTTCAATATCTTCAAAGAGGAAGTTAAATATCCATTTCCATATCCTGCTGCCGGCCTTCCGGGCTCTGAGTGCGGCCAGAAAACCAAGTTGAGCCAGAGTATAACCGGTGATCAGTATCAGGGACACCAGTGAAAGGGATGACAGTATAATATAGGATCCCACCATTCCGAAGCAAGCTGTCAGGGCATATGCCAGGCCGGCCCCGGCAATTCCCCCGCCCCGGCCCTTAAGGCCGTAGCTGAAAAGGCTGTCCCGCGGCGCCTCAATGTGGGCTAGGGTGAGAAAAACCAGTGCCAGAATCACAAACCCTATGGCCCGGGGAGTCATACGGAATGATCTCTTTTCCTTAATCAGTTTGACACCCAGAAGCACCAGGGATAGTATAATCAGATACCTGTTCTCCCCCGCCAGTATCGCCATACCCCGGCTCAATAGAGAACCCACTGCGCCCAGGGCATCGGTAAATAGACTGGCTGCGCCCAGCGAAGCCAGTGTAATTACGGCTATGCCCATTATTTCATAGGTCATGTTGTTATCCGGCCTGCCGTTTGATGTGGGGGTATTCTTCACCGATACTTTTCTCTTACTCCGGGATGCCATGACCTCCTCCTTATCAATAATTTTTATGGCTGCCTGGAAACAGTGCTTTTATGCAACATCCGACAAATATATGCAAAAAATGAGTTTGCACATTACTGAGCTTACCATAAAAAGGGCGTCTGGGCAAGTACTGGGCAGGTTTCAAGGTTTTGGGGCTACATGTTTGATTATGCAGAACTGTTTTTTCTTCTCCTCATGTAAAAGGCCCATATACCGCCTATGATCAGCATTATACTGACCATTTGGGCAACCCTTATGGGGCCCAGCATCAGGCTGTCGGTCCTGAGACCCTCAATTACAAAGCGTCCGGCCGAATAAAGAACCAGATATAAAATAGAAACTTCTCCGGAAATTTTTCGCCGGTTCCAGTAATGGGTCAGGAATAGAAAGACCCCAAAATCCCAGATTGATTCGTATAGAAAGGTTGGATTGTAGTAGCGCCCGTCTATGTACATCTGCCTTTGAATAAAGTCGGGGAAATGGCTTATAAATTTTTCGGATACAGCTCCGCCGTGGGCCTCCTGGTTGATAAAATTTCCCCATCTACCGATGGCCTGGCCCAGTATAAGGCTGGGCGCCAGAATATCTGCGGTGTTCCAAAGGGGCAGCCCGTGTTTTTTCACGTACCAGAGTCCGGCCAACAGTCCCCCCAATATCCCGCCGTGTATGGCAAGGCCACCCTCCCATATAGCCAGTGCGCTTAAGGGATCATGGCTGTATTCGGACCATGTGAAGGCAACGTAGTACAGTCTGGCCCCTATTATGGCCGACGGGATAATAATGGTTATAATATTGATTATGTGCTCCGGGTTTATCCCCACCCTGGCCGCCCGCCGGTACGCCAAAACCGTTCCAATCATAAAGGCGGCGGCCATTATAATTCCGTACCATCTCACTTGAAGGGGTCCGGCCTCAAAGGCAACCGGATCGATCATCTCCATGCACCTCCTGGTTGTATATTGCTTCGCCTGTATAGTCTATTCTAAATCGAAATAAAAATTTTGTCATCACTGGTTTAGAATACCCCGTGAGGCGGTTGAAAATAGAAAAAAATACCGAAAAAAATAGATAATAACTCTCTAGTGACAATATAAAGCCGGACCCACTAAGGTCCGGCTTTATATTGTGTCATATTAAAGTATTAAAGCGCTAAATCGCCAAAGCATTTTTATGTAGCCCAGAGTTTTTCCGGGGTCGCTCCGGGGTCGCTTGAGGGTCGCTTTTAAGGCAGACTGTCACTATTCTGGCTCCTGGCTTCTGGCTTCTGAATTCCGCCGTCTGCAAGACGGCAACGCCCGTCAGGGCGTTTTTTTATGATATTTTCTGAACCACTTCATGTTTTGCTTTTTTATTGGTCAGTTCCTCAGCATAATCGGTTGAAAGAAGGTATAGGTTTACCCATAACTCATGCTCGTTGGGCTTGCCGTCTAATTCTTTTGACACATCCCGGAATTTTTTTTCTACCCTGTCCTTAAAGGCCGAAAAATCAATCAGCAGTTCCATTATGTCCCTCTGGCTGTACGACAGGCCTTCTCTAATAGGTTTGGCCATGACTTCACCCCCTGGTTTTTTATTTTGGCTTTAAAAAAGTTACTGCAGTAATTATAGTAATTATGGTAAAAAATGTTAAGGGACATATAATGTCTATTTTATTTTTCTATTGTTGTAAAAAGTAAAAAGGAGGCTGTGTAGAGCCTCCCTGTATACTTCCTTAATAATTTTTACCTGAACCCGAACTGATTCGCCTGATATGGGGAATAGCCAAAACCGGTTCCGGATAAGTTGCTCTGCTGGCCCCACTGCTGGGTTGCAGCCAAGCTGGGGTTTTGCAGACCCTGAGAATAGATGTTGGTTCCCCATGGCTGCTGTTGGAACTGGCTGGTTCCGGCATTGGACAACGACTGGCTGCCAATTCCCATTTGGCTTCCGGTGCCTGATGCGTTGGCGCTGTAGCCCTGGGTGTGAAGAGGCAGTTGGGAAGTTATTGCGCCGAGGTTAAGTCCGGGAAACTGGGCCATTTGAGCTGTTCCCTGTCCAAAGGTTCCGAACTGGCCGCCAAATACACCGGTACCGGGAATATGGCTGGTGAGGGCATAGCTTCCGGGAATAACTCCGGTGGTCTGTAATGCTCTCTGTACGGGCAGCACCTGGCTGACAATTTGTGAAGTGATGTTAGAGATCTGGTTTACTTCCTGGCTTAATTGGTTGGCGGCCTGTTGAATCCGTCGCAGTCCCTGGGAGGCCAGGAATTCCTTTTGGGTCATTTGCTGGAGCTGAATGGCGTTGGTCTGCTCGGACTGCTGAAGCTGGTTGCAGACCTGGCTGATGCCGCTAATTTCCTGCTGAAGTCTTTGAAGCTGTTGCTGAAGCTGTACTACCTGATCCATAAGATTATTTCCCCCTTGGATAAATATTTTTATGCCTTCCGGCTTCCGGAATTTAGTATTTGCCGATAGGGGACGCTTATGCAGGTAATTAAAGGAAAATATATTTCGTTTCTTCCTATCCCTTTTTAACAGAATAAAGATCCACCAGCCCGAAACCGGAAGCCATCAAATTTTCGATGCCTGAACCGTGGGCTATCCTTACCATGCTGTGATTTAAAGGCAATACAGGGATCTCGTCCTGTATAATGCTTTCAGCCTGAGCGTATAGTAAACTCCTGGATTTGTAATCTGAAACCCTGCGGGCTGTTGCCAGAAATACGTCAAGTCGATCATTTTTATAGCCGGATGTGTTAAGACCGTGTTCAATCTGAGAAGAATTCAGAAGAGTATACATAAAATTGTCGGGATCGCCGTTATCTCCGGTCCAGCCGTACAGGAAAAGGTCTCCTGTCTTTGCGCGTATGGCTTCCTTGTGATCGTCCCATGGCCTGGACTGTATAGTTATCCGTATACCGGCAGGCTCCAACTGTCTTTTTATTTCTTCGGCCAGGGCATTTCCTCCCGGGGGGCAGTATCTTCTGCTGTCCTGGTAGGTTGCCAGAGTGAGGTCTATTCCGCCGGGATATCCCTCTCTGGACAGTATCCTGCGGACCTGATCCGGATTATATTTTACAGGGTTAGCATTTTTAACGGAGGAAATGGGCGGAGGAACAATACTGGCGGCGGGTATACCCTCTCCTTCCAATACATCGGCCACCATCTTTTCCCTGTCCAGCCCACCGGCCACGGCATTCCTCAGAAAATTATTGTTAAAGGGCGGTTTATCTGTGTAAAATCCCAAGTAACTTACATCCAGCCCAGGCCGGGAGATCAGTTTCATACCGGCGGCCCGTATCTTATCGGTGTTATCCCTGTTGGGGGAAAATATTATATCAGCCTTTCTTTCCAATAAATATTTGGTCCGTTTGGTGGAGTCCGGCACTGCTTTGAAGGTAATCCTCCCGGTTAAAGCAGGCTCTCTGCGGTAACGGGGATTGGACTGCAGCACCAGGGCATCTTTATCGTGCTGTTTTAATAAATAAGGTCCGGTACCCGAAGGGTGTTTCCAGAACTGATCTCCATACTTCTTTAGCGCTGAGGGGCTAACCACCGGCGCCCCGAGAGGAAGAGCCAGATTCTTTAGAAAAGGGGAGAAGGGATGTTTTAAGATAAAAGATATGGTGTATCTTTCCTCGGTTTCAATTGAAGAGACAGGACCGAAAATAAAGGAAGAGTATGGTTGGCTGTCCTGCAGTTCCATAGCCCTGGACATGCTGGCCTTGACTGCTTCGGCGTCACAGGGTGTGCCATCGCTGAAATGTATTCCGGGCTTAAGAAAGAAGGTCCAGCGCTTTCCATCTTCCGACACATCCCAACTGTCGGCAATGCACGGCTCGGGGGATAATGTTTCCGGGTTAAGCTTTACCAGGCCCTCATAAATTCCGGAAATGGGAAGCGCATTTTCAAATGAGGAATTTTTAACCGGATCCAGGCTATCCGGCAAGCCTCCCTGCATTATTACTATCTCGTCCTTGCTGCCAGCGTTCCAGCCGGTACCGTTACCGGCACTGAATAGAATAAGCAGTCCAAGAAGCATGGTGACAATGATAAGCTGCTTTTTGTGCAAAACATGACCCCCTCGCTACATACTAAATATGTTATTACAGGAATATAGAGGAAATTCCTTCCGAATTAAAAAAATCTCATTCTTATAAGGAAACATTATTTACAAACTGAATCGAGGGGGATTATATTTGGTAAGAAAGTGCAGGGTTAAAGAGTAGAAAGAGGTGTCTATAAATTGAATATCAGATTCGGACCGGCTGGTAATTCCAGTGCATTTTACGAGGAAGGCTGTAAAAGCTCTCTGGACATGCCCGGATGGCTGAAATTAAAGGGTCTTAATGCGTATGAGTATCAGTGCGGCCGTGGTGTCAACATTGGGGAAGAGACCGCCCGTAAACTGGGGCAATTGGCCTCGGAAAACGGCATTTATCTCAGTATACATGCGCCATACTATATAAATCTGGCTGCCGCTGACCAAGATCTGAGGGAGAAAACCAGAAGCCATATTATGAAAGCCCTGACTGCCGCCCGGTGGATGGGGGCGAGGGTGGTGGTTTTTCACCCCGGGTCGGGAAAGAAAGATAGCAGGGAGGATTCCCTGAAAAGGGCCAGATCTTTTTTGGGGGAAGTTTCAAAACAGGCACTGGATGAAGGTTTCGGTGATATTTTCCTGGCCCCTGAAACCATGGGCAAGAAAAGTCTCCTGGGGAGTTTGGATGAGGTTCTGGATCTGTGCAGTGTGAATCCAAACATAATACCGGCTATTGATTTCGGGCACCTGCACGCTGTCAGCCAGGGGGGGATGGTGGCGGAAGAGGCCTTTGCCGCTGTATTTGACAGGATGGAATCGGTTTTGGGCAAAGACGCTTTTAAAAGGATACATATTCATTTCAGCCCTGTGGAGTATACGGAAGCTGGTGAAAAGAGGCATCGCACCACCAGAGACCAGGGGTTTGGCCCGGATTTTACTCACCTGGCCCGGCAGTTGTCTAAGCGTTCTGCGGAGTTTACCGTTATTTGCGAGTCCGACGGTCGTCAAGCCGAGGACGCCCTGGTTTATAAAACCATATATAAAGAGGTAACCGCCAAATTAGAGAGGCTCTAATTACTGACGACCGACGACTTAATAGGGGCTGGCCCTGAAGGCCAACCCCCGAAGTTTGCCGGCTTTTTAAACTGTGCTTAGTGAATCTCCACGTCCTGGCCGCCATACTTGTTTAATATCCCGGATGCTTCCTCGGCTTTGGTGTCGGCACAGCGCACCGAAACAAGGACACTGCCCTGTTTTACCCTATCCTGGAAAAACCTGGCCCTGTCTTCAGGTATACCGTAATCGGCCAGGCCTCCTACAATTCCCCCGGTGGCTGCCCCGGAAAGAAGTCCCGCAATGGGGCCGGCCGCCAGAAGTGGTCCTATTCCCGGGATGGCCAGGGCGCCGGCTCCGGCAGCCAGTCCCACCAGGCCGCCAACCACCCCGCCGGTGCTGGCCCCGTCGGCCACCGGATCTCCCCCGGTGAATTGAGTGCTGTATTTGTTGGTATCCTGCCCGCCCTTATGATCTTTGGCCAGAATGGAGACGTCCCTGTCATAACCCTTTCCTTTCAGATCCCCCACTGCCTTTTCCGCATTTGTGCGGCTGTTAAAAGTTCCGATTACTGTTTTAGACATTATTACCCCTCCTCCGAAAGAAATGAAATTTCTTTCATATATTTCCTCCGGGAGGACAAAACTATACAGGTGGAAGACATCGTTAAAATTTAGGAAATGACAGTAAAAACATGTTGTCTTTCATGTTATTCTGTATATAATTATACCTGTATGTTTTTTAGCACAGGAGGAATGAATATGCTGCCCACGCCAAAAAAATTTTTTCTTACCGCTGCCAGCTCTGAGGGAAATAGTAGTTTAACAGCCTTTGATAATGCGTTATTGGCGGGGCGGATAGGAAATATCAACCTTCTCCGGGTCAGTAGCATCCTGCCCCCCGGGGTTGATCTGGACAATGATCTGGTTATACCGCCCGGATCCCTTGTCCCCACCGCATACGGTTACATCATCAGCCAGGAGCCCGGGAAGCTTATTTCGGCTGCGGTGGGTGTGGGCTTTTCAAAGGATGCCTTCGGGGTAATAATGGAGCATTCCTGTGAGGGTTCCAGGGATGATGCCTACAGTGAGATTGAAAGGATGTTGAAAGAGGCGTTTGTGACTCGCGGAATGGAACTTGTGGAAATGAAAATTGCCGCCACCGAGCACAGGGTTCAAAAAATAGGTTGTGCCCTTGCGGCCGTACCTATGTGGTACTAAGATCCCGGAGAACCGGAATGACTGATAAAAATGATACGTTTGGGGGAAAAGAGTTTTGAATTTGTGGGTTACCGAGTACCAGAGCGAAAACCTCACCATTGGATGCCGGGTGCTAAAAACGCTTTACCGCGAAAAAACCAGGTTTCAGGAAATAATGATTGCTGAAACACTTCAATTCGGAAAGATGTTGCTGCTGGATGGTGTCATTCAGACCACCGTCGCAGATGAATTTGTATATCATGAAATGATCACCCACGTAGGTTTGAACACCCTGGAAAAACCCCGCCGTGTTCTGGTTGTAGGTGGGGGAGACGGAGGGTCGGTCAGGGAAATACTGAAGCATAAATCAGTTGAAAAGGTGACCCTGGTTGAGATCGACGGAAAGGTTGTAGAATCAGCCAGGGCATTCCTTCCTGAAATAAGCTGCGGGCTAAATGACCCCAGGGCGGAAGTAATTGTTGATGACGGGATAAAGCATGTCAAAGAAAACCCCGATACATACGACATGATTATTGTGGATTCCACCGATCCGGTAGGTCCGGCCGTAGGGCTTTTTGGGGCGGATTTTTACAGGGATGTTTACAACGCCCTTACTGAAAATGGTCTGTTCGTGGCTCAGACAGAGTCGCCCTTTTACAACAGGGAACTGATACCGAGAATAATAGGGGATGTCCGTTCCATTTTTCCAGTGGCCAGGTTTTTCATGGCCAGCATACCAACCTACCCCGGGGGACTGTGGTCCTTCACCATGGGCAGCAAAAAGCATGACCCTCTGGAAGTAGACATAAACAGCATACCTAAGATGGAAACCAGATACTACAACCCGGAGATTCACAGCTCCTCCTTTGTTTTGCCGGAGTTCGTCAAAGAACTGGTAAAATGACAATAATGATCAGGGGACGGCTGACGGCAGCCTCCGGATTATTCCAGTGAAGGGGGAGTATAAATGTATACTGAAATATTCAGTGGATTCATGGGCAGCAGTGATGATTACCAGAAGTCCCGGGCTGTTATTCTGGGAGCGCCCATGGATCAGACGGTAAGCTTCAGGAGCGGCACAAGGAACGGGCCCAGGCAGATACGCAGTGTCAGTGAGGTGCTGGAAGAGTACAGCCCCAGCCTGGACAGGGATCTTGCAGAATTTGCGTACACCGATCTGGGGGATGTATTAATTGTACCAGGAAAACTGGAAGAAAATCTGGAAAGGATCGCCAAATCAGCGGACAAGGTTTTTCGGGACGGAAAACTGCTGATTATGCTGGGGGGCGAACATCTGGTTACCCTCCCGGCGGTGAAGTGCGCAGCCAGTCTGCATTCTGAACTTTCGGTTATTCACTTTGACGCCCATGCCGACCTCAGGGAACAGTACCTGGGCATGAGCCTTTCCCATGCCACAGTAATGCGGCGCATATCCGAAGTTATAGGTGGCGACAAAATTTTTCAGTTCGGTATCCGATCAGGCACCAGAGAAGAATTTGCATATGCCAGAGCCAACACAAACATTTATCCCGAGTTAAATACGGAAAATATTGTAAGGGTCGCCCAGGATCTTAAAGGCAGGCCGGTTTATATTTCCCTGGACATCGATGTGCTTGATCCTGCTTATGCTCCCGGAACCGGTACCCCTGAGCCCTGTGGATGTAGTCCGGACCAGTTGTTTTCAGCGCTGGAAGCTCTTTCAGGCCTGAATGTGGTGGGTTTTGACCTGATGGAGGTGTGCCCTCCCTATGACCAGTCGGAACGCACCGCAATTACCGCGGCCAAGCTGGTAAGGGAGGCCATACTGCTATTCTCGGACAAATCGGGGACATTCCTCTGACCCCCAGAGGCAGTCGAACTAGAGAGGTGTGTCCCCTTTCCTTTTAATGGCGCTGGTCACCCATATTATCAAACCTGGTGGTGGCCAGGGTTATATCCTTGGCGGTGCCGCTAACCAGCATGGCTACAATGGCCGCACCCAGAGCAATGCCCAGAACTGATAGAATTTGTACTTCCACCCTAAACTCTCCTCCCCTTTTTTTACTCTAAGAATAAACCATGCGAAAAAAAAAGGCAAGTCCATTGTGGAATCACCAGGATTTTGCATCCTTTCCAAGGAATTTTAAACCTTAATATTTTAAAACCTCCCAAAGCAAAATACAGATATGAAATATATCAGATTTATAATATATGGGCTTCTGGGATGGGCTCTGGAAATAACTTATACCGGAATGGGTTCGGCCTTGAGGGGAGATTTGCGGCTGGTGGCTGTAACCTGCCTTTGGATGTTCCCCATTTACGGTCTGGCAATCGTCATGGAACCCCTGCATGACAGGATGCGCTGGTGGCCGTGGTTATTGCGTGGAATTATATGGGTTTTGTTGATCTGGACTATAGAATACTCAACAGGGGGTATTATACGGCTGGTCACCGGGGTAAGTCCCTGGGATTACACAGGGCATACCAGATGGGAAATAGACGGCTTGATTCGGCTGGACATGGCGCCCCTCTGGTTTGTCACAGGGTTACTGTTTGAGAGGGTACATGACCTGCTTGACAGGAGGCTGCGGGTATAAACCGGGATTCTTCAATAGTATGTCAGATTATAACAAAGTATACTAAAATTCTCTGTGGATAACCTGTTGATAATTATTGGCATAGGACCGTAGACTTACGAAAGCATGTACGCTTTTTGATAAAAAGGAATTGTGGATAATTCTTCGTTGACAATGAAATCAGGATTTTAGTTGTTGCAGGAGAAAGTGTCTTTTTGGTCGAAACCCTACCATATTATGGCACATGAGGGGGCTTTATTTTGGATACGGCAATATTTTTAGAAATCATGTCAGTGCAAAGACACGATTTCTTGAATCATTTGCAGGTTATATCCGGGCTGATACAGTTAAACAAGGTGGACAGGGTAAGGGAGTATATAAACCAGGTTAGCCTGGAAGTGGAAAGGCTCAGTAAGGTAGGTCACCTGCTTGTTCCCGAGGTGTCAGCGTCATTGCTGGTCGGTCACTTTATTGCCGGCAAGCATCAGGTGGAGGTCATATATGAAATAGATACCAACCTTGATGCCTGTGCAGTGCCAGGAAAAATTCTGGCAGAGGTGGTGGAGGAGGTATTTGCTCAATCCCTGGAATGCCTGGTTCCTCCAGGTGTTCCCGACCGTACTCTGAAAATTTCTCTTGCGGAAAATGAAAAAAAATATGTATTCAGGATTTTTTCTCCGGACCCCTCCCACAGGGAGGTGGATGGCGCCCAGTCCCGGCTTGCCCTGATCGGGAACAAATTGATTCCTTACGGGGGTAAGGTGGGAATGGTAGTTACCGGGGGCGGAGGAGAAATATTTGTTGTTTTTCCCAGGAATCTGCCTGATCAGCACAATATCCGCGCATAATATAGCTATACCTTCAAGAGAAATGGGAGATCTTATGTTTTACGACAAGGCAAAAATTTATATCAAGGGTGGAGACGGGGGGAATGGGTCGGCGGCCTTTAGACGGGAGAAATACGTTCCCGAAGGAGGCCCCTGGGGTGGTGACGGCGGCAGGGGTGGAGATATTATTCTTATTGCTGACGAAGGCCTGCGCACCTTGGTTGACTTCAGGTATCAAATGCATTACAAGGCTGAGCGGGGCCAGCACGGCATGGGTAAAAATATGCACGGCTACACAGGTAAAGATCGGATTCTCAGAGTTCCGGTGGGTACCGTGGTGAGAGACGCAGAAACCGGGCAGTTTATTGGAGACATTACCGAAGGCGGGCAGAGGCTGGTAGTGGCCCGGGGGGGCCGGGGAGGCAGAGGGAACACCAGGTTTGCCACCATGATCAATAAGGCTCCAAAGCTGGCGGAAAAGGGAGAGCCCGGGGAAGAGCGCTGGATTAGCCTTGAGTTGAAGCTGCTGGCCGATGTGGGACTGGTGGGGTTGCCCAATGCCGGCAAATCCAGTCTTATTGCCAAGATATCCGCAGCCAGGCCCAAAATAGCTGACTATCCCTTTACCACCGTAGTACCCAACCTGGGTATGGTCAGGGTGGATGAAGGCAATAGTTTTGTGGTGGCGGACATTCCCGGTCTGATCGAGGGAGCCCATTCCGGTACCGGGCTGGGCCATGAATTTTTAAGGCATGTGGAGAGGACCCGGGTATTGGTACACCTGGTGGATGTTTCTGGTTCGGACCAGAGTGACCCGGTTAAAGATTTTAATACCATAAACCGTGAACTGGAACTGTATAAACCGGAGTTAATGGAAAGAACCATGCTGGTTGCCGCCAACAAGATGGATGCACCCGGTTCCCGGGAAAACCTGGAGGTTTTAGTAAGGGAACTGGGGGAGAGGTACGAAGTCTTTCCCATTTCCGCCCTTACCGGAGAAGGTGTGGACAGGCTTGTGACCAGGCTTTCCCGGCTTCTGGAAAGCATCCCGGCAAAGGAACCGCAAGCGAGGGAACAGGATATAGCCGAGGTACACAGGCCCGAACCCAGGTTTAGCATTGAAAAACATGAAGGTGTCTTTACCGTGGGGGGTAAGGAAATTGAGCGCCATGTGGCCATGACTGATCTGGAAAACGAGGAGGGGCTAAGCCGGCTGCAGAGAATAATGTATCTAATGGGAATTGACAAGGCGCTTCGCAAGGCCGGGGCCAAAAATGGGGACCTGGTCAGGATAAGAAATTTTGACTTCGAGTACTCAGAATAGCTCTTTTTAGTGAGGTTAATATGAGGGTAAGATCAGATTTGACAAACGCCGGCAGGCTTGTGGTAAAGGTGGGATCCAGTTCTCTGATCTACCAGAGCGGCAAGCCCAATATTTCTATGATGGAATCTCTGGCCAGAGAGCTCTCCGATCTCAATAACCGGGGACTGGATGTCATACTGGTTACTTCAGGCGCGCAGGGGGTTGGTTTTAACCGGCTGGGCTTTACCCGGCGCCCCAAGAATATACCGGAGAGACAGGCTGCTGCGGCAGTGGGGCAGGGAATGCTCATGCATATATATGAAAAATTATTTGCTGAGTATGGAGTAACCGTGGGGCAGATTCTACTGACCAAAGAGGACTTTTCTGACCGCAAGAGGTTTCTTAACGCCCGAAACACACTGTATTCACTGATGAGCCTAAGGGTTATACCAATTATAAATGAAAACGATACTGTGGCCGTTGATGAAATAAAACTGGGTGATAATGATACCCTGGCCGCCCTGGTGGGGGGGTTGGTGGATGCTGATGTGCTTGTGCTGCTTTCCGACGTGGACGGGCTGTACTCCGGAGACCCAAGATTAATGAACGGGGCCGGGCTTATTCCCGAGGTAAGGGAGATTACCGGGGAAATGGAGAGGGCTGCCGGAGGGTCGGGCAGCAGTGTTGGCACCGGCGGCATGATGACTAAGCTTCAGGCGGCAAAGATTGCCATGCACTCCGGGGCTGTGATGGTTCTGGGCAACGCTTCCCGGAAGGATGTGGTGCGCAGAATAATGGCCGGCGAGGAGATTGGAACGGCCTTCTGGCCACTGGAGAAGCTGGACAACAAGAAAAGGTGGATAGCCTACAGTTCCTCCATACAGGGTAAAATATTTGTAGACGATGGAGCCGCCAGGGCTATACTGGACAGCGGAAAAAGCCTTCTTTCCTCTGGAATCACTAAAGTGGAGGGAAGTTTTGATCTGGGCAACACAGTATCGGTTATGGATCCCCAGAGCAGGGAAATAGCCCGGGGCATTGTGAATTATGCAGCCCGGGATATTGAGAAAATAATGGGAAGACATTCCCGTGAGATTAAAAAGATACTGGGACATCAGGACTACACAGAAGTTATACACAGAAACAACCTGGTTGCCAAATTGTGAATAATATAATATATGGTGACGGTCAGGTCCATTCGTGAAAAATAACAGTTAACAGGCCGGGTTTATTAAAAAACCCGGCCTGTTTTTTTACCGCTTAGGAAAGTATGTGACACATTAAAGCATTAAAGCGCTGAAGTACTGAAGCACTGAAGCACCAAAGCATTTTTATGCAAGCCCAGAGTTTTTCCGGGGTCGCTCCTGGGTCACTTGAGGGTCGCTGCATTGTCGCTAATGGGTAGGCGGAGCGATTTAAGTCCGGCCTGCATTACCTCCTGCTGCAACTGTCTCTAAACTCGGTCGCCAACGGAATGCCGACCGCCTCCAACGCCGCGTCCTTGCGTCGATTCCGGCTTCCGGCTGCGTCCTGCAGCCGGCTCGGCATTCCGTAGGCTCGGTCGTTAAGAGACAGTAGCAGCCTCCGGTACATTCCGCACGGACTTAAATCACTCCCCCTCACTGCATGTCGCTGTGGGGTCGCTTGAGGGTCGCTTTT
>LADN01000059.1 GCA_000961585.1 Peptococcaceae bacterium BRH_c4a | reverse complement strand
TTTTTTATCGTTTAGGAAAGTATATGCCACATTAAAACATTAAAGCGCTAAAGCCTTATCGGCACTAGTTCCTCCGGGGGTCGCTTGAGGGTCGCTGCATGGCCGCTAATGGGTAGGCGGAGCGATTTAAGTCCGGCCTGCATTACCTCCTGCTGCAACTGTCTCTAAACTCGGTCGCCAACGGAATGCCGACCATTTTGGAGGTGGGAGGCCAGAGGTTAGAGGTTAGAAAACTTGTAGGAAACGACCTCAGAGCCATTTCTAGCTTAATCCGATTTCCGACTTCCAACATCTAACCTCCAAATTCGTAGGCTCGGTCGTTAAGAGACAGTAGCAGCCTCCGGCACATTCCGCACGGACTTAAATCACTCCCCCTCACTGCATGTCGCTGTGGGGTCGCTTGAGGGTCGCTTTTAAGGCAGCCTGTCACCATTCTGGCTTCTGACTCCTGGCTTCTGGATTCCGCCGTCTGCAAGACGGCACCGCCGGCAAGGCGGTTATTTTTACTTCAACTCCCTGCCGGGGACACGGACATCACCCTCTCGCCTGGTGATCTTTTCCCGGTCAAAGTACTCCATCAGAGGTAAGGCATATTTTCTGGAGGTGTTGAAAAGATCCCGGGCCTCACCCACTGTGATTTCACCCTTGGATCTGAAAAAGTTTGAAACCTTTTCCCTGGCTTCATCCAGCGCCCTTTGGTGGAAATAAATATCTTCTGTGACCTTTACCAAAATACCCTTTCTGATGAAGAAGTGCAGGGCTTCCGGGGCCAGCTTGTCATCCATTCCCGCCTTGGAGGCCATTTCATTCCACGGCGGGGGCTGCATTGCTGAATCCCGGTAACTTGATTCTACAATATCCAGTTTTTCCTTTAGTTCAGACCCCGGCTCCCAGCGGAATCCGGGGTCTGAAACGGTTGTGGCCCCGGAAGTGATCACCCCGGCGGAATCCATGTATTGTATAAGGGACTGAAACTGCTTTGAATTCAGCCCGCTGAATTTCCTTGATCTCAACTCTTCTTTGGGATAACCTTGCCTTAAGGGGTATTCTCTGTGATAACCCTGGATGATGGCCATTACTTCCTGGGTCCACTTTCTGTACAAATCCCCATCCGAATAGTACCCTGCGCCCTCACCTTCCATATGGCAAACGGCGCCGCTGTGCTCCAGATCCTTCAATGTTTTTCCGGTTTCACTTTCATTAAGTCCTGTGGCGGCGCATATTTCCCCCGCCGTGAACATAGCGGCTTTGCCTTTTAGCATCTGCTGCACCAGTTCTTCCGGGGTGCCCCTTTCCTTTGTGGCTATAGCCTCTATTACATCTTCCCTGAACCTCTTGTGCTTCCCGGGCCTGGTGTCGATAATGCTGCCGCCTCCTATGGTTCTCATAGGGGAGTATGATCGCATAACGAAGCGGTCGCCCCTGAGCGCCACGGCCTTTTCCTCCAGTTCAAGCTGAGCGTAAGTCCATTTGCCCGGCTCCAAATCATCTTCCTGCAATAGTATAACTCTGCCGAATAATTCGGCGGTACCCAGGTATAGCCTTACCCTTGCCCGGTTTTTCAGCACCTTTGCGGCATTAAGCAAATGAAGCCGCACATCCAGCCTGTATGTAGGCTTTAAATAACCCACGGCCGCCACAACGCTGCCCCTGGGTATCTGTTCCACCTCAAGCCCGGCCACATTTACAGCCGCCCGCTGCCCGGCCACCGCCCTTTCAACCTTCTGCCCGTGCACATGGACATTTCTTATCCGGGAGGTAATCCTGCCGGGCATTATTTCCACTGAATCTCCTATACCCGCGCTGCCGGAAATCAGTGTTCCGGTCACTACGGTGCCGAATCCGGTAACCGAGAACACCCTGTCCACGGGAAGCCTCATGGGGCCCTCGACGGACCTGCTTTCCACCTTGTCAGCCATAAGGGCAAGCAATTGCTTGAGCCGATCTATACCGCTGCCGGTAACCGAAGAAACCTCTACCAGCGGTGCGCCTTCCAGTACAGTATCTTTCAGGAACCCGGTTACTTCCTCCTTAACCAGGGCCAGCCAATCCTGGTCCACCATGTCTACCTTGGTCAGCACCACAATACCGTGTGTCACCTGCAGCAGTTGGATAATGTCCATATGCTCCCTGGTCTGGGGCATAACCCCTTCGTCGGCGGCAATGACCAGCATAACCATGTCCATGCCGCCCACTCCGGCCAGCATGTTTTTAATAAACCTTTCGTGACCCGGAACATCAACAATTCCGGCCTTTCTTCCCCCAGGCAGGGTTAAGAAGGCAAAGCCCAGCTCAATAGATATACCCCTCTCCTGCTCCTCTTTCAGCCTGTCGGTGTCCAAACCGGTCAGGGCCTTTACCAGCATTGTTTTACCGTGATCAACGTGCCCGGCTGTTCCTATTATCAGGCCCTTCAATCTGATCCCTCCCTGCCCATGGCGGCAGCCACGGCGCCGGCAAGTATTATGTCTTCATCTTTTAACAGTGTCCTTACATCCAGCAATAAAGAGTCCTCCTGAACCCTGCCCATTACTGCCGGATCTCCGTTCCTTAGCCGGTCTGCCAGCGCCTCCACCGGCATGTTCAGCGGTCTGACCGAAACCAGCCAGCCGGGCAGGTCGGCCGTGGGCATAGCCCCGCCCCCCACTGCCGATTGGCCCTTTTCCAAAGCAATAAGCGCCATTCCATCAACTGCATCCTTCAAAAGGCCGTGCAAAACCCCGCATCTTTTTTGCAGCAGTTTTTCATCGTAGCTGATCATTCGAAGTGTAGGTATATTCTGCAAGGCTGCCTTTATATCCAGGTATTCTCTCAAGGTGGCCTCCAGGGCAGCCACCGTCATCTTGTCAATTCTGACGGCCCTGGTCAGCGGGTTCTTCTTCATTCTGTCGATGAATTCCTTTTTGCCCACTATAATCCCGGCCTGGGGCCCTCCTAAGAGCTTATCCCCTGAGAAAGTCACCACACCGGCGCCGGATTGGATGGTCTGCTGCACCGTGGGCTCATAAGGCAGCCCCAGATAGTCCATGTTAATAATAGATCCGCTTCCCAGGTCGCTCATAACCGGAAGACCGGCTTCACTTCCCAGATCAACAAGCTCATCCACCGTTATTTCCCTGGTAAATCCCACAATCCTGTAATTACTGGTGTGAACATGTAAAAGAAGCGCCGTTTTATCATTTATAGCCTTGCCGTAATCAGCGGGGTGGGTTTTATTGGTGGACCCAACCTCTCTTAATATGGCTCCACTTTGTTCCATAACCTCCGGAATACGGAAGGAACCGCCTATTTCCACCATCTGCCCCCTGGAAACTATTACTTCCCTTCCCCTGGCCAGGGTGCTAAGGGCCAGCAATACTGCAGCGGCATTATTATTTACCACCAGAGAAGACTGTGCCCCGGTTAGTCTTTTAAGAAGGTCCTCCACCGAATCATATCGGGATCCCCTTTTTCCGCTTTCCAGATTCAGTTCCAGGTTACTATATCCCGAGGCCGCCATGCGCACCGCCTCTATGGCCGACGGACACAAAACGGCCCGCCCCAGGTTGGTGTGCAGAACAACCCCGGTGGCGTTGATAACTCTTCTGAGGTTAGGCCTGATTATCCTTTCCAGCTTCTCAGCTATCCTGGCGGCCAGGCTGTCGGGATAGCTCCATTTGTTCAGTTCCTGATGGGCTTTTGTGCCTTCCAGTATATCCTGCCTTATTTCGTCAAGTATTCTTCTCACCGACTCAACCACCAGTTCCCTGGGATATACTCCGGCAAGATTTTGTACCCCCGGCAGCTTCAGCACCTCATCCACCTTTGGTATTTCCCTGAGAAGGGACTTATCAACGATCATATGTTACAACCTCCGACACTACATCTAATACTGAAGACCTTATTCTGTCGGAACTCAGAACTCAGGACTCAGAAGTTTAAGCGTTCCTTACAGGCTTTTAAAAATCAAGTTTACTCATTGGCCTATGGTGCGGTAACCTGCATGGGGAACTATCCTACAAATTATAGTTTAATTTCCCATAATTGCGCAAGCCGAGACAAAGAAAAAAGCCGCCCTGCGGGCGACTGTCATACTTACATGCCGCTAATGCGGCACCAAATTATGAATCACTGTGAGAATTCTTATCAGGAATACCCTCCATATTCTAAGTTCTGAGTTCTGAATTCTTTCAAAATCAGTATTCCCTCACAACTTTATAAAAAGTGGTCCTCTGGGCGGGCCTGAAGCCGGCGTCCCTGATGGACCGGACAATATCTTCAAGGGGAACCCGATAGGTGACTCCGGCTGCCCGGACAACATTTTCTTCCAGCATTGTGCTGCCAAAGTCATTGGCTCCGAAAGCCAGTCCCACCTGGGCCATCTTGGCGCCCTGGGTCACCCACGAGGCCTGTATGTTGGGAATGTTGTCCAGCATGATCCTGGCCACTGCCAGGGTCTTCAGGTAGTCCACCCCGGTGGCCCGGGGGGCGTCCGCCAACCGGGTATTTCCCGGCTGAAAGCTCCAGGGAATGAATGCCGTGAATCCTCCGGTTTCATCCTGGGCCTCCCTCACTCTGACCATGTGAAGTATCCTTTCCTCCACTGTTTCAATGTGACCAAACATCATGGTGGCAGTTGTTTTCATTCCCTGACGGTGGGCTTCCCGCATAACTTCCAGCCACTGCTTCCAGGAAATCTTGCCGGGGCTTACCTCCTGCCGGACCCTGTCCACCAGTATCTCAGCCCCTCCTCCCGGAAGGGAGTCCAGCCCGGCCCCCCTGAGTTTCCGGATAACTTCTCCTACCCCGAGGCCCGATGTGTTGGCCATATGAACTATCTCCGGGGGAGAAAAGGAATGTATGTGTATGCTGTAGTGTTTTTTTATGGATGACAGCATGTCCAGGTAATAGTCCAGACCAAGTTCAGGATGAAGTCCTCCCTGGATCATAACGGCCGTCCCGTTAACCTCCAGGGTTTCCTCTATCTTCTGAAACAGTTCCTCTTTTGATATGACGTAGGCCTCCGGGTGGTTCCCATCCCTGTAAAAGGCGCAGAATCTGCACTTGCTGACACAGACATTGGTATAGTTTATATTGCGGTCAATGATAAAGGTAACCAGATTTTCCGGATGAAGCCGACGCCGTGTTATATCAGCCGCTGATCCCAGTTGTACCAGATCGCAGTGTTTATATATTTCCACTCCCTCTTCCAGGGTGAGCCGCTGGCCGGCCACAGCTTTGTCCAGCAGCCGGTCGGGCTTATTCATTGTTTTCACCCCAAACGCAGAGCCTGGTACGGTCTTCCACAATTCCGCTCTTATAGGCATAATCATAAAATAGTGTCAGAGATCGCCTGTAGTCTGCGTCAAAATCATACCTGATGGTCCTGAAGTAGTCCTCCAGCAGAGGTATTGGCAGCCCTGTGGCTCTGTGGGACTTTTTTATAATCGCAGCTATGTTTGACATGCCCAGGTCTTTGGAGGCAACCAGGAGCTTGCACAGGCCATCAACCTCCCCGGGGTAATCCAGGGCAAAATCTTTCCGTACAGCCCAGACGGCATAAACCATCTTTTCTCCTGTGAGCTGCTTCCAGACCTCTCCCAGATCGGTAACCACCAGATCCATTCCCTCTTCCAGCACCATTTTGTGGGCCAGCATGGCGTCGTCCCCGATTAAAAAGGCACCGTCGGCCTTTTCCAGCATTTTTTTCAATCCGGGCTCCTGGGGCAAAAACTCAACGTCCACATGAAAATAGTGTTCCGCCAGTATTCTTAAAAGAACCACCGATGTGGCCGAAGATGTCGTAACGGCTATGTTTTTTCCTTCCAGCTCGGTCACCGGGCACCTGCTGAAAAGCAGTATGCTGGCCACCCTGCCGTCTGCGCTGATGGATATGTCAGGCAATATGATACACTTGTCCCTGTTCCTGGCATACTCGATGGAGGAAATGGGAGCAACATCCAGGCGGCCCTCCAGGAGCATTCTGTTCAGCCGGGTAGGAATCCCTTTAACAAAGCTTCCGGTAAATTCCAGCAGGCCTTCCTCCAGGGCGTGATATACCGGCAGGCAGTTTAGGTATTCAACCTGTCCCAATCTTATACCCACCTAGAAGCCCTCCCTGATAATATTATAAAGAGTGTCCCTTTCCGCCGGAACTCTTCCCGCCGCCTTAATCATCCGGATTATTTCTTCACCGGGCAGTCTTTGATCGGTTTCGGCCCCGGCATCATGCACTATCTTTTCTTCCTCCACCGTTCCGTCCAGATCGTTAACCCCGAAGGACAGTGAAACCTGGGCAATCTTAGGACCAATCATTATCCAAAAGGCCTTTATATGGTCGAAATTATCCAGCATCAACCTAGATACCGCCAGCATTTTCAAGTCGTCATAACCTGTGGTTCCGGACTTTCCCGGATGATCCAACTGGGTGTTCCTGGGATGAAAGGCCAGAGGTATGAAGGCCAGAAAGCCCCCGGTAATGTCCTGTAGGTTCCGCAGTTTTACCAAATGGTCAATCCTCTCCTCCATGGTTTCCACATGACCGTAAAGAAGGGTGGCATTGGTGCGCATGCCAAGGCTGTGGGCGGCCTGATGCACCTCCAGCCATCTTTGCCCGCTCATTTTCTTAGGACAGATAAGCTCCCGGACCCTGGGGGAAAATACCTCGGCCCCTCCGCCAGGCAAAGAATCAAGCCCGGCCTCTTTCAATTCCGAAAGCACTTTTTCCACCGAAGTATTATTTATCCGGGCCAGGTAATCGATCTCCACCGCCGTGAAAGACTGTATTATTACACCGGGCAGTGCCAGGCGAACTCTTTTCAGCATTTCGCAATAGTAGTCCAATCCCAGCTTTTCATTGAGACCGCCCACTATATGAATTTCAGTAATGCCCCGGCCCCTGTAGTCATAAGCCTTTCTCTCAATTTCATCCAGGGTCAGGGTATAGGATCCGGGATTGTCCTCATCCCTGCCGAAGGCGCAGAACTTACACCTGTTCACGCACACATTGGTATGGTTTATGTGCCTGTTCAGTATAAAATAAACCCTGTCCCCGTGCTTCCTCTGTCTGACCAGATCCGCCATTCTTCCCAGTTCAAGTAAATGGCTGGATTTCAAGAGGCGCAAACCGTCTTCTCCGGAAAGCCTCTGGCCGGTCTCCACCTTATGCGCAATATCTTCAAGGCTGCTATTCTTGTAATAAGTCCGCACCGGGCATTTCTCCTTTCTCTCAAAATAGCTGTCAGCAATCAGCCGTCAGCTCTCAGCTATAAGCCAATAAATCCAGCAATGTGAATAAAAATGTGGCTGCGCTTAAACCGGCGTTGAGATTGAAAAAAGCCATTCCGGATCTGGAAAGATCCCCGGGCCTTACCAATCGGTGCTGGTAGAAAAGCAGCGCCGTCACCAGCAGCATCCCGGCAAGATAGAAAATACCCAGTTTCAGCACCCAGGCAACGGCCATGAAGAAAACCATGGCCAGCACATGGAAAAACGCCGAAATCCGCAAGCCGATTCTTATCCCAAAACGGGCGGGTATGGAATGAATCCCATCCAGACGGTCAAAGTCATAGTCGTCGCAGGCGTAAATAATGTCAAACCCGGCTACCCAGAAGGTCACCCCCGCCGCCAGCAACAGGGGGGCCGGATCAATCTGATTTGATATGGCAATCCATGCCCCCAGAGGCGCCAGTCCCAAGGCCGCGCCCAGTATCAGGTGGCAGGCCCAGGTAAAGCGCTTGGTATATGGATACAAAAAAAGTACTGCCACGGCCACCGGAAAAAGCTTGAAAGCCAAAGGGCTGAGCTTGTAGGACGATACCATAAGCAGCGCGAAAGAGATAACAACGTAAAACCAGACCTCCAGGGAAGACAGCAATCCCCTGGGTATGGCGCGGTTGGCTGTACGCGGGTTTCTGGCGTCAATATGCCGGTCTATAATCCGGTTCAGTGACATGGCGGCCGTTCTGGCCCCCACCATGGCCAGGGTGATCCAGATCAGGTCATGTCCGGAGGGTATTCTTTTTTCCACCAGCATGGCCCCGGTGTAGGCAAAAGGCAGCGCAAAAAGAGTGTGCTCAATCTTGATCATTTCCAGAAAAATCCTCATTTTTTTAAATGCCATAGGAACCCCACTTCCTGTCCACCATGGCCTTGACCTCGGGACTCATGGCAATGTCTTGGGGCCATTCCCGGAGATGCCCCTCTCCAGACCACTTTTTGGTGGCGTCTATTCCCATCTTGGCCCCGTAATGAGGCATGGGGGAGGAGTGGTCCAGGGCGTCCAGGGGACCTTCCACTATTTCAACATCCCTCCTGGCGTCAATGTTGTTGAATGCTCTCCAGGCAACTTCCGAGAGGTTTTGCACATCGACATCATGATCCACCACTATGATCAGCTTGGCCAGCATCATCAGCCCCATTCCCCAGAGGGCGCTCATGACCTTCCTGGCGTGGCCCGGATACCTTTTTCTGATGGATACTATCACGCAGTTGTGAAAAACACCCTCAAAGGGCATGTTCATGTCTTGCACCTCGGGAAGAACGATGCGGATCATGGGAAGGAAAATGCGCTCGGTGGCCTTGCCCAGCCAGGCGTCCTCCATGGGCGGCCTGCCCACTATGGTGGCCGGATATATGGGACTCTTTCGCCTGGTGATACAGGTCAGATGAAAAACAGGGTATTCATCGGCCAGGGAATAATAGCCGGTATGATCTCCAAAGGGACCTTCCACCTTCTTTTCCAGTGGGTCCACATATCCTTCCAGCACTATCTCCGAGTGGGCCGGAACCTCCAGGTCCACGGTTTCACACCGGATCATTTCCACCGGCTCCTTGCGGAGAAATCCGGCGAATAAAATTTCATCCACTGCCGGAGGCAGAGGCGCAGTGGCTGAATATATCACCGCCGGGTCGGCGCCTAAAGCCACGGCCACCGGAAAACGCCGCTGATCAGCAGGCAGCTTTCTCAGGTGATCGGCCCCATCCTTGTGCATGTGCCAGTGCATTCCGGCGGTTGCGCCGTCGAACACCTGCATGCGGTACATACCCACATTTCTGCGGCCACTTTCCGGGTCTTTGGTAAAAACCAGCGGAAGCGTTATAAAAGGACCGCCATCCAGAGGCCAGCACTTCAGCACCGGCATTTCTCCCATATCTGGATTGACCTTGATGATTACTTCCTTGCAGGGTCCGGATTTTACCGTTTTGGGAAGAAAAGAAGAAAGCTGGGCCAGCTTTGGCAGCGCCTTAAGTTTATCCATGAAGGTTGTGGGCAGCTCAGGGGGCTGAATAATATTCATTATCTCCTGACCTATATGATCCAGGCAGTCAACTCCCAGGGCCAGGTTCATTCTTTCCTCCGAACCGAAGGCATTGGTAAGCACCGGCATGCTGTAGCCCCGGACATTTTCAAAAAGCAGAGCCGGGCCGCCTTTTTTACTGACACGGTCTGTAATCTCCGTTATTTCCAGATTGGCGTCAACCTCGGTTTTTATCCTCTTTAGCAGTCCCCGCTTTTCCAGGTCCTCTATAAATTGACGCAAGTCCCTATATGCCATAAATACACCTCTAAAAACAAAATTCAGAATCACATGCGTTAACGCAGCACTACGGAGGATGAAAAAATGCATGTAATAATAATTTTTTTTTGCCACAGATGACGCAGAGGACACAGAGAAGTTTATAACGCTTAAGAAAATACAGTTCTCTTTAATTTACCATTTTCCGTTAAAAGCGTTTCAAAAGACTTCCTCTGACAGTAATCTGAATTGGCATGTATTATAGGGGGGTTTTTATATTATAATTTAAACCTTCTTCAACCGGCCTATTTCATACTTTGTGTTCTTTTTAAGCTCTGTGTTCTCTGTGACCTCTGTGGCTAATAAAGCTTATAGCTTATAGCTTATAGCTTACGGCTTATAGCTGTTTTCAGGGGGTTTCAGGCCACGGTGCCCTGGTGGACGGTGACTATTCCACCGGTCAATTCATGGTAGCAGGAATGCAGAAGCCCCTCCCGCTCAAAAATATTCCTTATCTCCGATTGGTGAGGAAAAGCTTTCAGGGATTCCGGCAGGTAACTGTACGGTCCCTCTTTCCCTATACCCAGCTTGCCCAGTATGGGGACAATATGATCGAAATACAGGTAATAGGCCTGTTTGAACACAGGGGCGCTGGGCTTTGAAAGCTCCAGCGAAACCACCATGCCTCCGGGCCGAACCACCCTGGCCATCTCTCGAATGGTCTTTTCTATATCGGGCACGTTTCTCAAGGCAAAACCTATGGTGGCGCAGTCAAAGGAATTGTCCGCAAAGGGAAGGTCGGTGGCATTTCCCCGTACCAGGCTGATCATGGACTTGAAGGGGGTTCTTTCAATATTCGGCACCGCCATGTCCAGCATGTTCTGGCAGAAGTCCAGCCCCACCACTTCCCCTTCAGCGCCCACCGCCCGGGCCAGCTCGATGGCCAGCATACCGGTTCCGCAGCAGACATCCAGCCCTTTCCCCCCCGGTTTCAAAGCGCACCTGGAAACGGCAAATCTTCTCCAGTATTTATCTCTGTTAAAGCTCATTGTGGTGTTCAAAAAGTCATACCGGTGAGCTATGCTGGAAAAAATGTCATGAACGTATTCTTCCTTACTGCTGTACCTATCCGGTATGTGAACCATTATAATTTTCCCCTCTCCACCTCAGCAAACCATTTTCCTGCTATCTGTGTTAGTGTTTCTGAGGAACAGCACCAACCCCTTCAGGTCGTCCCTGTTCTTAACCGGCGTAAGGCTTTCCAGGGAAAACAGGGCCTCCTTGAAATAAGAGTCGGCCTGATCGTACATTTCATTGTTAATCATACCCACCGCCATACCCAGAGAAAATCCAAACTTATATAGATGAAGCTGGCACTCCTGGCCGGCTCCGGCCAACTGTCCGCCTATTTTGCAGCAGCCTGCCAGCAGCTCGGCCAGCTCCAGCCGGATAATCTCCCGCCTGGCGCCAGCCCTGACCATTCCACCGGGCTGGTTTTTAAGCCTTATAATGCCCCCTTCATTAATCATGCAGATGATCTCCGCAAGGGGGTCCAGGTAATCCATAATGTCCGCTTCACAAAGCGTTGTAAAGAACCTTCCGTACAGGTAATCACCCACCAGTACAGGGTACTGACAACCGTCCCTGGGGTCGGAGCAGTTGTTTTCCTTAATTTGCCAGTCCTCATTGATATTGTAGTGCACCCGGGAGGCCAGGTGAATAAACTGAAATACCTGAGCCAGTGATACCACCCTGTCGGTAATTCCCCCGTACATCCTGGCGGTAAAAAGCACCAGCGCCGGACATAAGTCTTCCGTATACTTTTCCAGGTAGGCAAAATTATCTAAGTTCCCGGCCCTTATATTATAATGTCTGTTCATCCTATCCCGTACCCTCAATAGATCCCCTTCTATGGGGCAATATATGTCGCGCAACAGGCTCCCCCCTTTTATCCCCTAAAAAAATATATATTCTAGGCGGAGTCACTATTTCCTCCCCATGGGCCAAATTTGGTCCATAACAGCAGTAAGCCTCACTCCAAAAAAATATTTGAAGCAAGGCTTACTGACTTGAATTCAGCCGGGTACTAATAAATATCCCTCCTATAGATTTACGGCTGCCTGCGGAATTACTCCCGGTGGAATCACACCTCTCATGGTTTCCTTTGCTGTCATATGTGTGGCACAGAAATTCTCGGTCAGATAATTGCAGGCATCCCATGGGTCCACTTTGTCTCCGCATGTGAACACGTCCACGGCCGCGTAGCCCAGCTCCGGCCACGTATGGATGGCCAGGTGCGATTCTGAAATCACAACCACACCACTTACCCCTTGCGGGCTGAATTTATGAAACACAAATTCTCTAACCTCGGCACCGGCTTCCAGTGCTGCGTTAACCATTATGCTTTCAACCTTCTTGATGTCGTTCAGGACATCGAATTCGCACCCATAAATCTCAGCCAGAACATGGCGGCCCAATGGTTTCATTACATTATCTTCCCCCTTTACAGCATAAATATGTTGGAACCGGCAACCCCTCTTTTCAGAAGGTAGGCCAATTCCAACCAAATTCAATTTTAGCATAATATCAAAGATTGTCAACAAAATTTTGGCTTAACTGTCAATGTCAATCCACATTATTTTACGGTGTTGACGAGACTTCCCACTGACTGGATCACCACCTCCACAATGTCACCCCTATCCATGGGGCCTATACCCGAAGGGGTGCCTGTAAGTATAACATCCCCGGGATTAAGGGTCATAACCCTGGAAATAAAGCTCACCAGTTCTCCGGTTTTAAATATAAGATCCCCGGTATTGGATTTTTGCTTTATTTCACCGTTTAGATACAGTGTTATATCAAGCTTGTCAGGATCTATATCAGTAACAATATACGGTCCCAGAGGAAGAAAAGTGTCAAAGCACTTTGCCCTGGTCCATTGGCCATCCTTTTTCTGCAGATCCCTGGCTGTAACATCGTTTGCGCAGGTATAGCCCAGTATATAACGGGGGGCCTCTTCAACGCCAACGCTTTTGCAGCGAGATCCCATAACCACGGCCAGCTCGGCCTCAAAGTCAACTCTCCGGCTCATCTCAGGGTATTCTATAAAATCGCCGGGGCCCACCAGGGCGCTGGGCGGTTTCATAAACAGCACCGGCTCTTCCGGAAGATCAAGCCCCAGCTCCAGGGCATGCTCCCTGTAATTCAGCCCCACGCAAACCGCCTTCCCCGGCGTACAGGGGGCCATTACCTTCAGCCCGTCAATACCGTACACCTTACCTGTGGGGCTGCTGCCTTCAAAGGGGTCATAAATCTCCGATACCCGGTCCCCCTCCACAATACCGTGAAAAACCCTGTCCCCCAGGGAAAATCTGCCTATCTGCACGTTCCTCATCCTCCTAAAACTACTCTGAAAATAGCTGTAAGCAATCAGCCGTCAGCTCTCAGCTATGATTAGCAAGCAAAACATAGAAAAACACTATATTTTAGTACTGATGGTGCCGCGTCAGCGGCATGTTGGTATGTATTCTGAATTCTGTCTCCTGTCTCCTGTCTTCCGACAGGAAAGAATTACAGTATAAGAATAATATTACACCCGCTCCCCGCATCTTCCTTCCATTTCCTCCAAAACAAGATAAATTAGGGGGGGAGCCCCGAATATCATGGTGGTGGCCGCCGCCACCACACCGGAATCATTAAAGATGAAGGCCACAATGCTACCCGTGATCACCCCCACCAGACCCCTGAACAAGTAAGGGTTTCTGTTTCTTAAGCCCTCCATAACCCCCTTGGGCCTGTAGAAAAGCAAGGCCAGCATGGCCAGGCTGGCCAGAAAAATCCTGCTCCACACGGTATATCTGATCAGCTTTATATTCATCTCGGACTTCCGGCTGATTATTCCGGCCACCACATCCAGCCCCCCCCGGTTAATAAGTTCGGTCGTTCTTCCGATATGGGACTGAAACTGAGGGGGTCTGCCGGAGTCGTATAAGATAAAGGCCAGGGCTACCAGGGCCACGGCGCACACTATGGCCGAAACCCGGCGCCAGTTAATGCTTATACCCCTTATTAATAAGTATGTAACCAGAAAGGCGGAGGCGGCAGCCAGCGTGCCTCCCACGTTGGTACCCAGCTGAGGGGCGGCCACCAGATAGGTGATAAAAAGGTATACAGCCCCGGACGCCGGGATAATAAACCTATACTTTGGGTACACCGCCTGAATCAGCGCCGTGGTGCCCACCAGGGTAGACCCTATGAGCACACCCATGTATTCATTCCCCAGTCCGTAAAACCTCGCCCCCACAATGGGGTCATACCCCAGCACCGACACTCTCTGAAGAGGCGATCCGGCCACGATATCAGCGGATATAGCCGTCATGGTGATTGCGCAAATAAAAAGAAAGGAATCAATCCCCCATCTTTTATACACGGATAAGGATGCAAAGGCTAAAAACAACGTGATGGCAATCACCGATAACCCCAGGGCGGCTATCCCCCCGGGGGGCAGCAAAGGAGCCAGAAGATAGGACAGGGGAACCGCCATGACCGAAAGGAAGAAGGGCTTCAGATAATCCTTTCCACTTTTCTTCAGGAAAATAAAGCATAGGGACACAGCCAGCAGAAAAAGCTGAAACATAACATAACCCTTCTGTATAAATGGCCTGGCCTCATATACCACCTCCAGAATCCGGTACATATCAGCCAGTGACTTAATTCCAAAGGATCCGGGAATCACCAGGGCCGGCTGGCCGGTGAAGTTTTCGGGCCGGGATAAGCCCAGATAATTAAGCACGGTGGGCGCTATGTCCACATTCATTATAATCCCCGGCCTCCTGGTGGTGGGAGTTACCAAAAGCCCCCCGGTCACCCCCCCGCCGCACATCAGCACCGGCGACAGCCTGTCCTTTTTATCACCGTTATCCCCCGGTGTGGGACATACAAGCATAATTAAATCCCTGTTTTTATCAACCCGCCCCATCAGGTTGCCCAGGAAATGGTCGGCCCTTAAAATAATCCTGGCCCGCCAGCTGCTCCAGTGTTCCCGATCCATGTACTCCCGGGCGCGCTGCAGTCTGCTCAAATCACCCAGGTCAACGGCCACAAGCTTTACATCTGCGGGAAGCTTTTCATACTCTTCCAGTATTCCTTCATAATCGGTGCTGATGCCTCCGATAAATTCTTTTTCCCGCCGGGTTACCCCATTGCTGACCGACCCCGCATCAACAATGCCCCGGCCGTCCATGACTATGGAAACAGCCTGCCTGCCGGGACCGACATGATCATCGGAGTTGCCCAGCACAGCTGTTCTGTACCCGGCCTCATGCAGCCTGTCGCCCAGTGCCCCGGGAACAACAGCAGGCCCGTTTTTTTTATTGATCAGACCAAGACGGGCTATATCCAGATATACCAGACTGTCTTTCGGAGGAAGAAAGCCTGTTCTGCGCAGGTACTCGTCAGAAGCTGTACCTTTTTCCACCTTCTCGGAAGCCGCAAACACCTGTGCGGCAGTATTGTTTGCCGCTGCATGGGATCCCCAGCCCATGGTGGCATGGGTATTTTCGGGGATTATGCTTCCTCCTGTATTGGCGTTCATCAAAGCGATGGCCCCCTCGGAGGCCAGCCTGGCCAGATTGGGAGGCATTTCCCCGGTTAAATCCATTATCTGAAGATAATCCATAATCACCATAATCACTCTGCCGGGACTGGCCGGGACTTCAAAATGGGCGGCAGACCAGTTCCGGGATACCGGCAGGGCCTCCTCAACCGCAGGCGATATCACCCCGGTTTGGATCAGCGCCACATACCCTGTTATAACCAATATTATCAACAGCGGCATAAATAATCTGATCCTCAATTTCCACCCTCCAGAGCACATTGCTTATCACCAAACGTGCCGCAAATCAGTTGGGCATATATTTCTTCGGTGTCCCGGGCCATTTTCCGGGCAGTGAACAACTGCATTACCCTGTTATGACCCTCATTTCCCATTCTCCGGGACATGCCTTCATCGTTAAGCAGCCTTCGGACAGCCGAGACCAGTGCGGTAACATCTCCGGGATCAACCAGTAAACCGCTGACCCCGTCAGTTATAATTTCAGGAATTCCACCCACCCTGGAGGCCACCACCGGGCGGCGGCAGGCCATGGCCTCCAGCACTGTCAGCGGCAGTCCCTCGGTCAGTGAGGCCAGCACAAATACATCCAGGCAAGGCACTATTTTTCTTACGTCCTGCCTATCCCCGGCAAAAAAGAGTTTTCCTGTCAGCTTCCGGGCCCCTGCCTCCCTTTCCAGGATCGCCCTCAGAGGCCCCTCACCAACCACCAAAAAGGCCAGACCGTGGGAGCCGGCCGACAGTTCGGCCGCCGCCCTGATAAAGTTAATTACCCCCTTTTGCGGCGCCAGCCTGGCCACCGTCCCCACAATCCTGACACCGGCCGGAATGCCGGTGGTTTTCTGTAAATATTCCCTGTCCGCCCCCAGGCAGAATTGTTCAGGGGAAATGCCGTTATATATAGTAACAACTTTTTCAGGACTGATTCTTTCCCGGCTAATTATTTCGCAGCCCAGGGCCTGTGAAACGGTGATAATCCTGTGGGTAAAACCGGCCAGAAAACCTTCGAACTGAGAATACATCAATTTTTTCCATGGTGGAAAGTGATCGTGGAGAATAGAATTATGCACCGTCATAACCACGGCGGGAACACCGGCCAGCCTGGCCGCCAATCGCCCCACCAGCCCGGCTTTTGACCCGTGGCAGTGGGAGATGTCCACCCGGTTTGTCCTGAACAGCCATACCAGCATTTTAATCGCCGATAGTTCAAAGGCCGGAGAAATTTCTCCTCTCAAAGGAATTTCATAGGTGGTTATTCCCGCCCCGGTGAAGGCTTTGGCCATTTCCCCCGCCGGGCAAACCACCATATGCTCAAATTTTTTCTGATCCGAGTGTTCAATCAGTGTCAGCAGATGATTTTTTATCCCACCCGCCGAAGGCCTTATCACATGCATAACCCTAATCCTGGACAAAGACACCCTCCGGAAAGAAACTAAATTAAAGATATTATTTCCAGCAATGCAAGAAAAAAGCCGCCCTGAGGGCTGGCTTGAATTCATAGTCCAAACCCCCATGCCGCTTACGCCGCACCAACAGAAGGACAAAAGCGCCCTTTTAGCCACTGGGAACACCGAGAACAAAAAGAATACAGAGTTTAGACAAGGCATTCCTTATTTGCTTGCTCTTTTTTAAATCTCCCTGATGGCGTTGGTGGGACAGCCTTCGGCCGCCTCATGGGAAGAATCATCGTATTCCTGAGGAATCTCATCCACCGATACCTTGGCCTTGTCATCATTATTCCAGCCGAACACCTCTGGGCAGACATCAACACAGGCTCCGCAGCTGATACACAAATCCTGGTCAACTTCCATCTTCACAATTGGCACCTCCGCATCTCATAGCATTTAACCAATTTTAGTTTCCCTGCCAGACCCTCAAATTATGCCAAGAAATATTGAATTGTATACGGCCTGGCATCATTGACAAATGACGCCTCTTGTTTCATAATGACCTATAACCTTCCACAAGGCACCGGGGGGTGGATATTATTTGACCGCAGACAAAAAAAACAAGCAAAACACCCGACCGGACAAAAGGGCATTCAACTACTGGATCTGGCTGATACTAATCGGACCTGCCTTTTTCTTCCTGTACTACTGGCTAACCTCCAACCCCGTCGAAAGCCGAAAACAAAAGCCTTTTCTTCCCGAAAAGCAACTGCAGGCCGGCGAACCCGCCAGTGTTAACGGCATTACCCTTATGGCCGCTCCGGGAGGAAGGGTGTCCTACACCGAGACACTTTCCCTGGCCAACAATAAAGTTATGGCCGAAGGAGGAAGCCAATTCCTGGTTATCCCTCTGGTTATCCCTGAAAAATCAGGCGACCCGGCCCCGGACCAGTGGTATATAACAGATTCCGGGGGAAACAGGTATGACTTATTAAAAGTGACGTTGGTCGATCCGACCGGTGGACAGACTGCCCGTCCGATCCAGGGAAACCGCCTGGTTCATATGATCTTCAAGATAAAAAAGGGGAATCAGCAGAATTTCCTTGTATACAAACCCGGAAAGGACCATGCCGCCTGGCAGGTGCCTCCTCAGTCTTAGTCCTCCCAGGGTTTATCAGGAGTTGCGGCCGGAGTTTTTATCGCCAGGATGTATAATCTGTACGGGTTTATATGTCTTTTTCAGCAAAGTAGTACAGGGAGAGACCTAGAAAGGCCAAAATATATAAAGCCGCATAGGTGACCATCCACAAGCTGGGTTCAGCCGAACTGCCGAAGGGCCCCATTTGCTGCACCGCCGACATGGGATTGGAAGCTGGGGGCAGCATAACATGCACTATTTTTCTGTAAAGGGAATCAACCGGCATGATCAGGCTGGATACTATACCGGCGTTTTTCAGAGACAGATTGTTCATAAACCAGCCGATTTGCTCGATGACCCCTCCCACCACCGCCACCGCATAGAGCATGAAGGCCACCATACCGCTGGCCACGGTGGTGGTAAGGACGGACAGCAGAAAGGTTACCGACATCAGCACCACCGGCTGCAGTGAAAACAGCAGGGCGGCCTCACCGCTCCCGGTCAGCTTCATTCCGGTCTTGGTATAGATTATAGCGTAAATGGCAGCAAAAAGCAGCGCCGCGTAAGCTGCCAGAAAAACACCCTGGCCCAGGAACTTCCCCAGAACTATCTCGCTCCTGCTGACGGGCTTTGGTATTACAGCCTGGATTACTCCGCTTTCCACCTCGGAAGATATGATCCCGGCAGAGGAAAGTATGGCCAGGAAAGACACTATAAAACTGCCGAAATACAAACCGAAAAGCAGCAACTGTGGATATATCACCGAGGCCAGCATCTGGTTTTGAGCTTTTTCAATATCTCTAACCGCATAAAAAACACCGGTCCAGTAAAGCCCCAGGAACACCGCCGCCATTATCAGTGACACCAGCAGTACTTTTCGGGTGAAAAACTCGCGAAAAGTGAACCGGAAAATGGTAAACAAGGTTAATCTCCCTCCTTGTTTAGGCTTATAAAAATCTCCTCCAGGGAAACCTTTTCATGGGCCAGCCTGTACAACCTGCCCCCACCCCTTACAACGACCTCGGCCAATGCCGGGATCTCCTCTTTATTGGCCACAGCAACCCTGACGGTGTTACCCCCTGAGCTTATTATCCTGGCAGAGGCTTTAATCTTATCCAGCAGCCCCCCGGTTAAATTTTGAAGCTGAAGCTCCACCACCATATGGTCGGCGCCCATCTCACCGGGATCTCCCTGGGCAATAATCCTGCCGCCCCTGATAAAGGCCACCCGGTCGCAGATCATCTCCACCTCGCTGAGAAGGTGACTGTTTAAGAAAATGGTTTTACCCCTTTCCCTTAACCCCACCAGTATTTCCCTAACCTCCCGTCGTCCCAGAGGGTCCAGTGCCGAAGTGGGCTCATCCAGAAAAAGCAGATCCGGATCGGGCAAAAGCGCACTGGCCATACCAAGCCTCTGCCTCATGCCCTTGCTGTATGTCTTCACCTTTTTCCCCGCAGCCCCGGAAACTCCCACCAAGTCCATTACCAGGGGTATGCGGCGGGATCGGGTTCCCCGGTCCATTTTGTAAAGGGAGGCGTGGAACTCCAGCAACTGCCTTCCGGTAAGCCATTCATGGCAGCTGAAATTTTCCGGCAGGTAGCCTATTTTTCTCCTGACCCCAATGTTACCCAGTCGCTCACCCAGGATGGCGGCGGTGCCCGAAGTGGGTTTTATCAGCCCCGCCAGCATTTTAACCAGGGTGCTTTTGCCGGCGCCGTTTGGTCCCAGAAAGCCGAATATCTGCCCCCTGCCAACAGAAAGGTCAATCTGCCGGCAGCCCACCTGGCTGCCGTAATGCTTTGTCAGATCATCGGTCTGAATAGCTAAACTCATAAAAGACACCTCATAAAACATTTCATACTGAGCACCTTATCCTGTCGGAATTCAGAATTCAGAAGTCAGAGGTCAGAATGGTAAAAAGGGTATTTTCATACTTTGTGGCGCCGCTTGCGGCATGGGCAACTACCCTGAACTGTCTCCTGTCTCCTGTTCTACTTAATTTTACCCGCTATTTCCAAGGCTTTATCCTGCTGCATGTTTTGTCCGGCCAGCGCGTATATAACGCCGTTCTTCTGCCATACCAGCACATTGACAGGACTCTGGCCATTTCCTTCCTTAATAAAGATTCCCCCGGTCCCGTTTACCGGGACCTCGGTGTGCTGCCCGGCAGGCAGGGGAATAAGGGCGGTATGCTGCCAGTCTTCCACCGCCGCCAGCTGCCTCCTGAAATTTTCCGGCAGTGCCGGCATGCCAAGGAGTGCCTGACGGATAGCTTTTACATCCACCCCGGAGGTGGTTCGCACCGATGGCCCCCTGGCCTGGGCCAGCATTATTTTCCCAGCCGGACCGGAGTACTCGGCAGTAATTCCGGTGGGGACAACCAAAGTAAATTCCTTGCCATTCAGTTCCTCCGGCAGTCTTTCCTTTCCGCCAAAGGCCTTCAGCGCGGCATTAACCCCATTGACATCAATGGCGAGGGATACGCTGGAACCGGCTGTCTTTTGCAAATCAGGCTTGCCGTAACCGTCCAGCGCCGGTATTTTAAGATCGAAATCAACGGCGCTGCGGGCCTGTTCCAGGGTCACCGGGACCATCTCCTGCCTGCCGCTTACCTTAACCTTTCCAAAATTCCTTATATCAACCCCGCCGGTCCCTTCTTTCATTATCTTATCCATCTGCAGCATGTCCTCAGGTGTAATGGATATAACCTGCACCTTTTCAACCCTGAATATGGTTAAAAAGTCACTGGCCATACTGCTTGCCGGGCTGAAGGCCAAAAAGCCCGCCAGCCCCACCGCTGCTGCGGCTGTGGCCAGCTTTTTATACAGCATATTTATTTTCCACTTCCCCTCCTGTATTTCCTCACTGTTCATTCTTTCCAGCTTAAGCTTTCTCCAGGCCATTTCAGCGTTAAACCTCTCCCTGTCGGAAGCGATGAACCCCTCCATGCTAGTCCTGACCATCATATCGTTTTCCAGCAGGTTGCTGTATCTGACCTTGCAGTCCTCACAGATTTCCAGGTGTTCCTGAATCTCTTCCATCTCAATGCCTGCAATCTCACCGTCAATATATGACTGAATGCGGCCCTCATCGTAACACATCAGAATTCACTTCCTTTCATCTCCAGCATTCTGTCCCTGAAACGGGCCTGGGCCCGGGCGATGACCGTCCCTACAGAAGCCTTCCTGACACCGGTGGCCCTGGCAATTTCATCATAGCTGAATCCGGAAAATTTCATAATCAGACAGGTTCTGTCCCTTTCCGGCATATAGTTCAGGATCCTGTGAACCATATTTGTATCTTCCTTTCTGATGACTGATTCTTCAGAAGAAAATTCCCAGCTTTCCTCCCGGACTTTGGATTCCCTCAGCAAGCGGCTTTTTTCCTAATACACACCATCCATTATATAAATGACACAGCGGTAGTTTTTTTCATCTCCACAACTTCTAAAGTTATCATCAACCAGCCTGGTTAGCAATATTTAAATTTTTCATACACCGTGTCATATAAAGGCAGCATGGCAAAATTAGCCCCAAACAGCTTAATTCTTGTGCTGCAGCCATTAAAAGACGCCTTAAATTTCCTTGACTTTGCCATCGGAAACAGGTAAAATAACTTTTGCAGGTAATCGGGGCGTAGCTCAGTTTGGCTAGAGCGCTACCTTGGGGTGGTAGAGGCCGCACGTTCAAGTCGTGTCGCTCCGACCAGTACAAATAAAGGGATTGCGGAAACGCAGTTCCTTCATTTTTTTGAAAGTAATGCAACGGTAATGCAGTAAATTTTAAAAATGCATTTTTATTCAATAATATTATGCAAACAAAAAACCCTCCACGGTTAAGGGGAGTGTTTAATTATTTTACTTAATTTCCATTCTCTGAGTACGCCTTCAAATATCTTAGATACCCGGTACCGGAAGAACTACCGCCGATCGCCAATAACTCCTTCACGACCTGCCGCCTCCCATCGAGTAATCTATCCGATCCACACGTCCATCTTGCGCAGGTTGGCATCAACGATCTTATCATGCACAACCGGGCCCTGATCAACCAGAAACCGGCTGTTTAAATCACTCAAGCCTTCTTGCTGCAACGCCCGGATCACAGCGGCGCATATTTCATCTATAATCTCCCTCTTTTGATCGTAATCGTTCGACTCCACCATAGCCGGGATCTTCTCGAACATGAATTTTCCCAGCGTCGGCAGACCGGCAATTCCCCTCAGCAGCCATTTGTAATACGGCGCATAGCTACGGTTCAGCAGATAAACCAGCGACATGATATCGGCGCAGAACTTGGTTTCCGCATACTGCGCAGCAAAGTAGTCCCGGCGCCATATGGAGCGCAGAAAGTTGTACTGCCCGGACTGGCCCGCCGACATGCAGCGCGCAGCGATCTTAACGATCCGGATGTCGTTTGGATAGAAATTTAGGAGTTTTTGCCGGATTCCAGAAAACTCCCCGAGCGGATCGTAAAAAACCCGGCCAGAAGTACATATGGAAAAGCTGTTTTCCGGAATGCGCAGCCAGTCGTACAATATCTCCGGCGCATCGGGACGACCGAGAAAACCACGATAAAATTCGCCCGTTTCAAATACACCGATGCGGCTCTCGCCCCATTCGCTTACTTTGCGCTCAAAACCATCAAACGATTGAGGTAGCTTTTGGTATTCTTCCTGCAATAGCCGACCGATCCGCTCGTGGTCGGATCGGGTGAGCCACAGGCAGAACCCAGGACCCCAATCGTGATCCCTGGAAAACTCATCGTCAAAACCCAAGCACTCGGATCCGAGCCCAACCAAGCCTGCTGCAATGCGCTCCTGATAATCCGAAAACTTGTCGCGGATCAGCGGTAATCCGAAAGTGGTGAAATAGCGCTCCGCCAGTGTCAGTCCGTTCATTGCATTTCCTCACTCATAATCAATAACATTCGCCTGTTCCGTATGCGAGAACTTCTTCTCGTCGATAAGCGCATTTAACTTTCTGCCCACTTCCGCCTCAAGGTATTTCTCACCGCACTGCTGGCATAAGATCGCCGGAAGCTTTTTAATCACGCACAACTGCCCCTCCCGCCGGTAGTCGAAGCTTCCCATCGTGATTTTCGTCATCGCTCCGCCGCAAAAAAAACACGTGCCCCCCGAATCTATCACATTACTCCCTCCAATATTGCTTCTCCGCATTGGGCTCTCCCAGAACGGCAATGCAGGTACATAGGCAAAAATCACCACCAAGCCGCCGATCTTGTCGGCGGCGCATTTCACATGTACCGGCTTCCCGTTCGACTCTCCGCACACCAGATAGCTGGTTCCCCGCATTGAGTTGAACCTTTCCTCCAGAACATTTCCGGCCAGCAGCGCAGCCTCAATGTCCAGTACGCCGACCTCGCCTGATACCAGAGACCGCATCGCATGTTCGGACAAAATATAGCGGGATTCCCGCACCCGGCAACCGAACCACTCCATTTCCTGATATTTCTGAATTTCCTCCGCATGCATTTGCTACTCCTCCTTGCAAGTTATGAGCAAATACCGATTTGGATGTAAATCTCCAATCTTCCCCTGTCACAACAATAGTCAAAGTTCTGGTGAACGCAGGGTGCATTGCACCCCTTTTTGAGCTGACCTTTTCGTGGAACTGAACAGTTACCTTAATTTCTAGTTTTGTATAAAAATATATGTCACTTCCATCAATTAGTCAAGGGGGTATCACGACGGCCCTTGAAGGAACAAATCGGAAGTTTTGTGTGGCATTGTGGGCATTATGCATTAGGCATTATGGGGTCAGGCTTTCAGTTATGCTTCTAACCGCATAATCACTTTTTTCAGTATTTGTCGCCCCTTGTCGGTTTCTGCATTGGCGGACATTCTTGATAAAACCGAGATGTCTCTGCCGATTACCGGCTGCAACTCTGTCAGCGAATAGCCTGCCCTTTTTGCTATTGCTATCAATACCCCCCGGGCAATCCTTAGCCCCTCACTCAAGATACTCAAGACGGTCTGCATCTTCAAGAAAAATGTGCTGTCGCTGATTTCCACGGACTATAATGTGATAAAAAGCACCGGAATATTGAATACGCGGTTTTCTAGCCATGGTATAAGCATATTACTTTATTTGCATATTTGAAAGCCTGACCCCTGTGACACCTCTTATAGGTAGGCTAAAAACGTGGCTGAAAGAACCTCAACCGACATGGTGAGACCGGTTTCAATTCCTTATAGGTAGGCTAAAAACATCATAAGCACCTGACCAATGCGGGTGATAAATTCTAGTTTCAATTCCTTATAGGTAGGCTAAAAACACGTATGGCGGTCAATAACTACACGGTTAAAAAAGGTTTCAATTCCTTATAGGTAGGCTAAAAACCCGGTTACGGCCGAGACCGATAAGTCCAAATTCACCGGTTTCAATTCCTTATAGGTAGGCTAAAAACGGGAACATACGCCTTCCTATTGGTTGTTTTTTCTGGTTTCAATTCCTTATAGGTAGGCTAAAAACGAAAACAGAGGTGCACATATACAGCCCAGTTTATTTGGTGTTTCAATTCCTTATAGGTAGGCTAAAAACGATGTAGGTGGAAGAAGTGAATATGTGTGGGTGTGGTTTCAATTCCTTATAGGTAGGCTAAAAACATGTATTCCCCACTTTCGATTTATTATATTATGACAGTTTCAATTCCTTATAGGTAGGCTAAAAACGCGATGTAAGGTTTAGTTTTTGTTGGTAGTTAGTGTTTCAATTCCTTATAGGTAGGCTAAAAACAGTTATGGTGCTATTATCAAAATCAACGTCTTTCCATCGTTTCAATTCCTTATAGGTAGGCTAAAAACTCCAGAGATCCGAAAGCATTGTGCCGCCACGAACAGTTTCAATTCCTTATAGGTAGGCTAAAAACTTCGTCGGATGCTTCAACCGTTTCCTGCCCGTAAGGTTTCAATTCCTTATAGGTAGGCTAAAAACTCCCTTGAAAGATGTGACATTCATGCATATACTTATGTTTCAATTCCTTATAGGTAGGCTAAAAACGAACTCCGGCGGCTGCTTGAGGATGCGGCCAAGGAAGTGTTTCAATTCCTTATAGGTAGGCTAAAAACCAAGGTGGAGTATTGTGAGGCAGGGGTAGAGTGAGGGTTTCAATTCCTTATAGGTAGGCTAAAAACGGCTTGCAGACCATGACAACTGAGACGGTAATTAGGTTTCAATTCCTTATAGGTAGGCTAAAAACCAAGGAACGAGCTTGTTAATGGCTGAATTTCCCAGTTTCAATTCCTTATAGGTAGGCTAAAAACCTCGGCTGCACCGAGAAACCGCAAACTAGGCACAAGTTTCAATTCCTTATAGGTAGGCTAAAAACAACAGGGAAATCACAGTAGTGACGGACCTGGAGACCGGTTTCAATTCCTTATAGGTAGGCTAAAAACCCGAGTACCCGGCGCTCTTCTTGGCAGCTGACCAGGTTTCAATTCCTTATAGGTAGGCTAAAAACCGGAACTGACTTTCTTTGTTTGACCTTTGGATCAGTGTTTCAATTCCTTATAGGTAGGCTAAAAACAAATCTCAAACATGCTCATTTCCGGTCTGATTATCTGGTTTCAATTCCTTATAGGTAGGCTAAAAACGTGTCTTGGCCATCCACTGAGCAACATCGGCATCAGTTTCAATTCCTTATAGGTAGGCTAAAAACTGAACACCGAACATATTTTTCCTGGTAGTTCATCAGGGTTTCAATTCCTTATAGGTAGGCTAAAAACGGCAAGTATCCTGTAGCTGTTGTTTTGTGTGTGAAGTTTCAATTCCTTATAGGTAGGCTAAAAACCTACACAGATCATTATATCCAACTTAAAGGCGAAGTTTCAATTCCTTATAGGTAGGCTAAAAACGGCGTTAGAGCGGGCCAAGACTTCGGCGGAGTGGGTGTTTCAATTCCTTATAGGTAGGCTAAAAACCTCCTTCGTACCGATCAACTACTTTCCAAGGTCAGAGTTTCAATTCCTTATAGGTAGGCTAAAAACATGGCCTCAAGGCAAAGCATGTTGTTGGCCGCAACGGTTTCAATTCCTTATAGGTAGGCTAAAAACGGTCATCGTTTTTTTTGGGGGTGTCTAGTATGGATAGTTTCAATTCCTTATAGGTAGGCTAAAAACTACTTTATCGGCAGGCCGGACGCACCCCTGAGCCTGTTTCAATTCCTTATAGGTAGGCTAAAAACTTACAACATTACAGAAGCAGTTTGGCGAAGTTGAAGGTTTCAATTCCTTATAGGTAGGCTAAAAACTCTAATGGTACATAACGGCAAATATGTCTTTATGCAGTTTCAATTCCTTATAGGTAGGCTAAAAACACACACGAATTTTCTTATATAAGCCATTACTTATAGTTTCAATTCCTTATAGGTAGGCTAAAAACGTTCGTGTTTGCAGCTGTGGCAGCGGGGAACCTGCCAGTTTCAATTCCTTATAGGTAGGCTAAAAACAAAAAGTTCGTAGAAGAACAAGAACAAGCAACTTGTTTCAATTCCTTATAGGTAGGCTAAAAACAGAGCAGCTTCAGACGGCCAATACTGAGATAGAGAGACGTTTCAATTCCTTATAGGTAGGCTAAAAACGGCCGACACCGGCACGCTGCCCACGGTAAACCCTCGGTTTCAATTCCTTATAGGTAGGCTAAAAACAAGGAGGAAAAAATGGCGGCGATACACATGGCGAGTTTCAATTCCTTATAGGTAGGCTAAAAACCATATGCAACCTATACCCTTATACTGCCTTTTGACAAGGTTTCAATTCCTTATAGGTAGGCTAAAAACATTTAATCTCCTGTCCCCCTGTCTGCTCCTGTCAAGTTTCAATTCCTTATAGGTAGGCTAAAAACTTAGGAGGCTAGAACAATGCAAAAAATAACATTTACGTTTCAATTCCTTATAGGTAGGCTAAAAACGGAAGAAGGTAACTTAAATTATGAAGCTAGAATTGTTTCAATTCCTTATAGGTAGGCTAAAAACGTCGTAGAACTGAATATCAGTTGAGTCGTTGGGCGTTTCAATTCCTTATAGGTAGGCTAAAAACCGATTAGGCTAAACGCCAAAGGTGAGCCGATGGTTCAACGTTTCAATTCCTTATAGGTAGGCTAAAAACGTCGGGCTCCTCCAATTCATCACAACAATACCTTTGTTTCAATTCCTTATAGGTAGGCTAAAAACGGTAAAAATTTAGGCAAATTCGTTTATTATTTTATGTTTCAATTCCTTATAGGTAGGCTAAAAACCAATAGTGACAAGGAATTGAAGGTTTTTAAGGGAGTTTCAATTCCTTATAGGTAGGCTAAAAACCGACAGGGGTTTTTATTGCCGATAGGCTGAAATTTGTTTCAATTCCTTATAGGTAGGCTAAAAACTGCCCACGCAATCCGGGCACAGGCAAGCAAGGCGGAGTTTCAATTCCTTATAGGTAGGCTAAAAACAAGGATGGCTTTAACCTTGAGCAATCCAAACAAACGTTTCAATTCCTTATAGGTAGGCTAAAAACGGTTTAGTTGGATGTTTGCAGGTATTAAAAAAGATAGTTTCAATTCCTTATAGGTAGGCTAAAAACTTTAATTTATTCCTCCTGTTTTACCTTGCGAATAGGTTTCAATTCCTTATAGGTAGGCTAAAAACCCGCAACGTAGTAGGCCGGGAGGTGCAGTATTTTTGTTTCAATTCCTTATAGGTAGGCTAAAAACGTCCAGGAGCTGGGAGCCAGACACCGACTTAGAGGGTTTCAATTCCTTATAGGTAGGCTAAAAACGAAGAAAAAATACTCAACGAAAAATATGTTGAATGGTTTCAATTCCTTATAGGTAGGCTAAAAACATTAAGGGAGGTATAACTTATGTCAAAACAAGAACTACGTTTCAATTCCTTATAGGTAGGCTAAAAACGGGCAGGAATAAAAGGACCGTTTGGACTATCCCCTGTTTCAATTCCTTATAGGTAGGCTAAAAACCCCGTTTTACTCAGCAGACAGTGTTTGGTGGGTATAGTTTCAATTCCTTATAGGTAGGCTAAAAACGCCCTGAAGGACGGTCGGCACGTCTGGATTGAGGTGTTTCAATTCCTTATAGGTAGGCTAAAAACTGGGGTGGGCTGATGACAGAAATACCATACCAGTCAGTTTCAATTCCTTATAGGTAGGCTAAAAACAGTCACCAGCCAAAACCGGGAGTTAAGATTAGGTTTTGTTTCAATTCCTTATAGGTAGGCTAAAAACGTTCTGTATCTTATGAACAATTCATGGCCAGAGGCTGGTTTCAATTCCTTATAGGTAGGCTAAAAACCGGATTACATGAAGGCACATCATTTTAAACAGGAGGGTTTCAATTCCTTATAGGTAGGCTAAAAACTATGTGGGAAACTCCACAGTGGCTATTTGATGAGCGTTTCAATTCCTTATAGGTAGGCTAAAAACTATCAGTCCTTAATTTTTTAAGATATTTTCCGAAATCGTTTCAATTCCTTATAGGTAGGCTAAAAACGTTTAATTTCGACGATGAGACGATGGGTAAGTTGGGTTTCAATTCCTTATAGGTAGGCTAAAAACCCGTCTACTCCCCGCATGGGGAGTTTCGACGTTGAGTTTCAATTCCTTATAGGTAGGCTAAAAACGTATCGAATCAGTTAGACCCCAAAGGACATACAGACGTTTCAATTCCTTATAGGTAGGCTAAAAACAGAAGGCCGTCAGCGATTGGGCCATTACAAAGGCGTTTCAATTCCTTATAGGTAGGCTAAAAACAAAGCCTCCCCAACCATTTCATGATTCCATCTCTGTTGAGTTTCAATTCCTTATAGGTAGGCTAAAAAC
>LADN01000039.1 GCA_000961585.1 Peptococcaceae bacterium BRH_c4a | reverse complement strand
GCACTGTCCGGAGTGGACACAGTAACGCCGGACACCGTTATTTCCGCCGAAGGGGCCAGTCAGTCAGTCAGTGGGACAGCCGCAGACTTGGCCGGCAACAGCGTAACATATACAGTAAGCGGAATAAACATAGACAAAACACCGCCAGCAATAACCGGCGCAGCCTTAACCCAGCCCAACGCAAACGGCTGGTACAACAAAGACGTGACCGTGCATTATGACGCATCCGACAAGCTTTCGGGAATAGACACGCTGACCCCTGACACAGCAGTATCCACCGAGGGGGCCGGCCAGACTGCAACCGGGACGGCAGTGGACAAAGCTGGGAACAGCGCCGGCTTTAGCGTGACAGGAATAAACATTGACAAGACCTCCCCCGTCACCACCGCCACACCCCACAGGCAGCCCAACAAAAACGGCTGGTACAACGCCGGTGTTCAGGTGTCCCTCTCGGCCTCGGACAACCTGTCCGGAGTGGCCGGGATAGAATACAGCCTGGACGGATCAAGCTGGACCGCCTGCACCACCGCCGTAACAATAAGCGACGAGGGAATAACAGATATATACTACAGATCCGCCGACAAGGCCGACAACGCAGAGAAGGCCAACAAGCTAACCATTAGAATAGACAAGACCCCGCCGGTAATAACCGGGTCGCCCACCATGCCGCCCAACCAATACGGCTGGTACAACACCGACGTTACCATGCGCTTCACCGCCACCGACGCACTGTCCGGAGTGGACACAGTAACGCCGGACACCGTTATTTCCGCCGAAGGGGCCAGTCAGTCAGTCAGCGGGACAGCCGCAGACCTGGCCGGCAACAGCGCAGCCTGCACAGTTGAAAACATAAACATAGACAAGACCAATCCTGAAATAAATATCAACGCGCCGGAGGACGGGGCCGAATATCTGCTGAACGCCGGAGTCCCCGCCGACTGGTCGGCAGCCGACAGCCTTTCAGGCATAGCCGCAGCGAACGGGGACACCCCCGCCGGAGACTCCATCGACACCGCCACGGTAGGAGAGAAGCAGTTCACCGTGGAAGCATCAGACAAGGCCGGAAACCGCCAGACAAAAACAGTCACATACCATGTCCGCTATAACTACATCGGCCTGCTGGAGCCCATTGCGGGCGGAAATAAGATCTTTAAGGGCAACACCGTACCGGTCAAATTCCGGCTCACCGACGCCAACGGAAACACCGCTCCTGACGCCACCGCCCGGCTCTATCTGACCAGTGCCGACGGAGGCGGAGAAACAGAAGCGGTCTCCACCGGCAATGCCGCAGAAGGAAACCTGTTCCGCTACGACAGCGGGGATGAGCAGTATATCTTCAATCTAAACACAAGGGACCTCCAGTCGGGAACCTGGCAATTGAGAGTATCTCTTGACGACGGAACCTCAAAGTACGCCAACATTGAAATTGAGGATAAAGTAAGCCCTCCGGCAGAGAAGCCCCTTGACAAAAAAGGGCCTGGCAGCCAGGGAAAAGAAAAGGGTAACGGAAATTCCGGAAGTGAACCGGAAAGTCCGGTGACTAAGCCGGATGAACCTATTGTACCTGATGACCACGTTGAACCGGATAACACTGTTGTACCGGATAACTCAGACCAGAGTGTAATTGACGCAGTATACAATTGAGACTATTTATAAACAACAGCCCGGCCTTTGCATAAAGGGCCGGGCTGTATCGTGGTTATGTAAGCTCAATTGTCAAACCTGAGCCTAACGGAATGCCGACCGCCTCCAACGCCGCATCCTTGCGTCGATTCCGGCTTCCGGCTGCGTCCTGCAGCCGGCTCGGCATTCCGTAGGCTCGGTCGTTAAGAGACAGTAGCAGCCTCCGGTACATCCGCCTGGACTAAACCTCTCTGCATGTCGCTTGAGGGTCATGCTTGCTTTTTCTGGATTCTGGCTTCTGGCTCCTGGATTCCGCCGTCTGCAAGACGGCACCGCCGACAAGGCGGTTATTTTACCGCTTGTTCAGTATTTCCTTCATTATCTGAACTCCGGAGCTGGTGCCTATCCTGGTGGCGCCGGCCTCCAGCATTTTCAACACCTGCTCCAGTGTTTTGATGCCCCCCGAAGCCTTTATTCCCATGCTGGCTGACACCGAATTGCGGATCAGCCCCACATCTTCCACCGTGGCGCCGGTGGGGCCGGTTCCTGTGCTGGTTTTGATAAAGCGGGCACCGGCTCTTTCGCATATACGGCAGGCGGCTTCCTTTTCTTCATCTGTCAGGTAGCAGGTTTCAATGATTACCTTTACCAGGGTTAGGGGATCAGCCGCCGCGGCCGACTTCACCACCGCCCTGACATCTTCGTACACCAGTTTAAGTTTGCCGTCCTTTAGCATTCCGATATTGATTACCATGTCAATCTCGCCGGCTCCGTCCCTAACGGCGGCGGCGGCCTCGACGGCCTTCACTGCGGTGTTGGAGGCCCCCAGTGGGAAGCCTGCCACTGCGCACACCCTGACTCCGGATCCGGACAGGGCTTCGGCCGCCAGAGCCACCCTGGAAGGGTTGACGCAAACTGCTCCGAACCCGAAGCTGACGGCTTCCGAGCACAGCCTCATTATGTCGATGCCGGTGGAGTCCGGCTTTAAAAGTGTATGGTCAATGGACCTGGCAATGTTTTCATGTGATATGTTCAAGTACTAAAACCTCCACCTGCTAAAGTTTATCTTTAATGGGTTTTCGGTATTTCCCGGGGGAACGGGGGGGCAATTCCCGTCATGGAGAGACCTCTGGCCAGTATATTGTATATCGGTATGGTCATATCCAGGAGGTTGTACTGCCGGGTGGAGAGCACCCAGCAGGTGGCCACTTCGTCCATGCTGCCGAATACTATTTTACGGGCTAACCTGGGGTTCATGTCCGGGTTGAAGCTGCCTTTTTCTATTCCAAACCTGATCACATGCTCAATTAAGTTGTAATATTCCCTTATTATCTGGGATATTCCCTGCCTGATGGAAGGTTCCGACTGGCGCAGCTCAATCTGCAGAACCGAGGCCAGGCTGCGGTCCTGCTGAAGCCTGGTGAAGTGCGCCTGGATCAGGCGTGCCAGCATTTCAAAGGGGCTGCCGGTATTTTTTAGCTCTTTTCGCACCGTTTCGGTAAATAAACCCATTTTATTCCTGAATAGTGAAATAAGGACGTCTTCTTTGTTTTCAAAATAAAGGTAGATGGTGCCGTCTGCCACTCCCGCCTCTTTGGCTATTTTGGCAACCTGGGCGTTGTGGTAGCCGTTTTCGGCTATGATTATGACAGCCGCATCTATTATAGCCTGATATTTTTCTCCTGTTCTTTTTGCCAATAAACTCCCTCCTGTAATCAGAGCGTTTCAAACGGTTAATTTTGGTTTATATTATATCACGGATTTTCTAATTTTTTTTAACAGGTATTATGCTTTTCCGCCAAGTTTCCTGTCCAGCCGGGCTATGTGCACCAGAACGTGAGCCACCGCATTGTACAGATCCGGAGGTATTTCTGTCCCCGCCCCAAGTTTGACCAGGGCCTGGGCCAGCACACCGTCCCGGTACACAGGGATTTTCTCCCTCCCGGCTATTTCCTTTATTTTGGCGGCCAGATCCCCCTTGCCGGTGGCCACCACCACTGGGCTGGAGTCCTTTCCGTGATCGTAGCGCAGTGCGGCGGCCACGTCTTTTGCTTTATCGCCAGCCTCCTTCTTGTCCATCATCACACCTCCAGGTCCAGCAGGTAGTTACCGGATGTATTAATTCCGGGGGCAATGTCGGCGAGGCCGCTTATGCCGGGTCTGGTTATCCCCGCCGCCTGAACGGAGGAAAACCCGAGTTTCTTAAGCTCTTCCACCAGTTCAGGAAGGCTGTCCTTTATTGACTGAGTATGTGGATGCTCGCCTGTATAAAAGGATACAGAAATTAATTGGTCTTTGCCGGTCAGGGAGATCCAGAGCGTGCCCATACTCTCTGTCCTCAGTCGAATGAATACATTGGCGGGACTGCCGTCGTTGGCTTCGGCCAGTTCTTCCCGTTCATTTTTAATGAAGAAGGAGGACTCGGTAAAAAGGGGGGATTTAAGGGGTAGGGGTAAAAAATCGGGTAAATTGTGTCCGGGGGAAGGCTGTGCCGTAATCTTGACATCTACCTGGCCGATTTTCCCGGAAGCAGAGGCAGCCGGGGATTCAGACGGCCTTTGGGCCGCCTGCCTGTTTAATTCATCCATTCCCTGCCTTGGACTGGTCTTATCCGCCTTGTTTTGAAAGATCCTCCCGGTTAGTATTTTTAGTAGTGTCGGAAGCATGTTGTTTATTTGCATTTTTTTCACTTCCGGTGATAATTTGCTTTATTATTTATATTATCAGCGAAAGAAGCCGTTTTATAAAGCCCTTTTTTTAAATATTTTGCCTGGGACGCCATAATAAATATAATCTGGCGGGAGAATAAGAGCAGGACTCAGGACTCAGAATTCAGAATAAAAGATCACCGGCGGACGACTATTGTAGCCGGTTCAAACGGTTAAAAGAAAGGGGATTCCTATGCCTGTAGTGTTTTGCGGTGTATGCCCCCACCCCCCCATAATGGTTCCGGAGGTGGGCAAGGATCAGTCGGACATCGTGATTAAATCAAGGCAGGCCATGCTGGAACTGGGCCGAAGGCTCAAGGAGAGCGGCGCTCGTTCCCTGGTTATTATTTCCCCTCACGGCCCGGTGTTTTCAGACGGGATAGCTATAAATACAAACCCGGTGTTAAGAGGAAACCTGAAAAAGTTCGGCGCTCCCGGGGTGGCCTTTATTCTGGAAAATGACCTGCCCCTGGCTTCCCTTATTAACAGATACGCCGCGGAGGCCGGAGTAATGACGGTGGAGCTGGATGATAGAGCGGCGGGTCAGTATGATGTAGACCTGGAGCTGGATCACGGTATCACGGCGCCTCTGCGCTTTCTGGCTGAGGCCGGGGTGAGTATGCCAATGGTGCCGGTTTACATGGGTCTTTTATCCTATGATCAGCTATATGGTTTTGGGGCGGCCCTTCAAAGGGCGGCGCAGGAGTATGGCCGGGATGTGGCCGTGGTGGCCAGCGGAGATCTTTCACACTGCCTGACCCCCGATGCCCCGGCGGGTTATCAGCCCAGGGGGGAGGAGTTTGACCTGGAGATGGTAAGACTCCTGGGTTTGGCCGATGTGGAAGGAGTAATCGGCCTGGATTCCGCCCTGGTGGAAAAGGCCGGGGAGTGCGGACTGCGGCCCATTGTGATGATGCTGGGGGCTTTGGACGGGTACCGGGTGGACCCCGAGGTTCTGAGTTACGAAGGCCCCTTTGGTGTGGGGTATATGGTAGCCTCCCTGGTTCCGGGTCCGGTTGATCCCAAAAGGAGATTCCTGCGGGGTCTGGAGGAAAGGCGACGGGAAGAGTCTTTTCAGAAAAAGAAGGAGGAAGGTTTCTTGCCCGGTATTGCCCGGGCTGCGCTGGAAAGCCACGGACGGGGTGAAAAGTTTCGAGTCTCTCCCGGCGAGATTCCGGAGGAATTTAAAATGTCTGCGGGGGTTTTCGTGTCACTAAAGAAAAAAGGGCGGCTAAGGGGATGCATCGGCACTGTTTTCCCCCAGCAGGGCAATATTATAGAAGAAACTATACATAACGCCATCAGCGCCGGACACCGGGATCCCCGTTTCCATCCTGTCAGGGACGAGGAGTTGGATGACCTGGACATTTCGGTGGATGTGCTGCGCGCCTCGGAGCCGGTGGACGGGAAGGAAGATCTGGACCCGGAACGCTACGGGGTGATAGTGCGATCCGGAAGGAAGCAGGGACTGCTGCTACCCAATCTTGAGGGTGTAGACACCGTGGAGGAACAGGTGGACATAGCCCGGCAGAAGGCCGGCATTTCTCCCGGAGAGCCCCTGGAGCTGGAGAGGTTTGAGGTGGTCAGGTACAAATAAAATATACTAAAAGGTATGGCAGTTGGTCGGAATCCAGACCTCCATGCCGTAAAAATACGGCACCACGGAGGATGAAAAAATGCATGTAATAATTGTTTTTTAGCCACAGAGGACGCAGAGGGCACAGAGAAGTTTATAATGCTTTTTTATATTTATATTTTAACCTTCTTCAACCGGCCTATTTCATACTTTGTGTTCTTTTAATCTCTGTGTTCTCTGTGTCCTCTGTGGCTAATAAAGACCCGAGGTATTTTCAGGGCAGAATAAAAATTGAAATTTTGTCAGGAGATAAGCTTCGGGATGTGAGGGTGATTATGACTAATGTAAAGGAGAACGGGGCGAAAGTACTCTTTTATGAAAAAACCGATGACGGCAAGACTTTGTGCAAGGTATGTCCCAAGCTTTGCAATATAAGGGACGGCCACCGGGGGTTTTGCCGGGTGCGGGAAAACCGGGAAGGGGTGCTTTATGCCGCCAATTACGGCCAGTGCACCTCTCACGCCATGGACCCCATTGAAAAGAAGCCCCTTTATCATTTTCACCCGGGGACTTATATACTTTCCCTGGGAACGGTGGGCTGCAACCTGCGCTGCGGCTTTTGCCAGAACTGGGAAATAGCCCACGGGGATCCCCCGTCTGTTTACCTGAGCCCGGACCGGGCGGTGGAGGCGGCCCTGGCCTCCCGTAAGGACGGCACTCCCTGTGTGGGGCTGGCTTACACCTACTCGGAGCCTTTCATGTGGTACGAGTATGTTTACGACACGGCGAAGATGGCCAGGGAAAAGGGACTGAAAAATGTAATGGTTACCAACGGCTATGTCAATGAGGGCCCCCTGAAAGAGATTCTTCCCTTTATAGATGCTATGAATATTGACGTGAAGGGGTTTACCGACAAGTACTACCGGGACACTTGCGCCGGAAGGCTTGCGCCGGTGATCAGAACGGTGGAAACAGCCTTCCGGCAGTGCCATGTGGAGATAACAACTTTGCTGGTGCCCGGTCTGAACGATTCCCGGGAGGAAATAGAATCCCTGGCCCGGTGGCTGGGGGGGCTGGGAAGGGATATACCTCTGCATTTTTCCAGGTATTTTCCCAATTACAAGTTTGATCTGGAGTCCACCCCCGGGGAAACCATGCTGATGGCCAGGGATGTGGCCAGGGGGTACCTGGATCATGTGTATATTGGAAATGCTCCTGAACTTGACGGAGGTAAAACGCTGTGTCCCGTCTGTTCGTCGGTGGTAATTGACAGGAAAGGATACCAGACCAGGGTCGCCGGCCTGGAAGGGGACGCTTGCGCAAACTGCGGGGAAAAGGTGAATGTGGTGGTTTAGCTTGTTAATTATTACTGTGAACTGACAGCTGTTTTTTAGAAGGAGTATTTAGATTTGGGCGATACGGCAAACCATACATGCAGAATTTCATTGCCCGGTGATTTAAGGGAGGCGGAGTTTGTCTTCCGCCGGAACCGATTTGTGGGTGAGATAAGGCTTGACGGCATATCTGAACTGGCCCACGTACCCAGTTCAGGCAGGATGGCCGAGCTTCTCTGCCCTGGGGCCCGTATTTTTGTGGCCCCCCAGCACCGGCCCGGGACCAAATTGAAATACAGGATACTTTTGGCGGAACACCGGGACCTCCTTGTGTCGGTGGACTCCCTTCTTCCCAACAGGCTCATCCACCGGGCGCTTTTGAACGGTTTTCTGCCGGATCTGTCCGCCGGCGGGGTGGTAAAAAGAGAGGCGGCATACGGCAGGGGTAGATTTGACTTTTACCTCCAGGAAACCGGAAGGGCCGGGTGTTACCTGGAGGTTAAATCGGTAACCCTGGTGGAAGGCGGGGTGGCGCTATTTCCCGATGCCCCCTCGGAGCGTGGCGCCAGGCATCTGGAAGAACTGGCCGCCGCCCGGCTGGAAGGCTACGGGGCCGTGGTTGTTTTTGTAATTCAGAGGGCTGATGCCCTTTGCTTCAGCCCTCACCGGGACCGGGACCCCCGTTTCGGGGAGGAACTGTCCAGGGCGGCACAGGCTGGTGTAGAGGTTCTGGCCCTGGGCTGCCGGGTTTCTTTAGGGGAGGTGACTCTGGGCGATCCATTGCCGGTGCGCTTGTAGCAGGGTGACGGATGGTCTGGAAAGGTGTCTCCCCGGGTGGCTGTTTAGCTTTTATTATGGACTAGGACCGTGGAATAATAAACCGGCAGGAAAACCGCCGTATCTGAAGGAATATCTGACTGGATCAGGTGATTTGTCGTCGGTCTGGATGTGCAATTATTTTTATGGAGCGATGTTGTATAATTATACATTTATATGTATAATTATTTGGTGATGCAGTTTATTAATTCCACCCCAATACGGGTGGTTTTTCAGGTAAGGGGAGGGATAGAATTGACTTTATTGCAGGAAATAAGGGCTGGAGTTATAGGGGCCACCGGATATGCGGGGGCCGAGCTGGTCAGGCTTTTGTCGGACCACCCCGGCGTCAGGCTGGCCGGGCTGACCACCCAGAGCTATGGCGGCAAGCACTTTTGGGAAGTGTACCCGCACCTGTATAAACATACAGAGATGGTTTGCCAGGAACTGGATCTGGGAGGCCTGGTGGATGCCTGTGACGTTATTTTTACTGCTCTGCCCCACGGCCATTCAATGCCGGTGGCCGCGGAAGTGATCAGGCGGGGTAAAAGGCTGGTGGACCTGGGGGCGGATTTTCGCTTTAATGATGTGAAGACCTATGAGAAATGGTACAATATGGATCATTCCGAGCCCCTGCTGAATGAACAGGCGGTGTACGGACTTCCGGAGCTTCACCGGGAAAGTATCAGGGAGGCCCGCATTGTGGCCAATCCGGGGTGCTACCCCACCAGCGCCATACTGGGGCTGGCCCCCCTTCTAAGGAACGGGCTGGTGGATGCCGGCAGCATTGTCATAGATTCCAAGTCCGGGGTTTCGGGGGCGGGTAGATCCCTGTCGCTCAATACCCTCTACTGCGAGGTTAATGAAAATATAAAGGCGTATAATATAGGTATTCACCGCCATACCCCCGAGATTGAGCAGGAATTGAGCCTTCTGGCCGGCCAGAGCCTGGTGGTGTCCTTTACGCCACACCTGACCCCTATGAACAGGGGAATTCTGAGCACCATTTACGCCAGCCTGAAGAATATCGGGCGGGATGAGATAACGGATTTATACCGGGAGTTTTATGAGGGGAGCCCCTTTGTGAGAATTCTGCCCCCGGGAATGCTTCCCGGCACCAAATCGGTGAGCGGATCAAACCACTGTGATATTGGCCTGGCGGTTGATGAGAGAACCGGCCGGGTGGTGGTGGTTTCGGCCATTGACAATCTTATCAAGGGGGCCTCGGGCCAGGCCGTTCAGAACATGAATATAATGTTCGGCCTTTCCGAGGGAATGGGTCTGGGCAGGCCGGGAATGTACCCGTAGCTCGAGGTTCGAAGTTCGAGGTTCGAGGTTCGATGCTTGTCGGAACCGGCCAAGTGGCCGTTTCCCTATCCGAATATGGGGGGTTAAAAAGGTGTCTGAGCTTAAGTTTGAAATAATACCGGGGGGAGTTGCAGCCGCTGGGGGGTTTATGGCCTCGGGGGTGTCCGCCGGTGTCAAATATATAGGAAAAAAGGATATAGCTTTGGTTTACTCCCATTGTGAGGCAGCCGCGGCCGGGGTGTTTACCACCAATGTCGTAAAGGCGGCCCCGGTGCTGCTGGATATGGAGAGGGTGGCCTCCGGGAAGGCCAGGGCGCTGGTGATCAACAGCGGCAACGCCAACGCCTGTAACGGCCCCGGGGGGATGGAGGACGCTATGGCCATGACCGCTGAGGCGGCCGGTCTCCTGGGTATAACCGTGGAAAGCGTACTGGTTTGCTCCACCGGTGTCATCGGGCAGCCCATGCCGATGGATAAGGTGCTTGCGGGCATCCGGGAGGCTGTGGCCGCCCTGGGCCCCGACGGGGGCAGGGATGCCGCCGAGGCCATAATGACCACCGATTTGGATTTGAAGGAATATGCCGTCAGCTTTAACCTTGACGGTAAAGCTGTGACGGTGGGGGCGATGGCCAAGGGATCAGGCATGATTCATCCCAACATGGCCACCATGCTGGGATTTATAACCACCGACGCCGCCATAGATTCCGGCTGTCTGAAAGAGTGCCTGACCTACGCCGTGGACAGGAGCTTCAACATGGTGACGGTGGACGGAGATACCAGCACCAACGACACCGTGCTGGCTCTGGCCAACGGGATGGCCGGCAACCGGGCGATAACCTCCGGGGACGAGGGGTTCCTGATTTTCCGGGAGGCCCTCACCAATGTTTGCGTGCATCTGGCCAAAGCCCTGGCCAGGGATGGAGAGGGAGCCACCAAGCTTATAGAGGTAACTGTGGTCAATGCCCCCACCGATCACGACGCCAGGCTGGCGGCCAGGAGTGTAGCCTCATCCAGTCTCTTTAAGGCGGCGGTTTTCGGAAAGGATGCCAACTGGGGCAGGATAATATGCGCGGCTGGGTATTCAGGGGCACAATTCAACCCGGGGGCGGTGGACATATATCTGGGCGGTGTTCAGGTGGCTGGAAACGGCTCCGGGCTGGCCTTTGACGAGGAAACGGCGGCCAGGGTCCTGGAAGAAGACACGGTGCAGGTGCGCATCGATATGAAGGAAGGAAGTCACGGGGCCTGCGCCTGGGGCTGTGACCTTACTTACGAGTACGTAAAGATCAATGGCAGTTATAGGACGTAAAGATCTGAAAGGAATGAATGCAATTGACCAGCGCATTGGAGAAGGCCGCCATTCTGGTGGAGGCCCTGCCATATATAAAGGAATTTTACGGTAAGACGGTGGTAATAAAGTACGGCGGTCATGCCATGGTCAGTGATGAGCTCAAAAAGGCCGTGCTGACCGATGTTGTTCTCATGAAATATGTTGGCATGAACCCGGTGATTGTGCACGGGGGCGGCCCGGATATCACGGCCATGCTTAAAAGGGTCAATATCGAGTCAAATTTTGTGGGGGGCCTCAGGGTTACCGACCGGGAGACCATGGAGATAGCCGAAATGGTACTGGTGGGGAAGATAAACAAGGACATAGTGGCCCGCATAAACGGGTATGGCGGTCGGGCGGTGGGGCTTTCAGGCAAGGATGCCGGCCTGCTGCAGGCGGTACAGAAAAAAGGCCGGGTGAAAAGTCCTGACGGCGCTACCGAACTGGTGGACATAGGCTACGTGGGTGAAATAACCCAGGTTAACCCTGACATATTGTCCACCCTTAAAAGGGAGGGCTATATCCCGGTGGTGGCCCCGGTGGCTGTGGACAGCCAGGGCCAAAGCTACAATGTTAATGCCGATACGGCCGCCAGCGCCATGGCCGTGGCCTTAAAGGCCGACAAGCTGATTATACTGACCGATGTGGAGGGCATACTGGAGGACCGCCAAGACCCCGGAAGCCTTATTTCCACTGTAACAAAACAACAGGTGCCGGGTTTGGTGGAACGGGGTATAATCGACGGAGGAATGATACCCAAGGTGGAATGCTGTGTAAAGGCCCTGGACGGGGGGGTTAAGACCACCCACATACTGGACGGGAGAGTGCCTCACACCATACTGCTGGAGGTATTCACCGACAGGGGCATAGGCACCATGGTGGCGGAGTAACTAGAATTGAACGGGAGATGGTATGAGATGAATACTGCTGAAATAATTCAAATGGGCGACGCCTGTGTAATGAAGACTTACGGCAGACTGCAGATGGCCCTGGTAAGAGGTAAAGGGGTTAAGGTGTGGGACGCCGAAGGCCGGGAATACCTGGATTTTGTAAGCGGCTTGGCCGTTAATTCCCTGGGGCACTGCCACCCGGCGGTAACCCGGGCCATAGCCGATCAGGCCGAAACACTTATGCATGTATCCAACCTTTATTATATAGAGCCCCAGGTGAAGCTGGCCAACATGCTGGTGCAGAACTCCTGCGGGGACCGGGTTTTCTTTTGCAACAGCGGGGCCGAGGCCAATGAGGCGGCCATTAAACTGGCCCGCAAGTATGCCAGGGTTAAAGGAAACACTGATAAATACGAAATATTAACGGCCCTTAAATCCTTTCACGGCCGCACCCTGGCCACCGTCACGGCCACCGGCCAGACCAGGTACCAGCAGGGTTTTGACCCCCTTCCCCAGGGCTTCCGCTACGTGCCCTTCAACGACATGGACGCCCTCATTGAGGCGGTGGGTCCCCACACCTGTGCGGTGATGCTGGAACCCATTCAGGGAGAGGGAGGGGTAAACGAGGCCGATCCCGGCTACCTGCGCCAGGTGAGGGAGTTTTGCAGCCAAAAGGGACTGCTTCTGATATTTGACGAGGTGCAGTGTGGCCTGGGCAGAACGGGTAAATTCCTGGCGCACCAGCACTACGGGGTGGAACCGGATGTGTTTACCCTGGCCAAGGCCCTGGGCGGCGGTTTCCCCATCGGGGCCATGGTGGCCGGGGAAGAGGTGGCCGGAGCCTTTGTGCCGGGGGATCACGCCTCCACCTTTGGCGGCAACCCCCTGGCCTGCGCCGCCGGACTTGCAGCCGTTGACCAGCTGATCAACCACGGGGTGGCGGAAAACTGCGCCCGGGTGGGGGATTATTTTAAAGGTAAATTAAAGGGTTTGGCCGGGCGTTATCCCGTTATCACCGATGTGCGGGGCCAGGGGCTGATACTTGGAGCTGAGCTGTCGGCGGACGGCGGGGAGATAGTTAACCGCTGCCAGGGCAATGGACTTCTTATTAACTGTGTCAATAATAATGTTTTAAGATTCTTGCCTCCCTTGATTATTACCGTGGATGACGTGGATCAGGCTGTAAGCATAATTGAAAAAGTCTTGGGAGAGGTGTCCTGACTTTTTAACGGGAGGAACGATAATTGCCCAGGCACAAGGACATAAAAAAAGTGTTGGTAATAGGCTCCGGCCCCATAGTGATAGGCCAGGCGGCCGAGTTTGACTACGCCGGGACCCAGGCCTGCAAGGCCCTTTCGGAAGAAGGGGCGGAGGTGGCGCTGATCAACTCCAACCCGGCCACCATCATGACCGACCCGGGTATAGCCCACCAGGTTTACATTGAGCCTCTCACCTGGCAGAGTGTGGCCGGGGTTATTAAAAGGGAGCGCCCCGATGGTCTGCTGCCCACCCTGGGCGGGCAAACCGGGCTGAATCTGGCGGTGGAACTGGCCGATAGGGGCGTTCTGAAAAAATATGGAGTAAAGCTGCTGGGAACATCACTGGAGGCCATAAAAAAGGCCGAGGACCGGCAGCTGTTCAAAGAGACCATGCTGGCCATAGGTGAGCCGGTGCCGGATAGCATCATTGCCTTGAACCTGGACCATGCCCGGGAGTTTGTAAGCCGGGTGGGTTTTCCTGTGATAGTTCGCCCGGCCTACACCCTGGGAGGAACCGGCGGAGGTATAGTGGGAAATGACGCCGAATTGGCCGATATCGTAACCAGGGGCCTCAAGCTGAGTATGATCGGCCAGGTACTGCTGGAGCGGAGCGTTGCCGGTTGGAAGGAAATAGAGTATGAGGTGATGCGGGATGGCGCAGGCAACTGCATCACCATATGCAACATGGAGAATATAGACCCCATCGGGGTGCACACCGGGGACAGCATTGTGGTGGCCCCTTCCCAGACGTTGGCCGACCGTGAGTACCAGATGCTGCGCACCGCCTCCCTGAAAATAATAAGGGCGCTGAAGGTTGAGGGAGGGTGCAATGTTCAGTTTGCCCTGGATCCGTACAGCTATAATTATTATGTTATCGAGGTCAACCCCCGGGTCAGCCGGTCCAGCGCACTGGCCTCCAAGGCCACCGGCTATCCCATCGCCAAAATGGCCGCCAAGATTGCTGTGGGGCTGAATCTGGACGAGATAGTGAACCCGGTTACAGGAAAAACAACGGCCTGTTTCGAGCCTGCACTGGATTACGTGGTGGTTAAAATCCCCCGCTGGCCCTTTGACAAGTTTGGCAGCGCCGACCGCACCCTGGGAACCCAGATGAAGGCCACCGGTGAGGTTATGGCCATTGACCGGAGCTTTGAGGGGGCCCTGATGAAGGCTGTGAGGTCCCTGGAAATAGGGGTGGACAGCCTGAAGCTGAAGGGATCGGCCAGTTGGAGCGAGATGGAGCTGGAAGAAAGGCTGGCCAGGCCCAATGACGAGAGACTTTTTGTCATGGCCGAGGCCTTCCGGAGATTCTGGGCCATGCGGGAGGTAAGCCAGTTAACCAGAATAGACTACTTTTTCCTGGAGAAGATAAAAAATATTGTTGTTACCGAGGGAGAGCTTAAAAACCGCAGGGGCCCGGTGGATCTGGAAACGCTGGCAAGGGCCAAAACACTGGGTATATCCGACAGCCAGGTGGCCCGTCTGACCCGAACCACTGTAGGTGAGGTGAGGGCTCTGCGCAAGGAATACGGGCTAACCCCCAGCTATAAAGTGGTGGATACTTGCTCCGCCGAGTTTGAATCGGCCACCCCATATTATTATTCCACCTATGATTCCCAGGATGAGGTGGAGGTTTCCGGCCGGAAAAAGGCGCTGGTGCTGGGCTCCGGCCCCATCAGGATAGGCCAGGGCATTGAGTTTGACTACTGCTCGGTGCACTCGGTGTGGGGGCTGCAGGCCGAGAATGTGGAGTCGGTGATAGTGAACAACAATCCTGAAACGGTGAGCACCGACTTCGACACCTCCGACAAGCTCTATTTCGAGCCCCTTACACTGGAGGATGTGCTAAATATAATAGATAAGGAAAAGCCCGACGGCGTTATAGTGCAGTTCGGGGGCCAGACAGCCATAAACCTGGCCGGGGAATTGGATAAACAGGGCGTCGGAATACTGGGAACACCGGTGGAGTGTATTGACGCCGCCGAAGACAGGGAAAAATTCGGAGACCTGCTGAGATCCCTTAATATTCCCCAGACCGAGGGCGGCACAGCCTTTAATGTCAGGGGAGCCCTGGAAATAGCTGACAAAGTTGGCTACCCCGTTTTGGTCAGGCCCTCTTATGTCCTGGGAGGCCGGGCCATGGAAATAGTGCACAGTGACCAGGAGCTTTTAAAATACATGGAAACCGCCGTCCAGATAACGCCAAAACATCCGGTCCTGGTTGACAAATATGTACTGGGCAAAGAGGTGGAGGTTGATGCCATCGGTGACGGGAAGGATATATTCATACCCGGAATTATGGAGCACGTTGAAAGGGCGGGCGTTCACTCGGGGGACAGCATTGCGGTGTATCCCCCCCAGACCCTCAGCGACAGGGAAACCGCCGGCATTGTGGAATATACCCTGCGTATAGGCCGCGCCTTAAAAATATGCGGGCTGATGAACATACAGTATGTGGTGGGGAAAAACGGAATATTTGTGCTGGAGGTAAACCCCCGGGCCTCCCGGACTGTGCCGGTGCTGAGCAAGGTTACCGGAATACCCATGGTGCAGGTGGCCACCCGGGCCATGCTGGGGCGCAGCCTGGAGTCCATGGGCTACGGCAGCGGCCTGGGCCCCACACCGAATCTGGTAACCGTAAAGGCCCCGGTGTTTTCCTTTGAGAAACTGGGACTGGTGGAGACATCCCTGGGCCCTGAAATGAAATCCACCGGGGAGGTAATGGGAATTGACCGCACTTTCCCTCTGGCTCTGTATAAGGCCATGGTTTCCTCCGGACTGAAAATAGTTACCGGCGGGGATCTGCTGGTTTCCCTGTCCGACAGGGATAAGGAAGAGGCCCTGCCCATAATACGCTGCTATGTAGATATGGGATTCAAGCTGTACGCCACCGGGGGTACCGCCAGTGCCCTGGCCGGGGCCGGTTTGGCCGTGGAGGATGCGGCAAACGCCGAGACCATGATCAGGTCTGGAAGAATAAGCCTGGTAATTAACACCCCAACCAGGGGGAAAATACCCGGGAGGCCCGGATTTATGATGAGGAGGGCGGCCTCGGAGTACAGGGTTCCCTGCCTCACCTCCCTGGATACCGCCCAGGCGCTGGCGGTGATGCTTCAAAGCATTGGCAGGGGAGAGGAGCCGGAGCCGGTAAATATGCGGGATTTTACTTCCTTTACTTCCTTTACTTCCCTTGCTTACCGCCGGGCCGCCATTTAGACCCTGAACCGGGTATTGCTTAATGATTTTATAGTTAGAATCCAAGAGGTGAATAAAATGGTAAAGCTTTCCAATCTACTGCGCGGGAGGGACCTGCTTTCACTCCGCCACTTCACGCCGGATGAGATAATACTCATACTGGACACAGCCGATAATCTCAAAAAGCTGCAGAAAAGGGGTGAAAAGCACCAGTACCTCAGCGGTAAAACACTGGGCATGATATTCCAGAAGTCTTCCACCCGCACCAGGGTTTCCTTCGAGGTGGGTATTTATCAACTGGGCGGGCAAGCCCTGTTTTTAAGTTCTTCGGACATCCAGCTGGGAAGGGGGGAAACGGTGGCAGACACCGCCAGGGTGCTGTCAAGATATGTGGACGGTATTATGATAAGAACCTTCGCCCAGTCAGACGTGGAGCAACTGGCCCATCATGCCGGCATACCGGTGATAAACGGCCTTACCGACCTGCTGCATCCCTGCCAGATACTGGCCGACCTGCAGACCATCAGGGAGTATAAGGGTCGGTTGGCCGGGCTCAAGCTGGCATATGTGGGGGACGGTAATAACATTGCGCACTCCCTTCTTTTCGGATGCGCCAAGACCGGGATAAACATCACGGTGGCCTCCCCGGAGGGCTACAGGCCCAGCCCGGAAATTGTATCGGCCGCCCGGGAGGCCGCTCTGGCAACCGGGGCTGTAATTGAGGTGGTCACAGATCCGGTCGAGGCCGTGGCAAAGGCTGACGTGGTGGTTACCGATGTGTGGGCCAGCATGGGCCAGGAGGCCGAACAGGCCCAAAGGGCCGGGCTTTTCCCGCCGTACCAGGTTAATGAACAACTGGTTAAACATGCCAGTGACGACTTTATTTTCCTGCACTGTCTGCCGGCCCACCGGGGGGAAGAGGTGACCGCAGGCATTATAGACGGACCAAGATCGGTGGTCTGGGATGAGGCTGAAAACAGGCTGCATGTGCAAAAGGCAGTGATGGCATTATTAATGTAGGGCTGTTTCTTGTAAACTGAAAGGAGTTGTATTACGGTGAAAAAAATTGTTCTTGCCTATTCCGGGGGGTTGGATACCTCCATTATAATTCCCTGGTTAAAGGAAACCTACGGCTATGAGGTCATTGCCATGGCTGCCGACCTGGGCCAGGGGGAAGAGCTGGAGCCCCTGGAGGCAAAGGCTATAAAGAGCGGGGCGTTGAAAATATATATAGAGGACGTCAAGAGGGAGTTTGTGGAGGATTACATATTCCCCACCCTGAGGGCCGGGGCACTTTACGAGGGCAAATACCTTCTGGGGACCTCCATGGCCCGCCCCCTGATAGCCAAAAAGATGGTGGAAATCGCCGGGAAGGAAGGGGCCGTGGCCGTGTCCCACGGGGCCACCGGCAAGGGGAACGACCAGGTGCGTTTTGAGCTTACCGTAAAGGCCCTCAACCCCGACCTGCAGATAGTGGCGCCATGGCGGGAATGGGACATCCGCTCCCGGGAGGACGCCATTGACTATGCCGGCGCCAGGGGGATTCCGGTGCCGGTCACAAAGGCCAGGCCGTACAGCATGGATCGCAACATCTGGCACCTGAGCCACGAGGGAGGGGATCTGGAAGATCCTGCCCTGGAGCCGCCCGGTGACGTTCTGATGCTCACCGTTTCACCCGAAAAGGCGCCGGACAGGCCCACTTACGTGGAAATAGGCTTTGCCAAAGGGTATCCCGTGAGCCTGGACGGCAGCCAGGTTGACCCGGTGTCCCTGGTGGAAAGGCTTAACGTCGTGGGCGGGGCCAATGGCATTGGTGTGGTGGACATGGTGGAAAACAGGCTGGTGGGCATGAAGTCCAGGGGAGTGTACGAAACCCCCGGAGGAACAATACTGTGGCTGGCCCACAGGGAACTGGAGAGGCTTACTCTGGACAGGATAACCCTGCACTACAAGGAAATGCTGGCCATCCGCTACGCCGAGCTGGTATATGACGGCGTTTGGTTCTCTCCACTGAGGGAGGCCCTGGACGCCTTTGTGGATGTGACCCAGAAGACGGTCACTGGAACGGTGAGGATGAAGCTTTATAAGGGTAACTGCACCCCCGCCGGGGCCACATCCCCCTATTCACTGTATAACAAGGAGCTGGCCACCTTCAGCCGGGATGAAATATACAGCCAGAAAGACGCCGAGGGCTTCATCAACCTGTTCGGCCTGCCTTTGAAGGTAAAAGCACTTATGGAGAAGCAGTCCGGGCTGAAGTAAGTTTTAGAAAAGTGATAAAAGCCCACCCTTTTGGATAGCTATCCTGAAAATAGCTGTAAGCGGTAAGCTTTAAGCTTTTTTAGCCACAGAGATCACAGAGAACACAGAGTGGTTAAGAAGAACTCAGTGTAGATTAAAAAACACAAAGTATTCTGTTTCCTGGCTTCTGGCTTCCGCCGTCTATGCATCGGGGACATTCCTCTGACCCCCGGAGGCAGTCACACCGGAGAGGTGTGTCCCCTTTCCTTAGCCGGCATTTCCAGATATCTTTGGGGTCGCTGCATTGTCGCTAATGGGTAGGTGGAGCGATTTAAGTCCGGCCTGCATAACCTCCTGCTGCAACTGTCTCTAGACTCGGTCGCCAACGGAATGCCGACCGCCTCCAACGCCGCATCCTTGCGTCGATTCCGGCTTCCGGCTGCGTCCTGCAGCCGGCTCGGCATTCCGTAGGCTCGGTCGTTAAGAGACAGTAGCAGCCTCCGGTACATTCCGCACGGACTTAAATCATTCCCCCTCACTGCATGTCGCTGTGGGGTCTCTTGAGGGTCGCTTTTAAGGCAGGCTGTCACTATTCTGAATTCTGAATTCTGGATTCCGCCGTCTGCAAGACGGCACCGCCGGCAAGGCGGTTATTTTACCCCGCTTACTTCTTCCAGTAGTCCTTTTCGGCGGACTTTTTAAATATATACTGAAATATTCTATCGGTATCGGCCATGCTCAGGTCCAGGAACTGGACGCCTACTTTAAACTTCCTGGGTGAAATGGGGATTACCCTTCGGACCAGGGATTTTACCAGGAAGCTATTGGTTTTGTTTTTTTGCACCTCCAGATGAAAGGCCACCAACACAAAGGTTTCCCTTTGGTATTGTTCGGTGGTCATAAACTCCAGCCCCCCGGCGCTTAAATCCAGGGCCACGGCATCTTTGAAAAGGGGCTGCTCCTTGGGATCGCCCGGGAGGAGGGCTATCCGGATGTTCAAAAGCAGCTTGAAGCGCACCGTTCCCCTGCGCTGCACTCTTTTGCAGGACTGGGGCTGCTCCAGATTGACCAGCAGTATATTCTCCGATGTGTATGACACTACCCGGGAGCTGAATTCCAGACTGAAAGAATTCATAGGCACCCTGACATATACAGTCTCCCCCCGCCTTAATTCCAGGGGGATCTGATTGTGCAGGGGGACGGTTATGCTTATTTTGCGGTCGTCGGTGTACTCCACGGACGATACAAATTGCCGTTTGTCTTCCTCATCCCGGCTCACCGTAATTCTCTGGCTCTGTTTTATTTTAAAACCGGCCAGTTTGAGATCCATCTGTCAATACCTCCGAAATCCGCAAGTGCCACATATACAATAACATATCACGGGGAATACTGTCATTTCAATGTTGGGGAGTTAATCCGGCAGCTTTTTGCGAGGAAAGAATTAACCCCGCTATAGACCCTTCTTTTACATTGGTTAATTTCGTGGTATTATTTTCTTTAAGTTACAAAAGGGTGGGATGTATGACATGAGCAAACTTTGGGGCGGGCGGTTCCAGAAAAAGACCAGTGCAATGGTGGATGATTTTCATTCTTCCATTTCCTTTGACTGCAGGCTTTACCGGTACGATATAGAGGGGAGCATGGCCCATGCCGAGATGCTGGGCAAAACCGGCATAATCACACCCGGGGAGGCCGGAACCATCGTGGACGGGCTGAAAGAGGTGCTGTCAGATATAGAAAACGGCCTGGTGGAGTTTTCGGTCAGCGCCGAGGATATACATATGAACATAGAGCAAATTCTTACCGATAGAATAGGGGCGGTGGCCAAAAAGCTGCACACCGCCAGGAGCCGCAATGACCAGGTGGCCCTTGACATCCGCATGTATCTCAGGGATGAAATAGACAATACTGTGAAGCTGCTGGACCATCTGAGGGAAACCCTGGCGGAAATGGCCCGGGGACACCTTGATACTGTGATGCCGGGGTACACGCACCTGCAGCGGGCCCAGCCCATAACCCTGGCCCATCACCTGATGGCCTACGTGCAGATGTTCGGAAGGGACCGGCAAAGGCTGCTGGACTGCCGCCGGAGGGTAAATGTGCTGCCCCTGGGAGCCGGGGCGCTGGCCGGAACCACCTTTCCCCTGGATCCGGAGTTCGTGGCCGGCAAGCTTGGGTTTGACGGGGTGGCCCAAAACAGCCTGGACGCTGTCAGTGACCGGGATTTCGCCGTGGAGTTCACGGCCTGCGCATCTATTATAATGGTACACCTCAGTAGATTTTGTGAGGAAATAATACTGTGGTCCAGCGCCGAGTTTTCCTTTATAGAGCTGGACGATGAGTACAGCACCGGCAGCAGCATGATGCCCCAGAAGAAGAACCCCGACGTGGCCGAGCTGATCAGGGGCAAGTCCGGCAGGGTGTTCGGGGACCTGACAGCCCTTTTAACCATGCTGAAAGGCATTCCCCTGGCTTACAACAAGGACATGCAGGAAGACAAGGAGGCCCTTTTTGACGCCCTGGACACCGTGAAGAAATGCCTTGCCGTGATCAGGCCCATGCTGGCCACCCTCAGGGTCAGGAAGGAAAACATGCTGGAGGCCGCCCGGGGCGGGTTTACCAACGCCACCGACCTGGCGGACTACCTGGTCAGGAAGGGGGTTCCCTTCCGGGAGGCCCATGAAATTGTGGGCAGGGCGGTCTTTTACTGCGTGCAGGCAGGCAAGTCGCTGGACCAGCTTACCCTGGAGGAATACAGCGCCTTCAGCCCCCTGGTGGAGGAGGACGTATACACCTTCATAGCCATCAGCCGCTGTGTTGAAGCCAGGAAGGTGCTGGCCGGCCCCTCTCCGGATTCGGTGAGGCGGGCCATTGAAAAGTCCGGGGTCAATTAACTTCTTGACACAACATGGGGATTTCTGTATACTGTAAAGCATGAAAAAGGCAGTGATGGGGATTAATTAGCCGTTTAGGGTGGCTTCAGAGAGCCGGGTTGGCTGAAAACCGGCGCCCCCAGGTGAAATACATCGCCCCGGAGCCGCAGGCTGAAAGGTTAAAGCAAACCGATTAGGCCGTGCCGGGTTGGTCTCCCGTTATCAAAACTGTGTTCTGATAGGGACACATAAGGGGCTCTCCGCCGTGAGGCGGGAGCAATCAGGGTGGCACCGCGTGAGAAAACCTCTCGTCCCTGGCAGTTTTAACCGACTGCCGGGCGGGAGGTTAAGTTTTTATTTGCTTATTGTTAATTAGTTTGAATAGGGGTGATAATATGCGCAGCGATGAAATTAAAAGGGGTGTGGATAAGGCTCCCCATCGTTCTCTGCTGCGGGCTCTTGGCTACATTGACGCCGAACTGGATAGGCCCATGATTGGGGTGGTTAACTCCTTTAATGAAATAGTCCCCGGTCATATGCATCTTAATGATATCACCGAAGCGGTGAAGGCCGGCGTAAGGCTGGCCGGAGGAACCCCGGTGGAATTTCCCGCCATAGCGGTTTGTGACGGTATCGCCATGAACCACAGCGGGATGAAGTACTCCCTGGCCAGCAGGGAATTGATTGCCGACTCGGTGGAGGTAATGGCCGAAGCTCACCGGTTTGACGGACTGGTACTGGTAACCGCCTGTGACAAGGTGGTGCCGGGAATGATCATGGCGGCGGCCAGGGTCAATATACCGGCCATAGTGATCAGCGGGGGCCCCATGATGGCAGGCAGGTTCAACGGCCAGAACGTTTCCCTCAGCAATATATTCGAGGCCGTGGGCAGGGTCCGGGCCGGCAGCATGACAGAGGAGGAACTGGCCGGTCTGGAGGACTCCACCTGTCCCGGCTGCGGTTCGTGCGCCGGAATGTTTACCGCCAATTCCATGAACTGTCTGACCGAGGCCCTGGGCATGGCTCTGCCCGGCAATGGAACGATACCGGCTGTTTCAGCCGCCAGGCGCAGGCTGGCCAAACTCACCGGAATGAGGGCGGTGGAACTGGTCAATCAGGGGATTTGCCCCTCGGACATAATGACCATGCTGGCCTTCGAAAACGGGCTGGCTGTGGATATGGCCCTGGGTTGCTCCACCAACACCGTGCTGCACCTTCCGGCCATCGCTTCCGAGGCCGGGGTGGATATAGACCTGGACATGATCAACAGAGTCAGTGAAAGGGTTCCCAACCTGTGCAAGCTGAGCCCCATGGGTTCCCATTTCATGCAGGACCTGGACGAGGCTGGCGGCATTTCCGCAGTAATGGCCGAGCTTTCCCGAAAAAAACTGATCCGTCTGGATCTGCCTACGGTTTCCGGTGATTCGGTGGGCCAGGTTATAGAGGGCAGGAAAATTGTAAGGCCAGATGTTATCCGCAGCCTGGATGACCCCTACAGCCCCGGCGGGGGGATTGCCATACTAAGGGGCAATCTGGCTCCCGGGGGGGCAGTGGTCAAAAAGGCAGGGGTAGCGCCCGAGATGCTGAAACACTCCGGCCCGGCAAGGGTATTCAACTCCGAGGAAGAGGCCGTGACGGCCATCAACGGAAAGAAAATACAGAAGGGCGACGTTATTGTCATCCGCTACGAGGGACCCAGGGGAGGTCCCGGCATGAGAGAAATGCTTACCCCCACCGCCACCGTCATGGGGCTGGGACTGGACAGGGACGTGGCCCTTATAACCGACGGAAGATTTTCCGGAGCCACCAGGGGGGCATCCATCGGTCACGTTTCCCCTGAGGCTGCCGACGGAGGACCCATAGCCGCAGTCCGGGAAGGGGATATTATCGATATAGATATTCCCGGAAACTCACTGAACGTCAGACTCAGTGACGCCGAAACGGAGGCCCGGATGAAGGAATGGACTCAGCCGGAGCCCAGGGTTAAAAAGGGATATCTGGCTCGTTACGCTAAAATGGTGACTTCGGCCAGCACCGGGGCTGTCTTGAGACGGGATTAAGGTTAAAAGAGGGTGATTCGTAATGAAGATGAACGGGGCGCAAATCCTGGTGCAGGGACTTCTTGATCAGGGTGTGGACACAATTTTCGGTTATCCAGGAGGCTCAGTGCTGCCTATATACGATGCCCTTTATGATGCCAATATAAGGCATATTCTGGTCAGGCACGAGCAGGGGGCGGCCCACGCCGCCGACGGTTATGCCAGGGCGTCCGGAAGGCCCGGTGTGTGCCTGGCCACCTCGGGTCCGGGAGCCACCAACCTGGTTACCGGAATAGCCAATGCGTATATGGACTCTGTTCCCATGGTGGCCATAACCGGTCAGGTGCCCTCGGCTCTCCTGGGACGGGATTCCTTCCAGGAAGCGGACATAACCGGCATAACCATGCCGGTTACCAAGCACAACTACATTGTCAAGGACGTGAAGGAACTGGCCATGACCCTGAAGGAGGCCTTTTACATTGCCACCACAGGGAAACCCGGCCCGGTGCTGGTGGATATTCCCAGGGATGTTTCCGGGGGAACCATGGATTATGAGGATCCCGGTCCCATCAACCTGCCGGGCTACCGCCCGGTGCTGGAGGGAAAAGAGGAGCAGCTTAACAAGGCGGCGGCGGCCATTACGGACTCCATCAGGCCGGTGATTTATGCCGGCGGCGGGGTCATCGGGTCCGGAGCCCACCAGGAGCTAAAAAGGCTGGCCGAACTTCTCATGGCCCCGGTGACCACCACCCTCATGGGACTGGGGGGCTTTCCGGGAGACCATCCCCTCTACCTGGGGATGCTGGGCATGCACGGCAGCAGATACGCCAACTACGCGGTATGTGAATCAGACCTGCTGATTGCGGTGGGAGCCCGGTTCGACGACAGGGTAACCGGAAAGATAGAAAGCTTTGCCCCGGACGCCACTATAATTCATATAGATATTGATCCGGCGGAGATTAGAAAAAACGTCAGGGCGGACATCCCCGTAGTGGGAGACGTAAAGATAGTGCTGAACCAGCTGCTGCCCAGGCTGGAGGCCAAACTTTCCGGGGCCTGGCAGCAAAAGATAGATCAGTGGAAAAAGGAATACCCCATAGGTTATGAGGAAGATAACGATAAGCTTAAACCACAGCAGGTGATCAGCGCAATATATAAGGCAACCCGGGGGCAGGCCAGGATTGCCACCGAGGTGGGACAGCACCAGATGTGGGCGGCCCACTACTATACCTATACCCGGCCCCGATCTTTCATATCTTCCGGGGGCCTGGGCGCCATGGGCTACGGTTTTCCCGCCGCCATCGGAGTGCAGGTGGCCTGCCCGGATGAGGTTGTATTTGATATTGCCGGGGACGGCAGCATCCAGATGAACATACAGGAAATGGCCACGGCGGTGAACTATCAACTTCCGGTAAATGTGGCTGTTATGAACAATGGCTGGCTGGGTATGGTAAGGCAGTGGCAGGAGCTTTTTTACAACCGCCGCTACTCGTGCACAGAGCTGGTCAACCCCGACTTTGTGAAGCTGGCCGAGGCTTACGGCGCCTCCGGCATAAGGGTCACCAGGGGCGCCGATCTGAAGCCCGCCCTGGAGGAGGCCATCCGTAACAGCGGCCCGGTAATGTTGGATTTCGTTATTGAGCGTGAAGAAAATGTGTTCCCCATGGTTCCTCCGGGAGAGTCACTGGGGAATATGATTGGGTAGCGGTAAGGGAGGTATTATAATGCGGCACACCCTAGCGGTCCTGGTAGAGAATAATCCCGGGGTGCTGGCCCGGGTGGCCGGTCTTTTCAGCCGGCGCGGCTTTAATATTGACAGCCTGGCCGTGGGGCGAACCGAGAACCCTGATGTTTCCAGAATGACCATAGTGGTGGAAGGGGACGACAGGATTCTGGAGCAGGTTACCAAGCAGCTCCACAAGCTTATTGACGTTATTAAAATCAGTGATATATCACCGGAAGAGTACGTGGACAGGGAACTGGTGATCATAAAGGTGCACAGCGACCCGGCCCGCCGGGGAGAGATAATGCAGGTGGCCGACATTTTCCGGGCCAGGATTGTAGACCTGGGGAGGAAAACAATAACCCTGGAGTGTACCGGAAACAACGGCAAGATCAATGCCTTTGAGGAGTCCCTCAGGCCTTACGGCATAAAGGAACTGGTTCGCACCGGCAAGATAGCCATGCTGAGGGGGTTGAGGTTTACCAGTGTCAACGGTCAAAAGGACGATGACTAAGCAAACACTATATAAGAATTTTAAACGCAGGGAGGAAAAAAAGCCATGGAGATGACAGTAGCGCAAGCCCTGATCCGCTGCCTGGAGATGGAAGGAGTGGAAGTCATTTTCGGTTACCCCGGTGGCGCCATCCTCCCGGTATACGATGCGTTGTGTAAAATGGGCAGTATAAAACACATTCTGGCCCGGCACGAGCAGGGGGCCGTACATGCGGCGGACGCCTACTCCAGGGTTACAGGACACGTAGGTGTGGTCATGGCCACTTCGGGCCCCGGGGCTACCAACCTGGTTACAGGTATTGCCAACGCATACATGGATTCAGTTCCACTGGTAGTGATAACCGGTCAGGTGCCCACCAGTCAGGTGGGCACCGATGCGTTCCAGGAAGTGGATATTACCGGTATCACCCTGCCCATCACCAAACATAATTATTTGGTCAAGGATGCCGGGAAGTTGCCGACAGTAGTGAAGAACGCCTTTCACATAGCCTCCACCGGCAGGCCCGGGCCGGTTCTCATTGACCTGCCCAGGGATGTGGCCACCGAAACCATAAAGCTGGATTATCCCGACAGTGTTAGCCTGAGGGGCTACAAGCCTACTTACAAGGGGCATCCCACCAAGGTTAAAGAGGCTGCGCAGATGATGATGAAGGCCGAAAGGCCGGTCATCTACGCCGGCGGTGGAATACTAAATTCCGGGGCCACCGGTGAGCTGCTGGAATTGGCCGAGATGCTTTCGGCCCCGGTAACCAATACTTTAATGGGGCTCTCCAGCTTTCCCGGCGATCACCCTCTTTTCCTGGGAATGCTGGGACTTCACGGAACCAGGTACGCCAACCTGGCGGTTACCAAATGTGATTTGCTGATAGCCCTGGGAGCCCGTTTTGACGATCGCGTCACCAGCAAGATTTCAAGCTTTGCCCCCGATGCCGGGGTGGTTCACGTGGACATCGACCCGGCGGAAATAGGCAAGAATGTACAGGTGCATGTGCCCATAGTGGGGGATGTCAGGCAGGTGCTGCAGGCCCTGCTGCCCAATATCAATAAGAAAGACCGGTCAGAATGGCTGGAACAGATACAAAATTGGAAGGAACAGTACCCAATGGGCTATGCCCGGGACGGCATGCTGAAGCCCCAGGCCGTTATCGAGGCCATATGCAGGCACACCCGGGGCGAGGCCGTGGTGGCCACCGATGTGGGCCAGCACCAGATGTGGGTGGCGCAGTTTTACCGCTTCAAGCATCCCGGCAAACTGATATCCTCCGGGGGGCTGGGGACCATGGGATTCGGCCTGCCGGCGACCGTGGGGGCCCAGGTGGGGAGGCCGGACAGCCTGGTTGTGCTGATCACAGGTGACGGCAGTTTACAGATGACTCTGCAGGAACTGGCCACCGTGGTTGAGCAAAAACTACCCATTAAAATATTTGTGCTGAACAATAACTGCCTGGGAATGGTCAGGCAATTGCAGGAGTTTTACTGCGAGCGCCGCTACATTGCCACCGAGTTTAGCTTTGTGCCGGATTTCGTGACCATGGCCAAGGCTTACGGTATCGCCGGATATACCATCAAGAGCCATTCGGAACTGGATCGGCTGCTGCCCGAGATACTGTCCAATCCCGATGCGGTCATGGTTAACTGTCTGGTGGACCCACAGGAAAATGTTTCTCCCATGGTAATGGCCGGGCAGGGGATCGACCAAGCTATAGATTGCTAGAATTAAGAGGTGTTTAGCGTGAAAACATGTACGGCAGCAGGAAAAAGTCCTTGAAGTGAAAAAACGGCACAGCAAACAAGCCCTGATGAGAGCAGAGCAAGAGAAAATCAAGCAGAAAAAGCAATATGCTCGGGAAGCACGACCCCATGGGCAATCAGGAGCCTGGCTGCTTGCTTCAAAGCTTTCTCTTTTTGCTTATTGCGAAGCTCTTGTGGCATATCGACCTGATAGAAGTCACAGGGGTTGAAAACCTCGCCGGTTTGTAGCATGTGGTAAGCGGCGGTAAGCATCATTCTGGCAATGGCGATAATGGCTCGTTTCTTTCCACGGCGCTTGGCGATCCGCTCATACTTGATGCGGTAGTAAGCGGAAGTCTTGGATTTCACAGCGGCATGAGCTGCTTGAACGAGAGCAGGCTTGAGGTAAACACCGGCTCTTGTAATGCGAACAGACTTCTTTTTACCTGCGGATTGATTGTTGCCGGGCGTTAGTCCCGCCCAGCAGCACAGGCGTTTTGAGGACGAGAACTGAGACATATCCGTACCGATCTCGGA
>LADN01000018.1 GCA_000961585.1 Peptococcaceae bacterium BRH_c4a | reverse complement strand
CGACCGAGCCTACGAATTTGGAGGTTAGATGTTGGAAGTCGGAAATCGGATTAAGCTAGAAATGGCTCTGAGGTCGTTTCCTACAAGTTTTCTAACCTCTAACCTCTGGCCTCCCACCTCCAAAATGGTCGGCATTCCGTTGGCGACCGAGTTTAGAGACAGTTGCAGCAGGAGGTAATGCAGGCCGGACTTAAATCGCTCCGCCTACCCATTAGCGACAATGCAGCGACCCTCAAGTGACCCCGGAGCGACCCCGGAAAAACTCTGGGCTGAATAAAAATGCTTCGGCGCTTTAGTGCTTTAATGCTTTAATGTGGCATATACTTTTCTTAAACGACAAGAAATATTTTCCACTTTCATCGCAAAATATGATAAAATAAAGTCAACTATTTCCCTTCCGAAAAGGAGAACGATCATGGAAGAAGTTTTAAACGAAATCCTTGCCAAGCTTAATTCCCTGGAGCAAGGCCAGAAGGAGTTAAGACATGGTCAGCAGGCTTTAGAAGCAGGCCAAAAGGAATTAACTCAGGGTCAGCAGGCTTTAGAAGCAGGCCAACTGGAATTAACTCAAGGTCAGGATAGGCTGGAAAACAAGGTCGATAAACTTGAAATTCGCATGGAAAGCGAAGTTATCGAAAAAATCCGCACCCTGTTTGACGGCTACAGCCATAGAGGCGACCAGATTGAAAGGCTTCAAAAACACATTGATCAACGGTTTGACAGCATTGAAATTGACACCGGTTACCTTGTTTCCAGAGTTGCCCGGTTGGAAAAACTGGCTAAGTAACTTCTATTAGGAGTACCTCCTTATGGCCACTTTCGAGGTAGTTGTTATCAAGGCTCAAACATGCAGTAAATATGCAGTGTTTGAGCCCTTTTTAAGCGCAAAACTTCCGATTGGCCCCTATACGAACCGTCCCCTGTCGCACACCGGCCACGGAGCGACCCCGAAGCGACCAAAAGGAGCCTTATTTGGCCGCCTCCAGCGACTTTACCAGTACCTCCTCAACTTCCGCCGCCAGTGTGTCCGGCACACCTCCTTCGATCATGCCCATCATTACCGAAGGTTTTATGGTTCCCATTTTTGTCTGCCCGTCTTCGACATAAACAATAACTTTGCAGGGCAGGAAATACCCGGTGTTTATATTGCGTTCAAGAGCCTCTTTGGCTTTGTGGGGGTTGCAGACCTCCAATATTTTAAGGCGCCCGTCAAAATGAACCCCCTTTTCAGCCAGTTTTTCTTTAACATCCAGCTTCCACAAAACACCAAAGCTGTGTTGTGACAGGGCTTTCTCAAGATCGGCCACAGCGGTTTCAAAGTCCTTGCCGGTATTAACCGTATAGTTATACATAATGTCACCTCCATTATTATAATCCTCGGCAAAGTTCTGGATTATTCTACAGATCTTCCGGCACCAGACGGAAGACAAAACCAGGCCAGTACAGCCATTCCGGTTTTTACCCTTAAACTGAAACAGAAATGGAGCAACCTGTAATTACCGCATAATCACAGTCCGAAGACAGTCACCTTTTAGGCTATCTGCAGCAGCGTTATTAATGAACGCCCCAACACCGCCAGGGCCAGTGCGCCTACTGCGCCCAGCAGCAGAGAGCGGGTTCCCACACGCCTTAACAATTTTACTTCCACATTTAGCCCCAGACCAGCCATTGCCATGGTCAGAAGTATGATGCTCACATTCAAAATGGTTTGCTCCACATCGTGGGTCAATATATTTAAGCTGTTAATCAGGCTGAAGGTCAGGAAGCCCAGTATAAACCAGGGTATCACAGGTTTTGGTGTCTCGTTCCCCTGGGCCTTTTTATTACGGTTAAACAGGTATCCCATAACAAGAGCAACTGGAATTAACAGCGCCACCCGTCCCAGTTTTGTCAAAACCGCAATCTCCATACTGGATTTTCCACCCACTATGGCTGCGGTGACCACGTGGCCCACCTCATGCAGAGTGGACCCGGCAAACACCCCGTAAGCATAAGGACTAAGTGTCAGGAATGGGTGAAGGACGATATAAATAACCGCCTCCAATGTTCCCAGCAAGGCAATAATAGCCACTGCCAGGGCCGTTTCGTCATCATCGGAGTGTATCAAGGGCGCTACGGCAGCAATGGCGGATGCGCCGCACACAGCTGTCCCGACTCCAATTAGGGCGGCAAGGCGTCTGGTTACCAGCAGGCGCTTCCCCATCCACCAGAAAAAGGTAATGGTAAATACTATTACTATTGCATCAAGCAAAATAATTTTGGGGCCCGAGGCTAATAACTGGGTTATGTCCAGCCGGATGCCTATTAACACAACACCAATTTTTAAAAAATTTTTAGCGGCAAAATTAATTCCTTTACCAGCTGACGCAGGCACCTCCATAACGATGCGCCAGGCAAAGCCCAACAATATTGCAATTACCATGGATCCCATTATGGAAAGCAGAGGGTATTCGGTGAGCCGCTGGGCCAAAATAGTCAATACAACGGTCAGGCCAAGTCCCTGCACCAGCCCCATTAATTTATTCCTGTAATTTTTAACTATTATTGCTATTTGCAACATGATAGTTGCCTCCAAATTAACGGTTAAAATAAATTTTCTACTACATTTGAAACATATCATACTTATCAAGAAATTGGAAATATCCATTCGTTATGGAGTTAATAAAATATATTAATGAATCAAACCGCACCATCTATTAATTAGTAAATATCATTAAAATAATGTTAAACTTTTTACTTGATCGGTGGGGATTGAATAAAATAACCGCCTTGCCGGCGGTGCCGTCTTGCAGACGGCGGAATCCAGGAGCCAGAAGCCAGAATCCAGAATCCAGAATTGTGACAGCCTGCCTTAAAAGCGACCCTCAAGCGACCCCACAGCGACATGCAGTGAGGGGGAGTGATTTAAGTCCGTGCGGAATGTACCGGAGGCTGCTACTGTCTCTTGGCGACCGAGCCTACGAATTTGGAGGTTAGAAGTTGGAAGTCGGATTAAGCTAGAAATGGCTCTGAGGTCATTTCCTGCGAATTCTCTAACCTCTAACCTCTGGCCTCCAACCTCCAAAATAGCCGGGTTCAAACCGCTCCGCCTACCGGTTAGTGACCCCGAAGCGACCCTAAAATTTTTGAGACTATGGAATACACGCCTTATGGCTATTAAGACAATTTAACAACAGCTTGACTGATGAAATTAATAAAGATATTGCCAAAGCAGTCCAGAACCCCGGAATATGAATACCGCCCACAAGCAGATCCGCCAGCATCAACATCCAGGTGTTTATAACCAGCGTAAAAACCCCCAATGTAAGGAAGTTGAGAGGCAGGGCAATCAATATCAGAAACGGACGGATAAACAGGTTGATCACCGTCAGAACGGCCCCAGCCAGAACACAGGCAAAAAAATTGTCCATCCTGACGGCGGAAAAAACCAGGGTCGCCGCATAAAAGGCAGCAGAATTTATAAAAAATTGCAGGACATATTTTTTCATATCAAAATCCTTTTCCTCGCACAAAAACAAAGTAACTGCGGCGTGGCATTCTAGTCCACATAGACCTCCACCCTTACTCTTCCTTCTTCCTGGTCCTCAACGTCGATGTCGACCAATTTTTCATCTACCAGGCCCTAGTCGATAATCTGAATCAATTCCTCCAGATTCATACTGGTAAGATCTATCCCTTTCTTTTGCATCTCCAAGTGCGCGTCCTCCGGGATAAACTTCATGCCGAAGACGGCAACCCTGGAAAAAGCCTTCATCAGTTTCAAGAATTTTAATTTTTTCGCTGCTCATTTGATTTAACTCCTTTCCAATCATTGCAGAAGCCTATTTGCCAGTTTTCCTTTTGATTTTATTAATGTGAGGATCAAAAACAGTTTATTTTCTGGAAGCGAGGGGCTAGCCCCTGACCCGTCAATAAGCAATGAGTTAACAAGTTAGAGAGCCGGCATCAATAAAGCTTAGTGATATACTTTTTTCAATACACCGCCAACCACATCGGTAAAATTCATTCCTGTGTTGTAAATAGCCTGTTTGATTCCTGGCGCGCCCATTACCAGCATTAACCTATCCAACCCCTTATTATCCAGGGATTCAAATGGAGTCCTAAGAGCTGATATGTTTTCCAAGTGCCTTTTTATCGGTTCAATAAGAGATTTATAGTCTAAATCATGAATCATGGCTCTGGCCGCCATTATCCCACTGATCATTGCCTCAATCGCCCCGGTTCCCAATAGTCTGTCGGTCAACCCTGCAGCGCGGCCTGCCAGTAAAATGTTGCCCACTTGAAATTTGGTTACACTGCCGCATGAAAACACCGGCATAGAAAATTTGCAGTAAAACTCAAGGTGAGCCAGTCCTTCCCTTTCTACCAAATCAGCATAAAACCTGTCGGTCTCAAATTCACCACAACCAATGTTACATAATCCCACTAAAGCCTGGGTTGCATTTAATGGTGCAAGTCTGGCATAGCCTTTGCCTGCATAATCTTTATTAAAATAGATTGTACTTGAGTCGGTGGCAAAAGAACCAAATACCAGTCCGCCTCGAATATGCACCAGAAAATGATTTTCCCACACACCCAATTCTTTAGATCCGGTGTCCTTGCCATTGGCCAATACCACATAGTCATATTTGGGGGACAGTTCCTTGTAGTCCGCCACCCGGTTAAAATGAACCGGGGTTCTTTTTAGTGCTTCAAAGAGTTGGTTCTCCAGGGATTCTTTGCATTTCCCCCTGGCATAAATATATCCCAGCCTTCCCTCAATCTTGGTTTCCTGACCTGGTGATTTCATGATAATACTTCTAAGTTCGCTTAACGGTTTTAAGTCCAGACCGTAAACTTCTCTGAGATGCTCCCGGATATCGCCCATCTCTCTTTCCAGGATATTTAAGAAATGCGCGGCATTAGGCCATATCCAGCCCACCGACTGATCCCTTTCAAACACATCCGGTATCACTCCAAGCCTCTCACATTCAATGGCACAGGCCAACCCCGCAAGACCAGCGCCAATAATAGCTATTTTCAATACTTTCAACACTCCATCCAAACGCTTTTATAATATTTTAGTGTACCCACGGGCACACATTTTATAATAATCCCACGCCAGCGACACCATCCCCGGTATGAAAATAGAGTCTTTACTCTGCGTTCTCTACACCTTGTGGCAATCTCAGCTGAGAGCTGATGGCAGATTGCTGACAGCTATTTCGGCATAACAGATATGTCTTTGTGGCGTGCTTCTTGCGGTTGGAGGCAGATTTGACTATGGTCTTAATAAACCATCGCTATATTAATTCCGGAAATGACTGTAATAGCCATCATGGCACGCGACAGCACAAACCGTCCCCTGTCGAACAAAAAAATTATGTATTCAGAAGAAGGTTTTGTCAATAAAGCGAAGAATTAGTAATTTATCATCTCGGAAACAGCATCGTATGGTGCTGTTTTTTTATTGGGGGAAAGGAAATGTTCAAAAAAATAGAGTATTCTTTACTCTGTGTTTTCTATACCTTGTGGCAATCACGGCTGAGAGCTGATGGCTGATTGCTGACAGCTATTTCGGCATAACAGATATGTCTTTGTGGTGCACTTCATGCGGTGGGAGACAGATTGATTATAGCCTTAATAAACCATAGCTTTATTAATTCCGAAAATGACTAGATGGATTTGCGGAAAATACCCCTTGGAGTAATATTCGCCTTTATATTTTCATATAAACAACTCCGTGACAAAGTATGGAGAATTACTGGCTCAACAATAGCCATCATAGTATGCATAGTGAGAACTGTCCCCTGTCTATAACGTAAATAATGTCTATTATGAGAAGTTTAGAAGTAATAGTAATCAATGTCTTAGTGATATGGAATTAAAGGTTTACTTCAGCGTCGGGCCGTATCAATAAGTCTGAAGGGGCTGAAAAAATGAAAGGGTTTAAACAAGAGGACTTAAAGCAACTTATATTATATGATGATGAAGAAACACGTAGCCATTTTGTGGACTTATTCCGGAAGGAAATTGATACATTTTCGACTGCATTGTATCAGGCCTATGAGCGGCTTGAACAAATGACCCAACGAGTTCCTTCAAACGTTAGATCAGCCTGGGTACATGCTTACCTTTTCAATGCTTTTAATAACTTGCTTAATTCCCTCCGCCTTTCAATGTCCGGACTCTTTTTACCAGCGGGAAACCTCATGAGACAATATGGTGAGTCAATTGCCATGGCATTGCTATGTTGTCATGACAAAATAGATGTTTTCGATAGATTTTTGAATAATCCCGACAAGTTCCCGGTACAAAAGGCTTTGGCCATAGATCAAAAGAAAAAACGCCTCTTAGAAATTGACCATGGAGGGTGGGAACAGTTTAGAGAGATTACTTCCTTTTTTGATAAGTATAGTCATGCTTCTGCATTGGCACTTGCGAATTCTAATAAGTTTTCTGAACCAGGGACACTTATTATTGGTAGTGGGTTTGACCCCGACAAGGTAGGTGCATACCGAAAAGAAATCAATTTACAAATCAGTGCGTGCAGAGCACTTTTTGATACCATTCAAAAAACAGAACATCATCTAACAAAATCGAATTCAAGTTAACCTCGGGCAGAACGAAAAACACCTAACAACAGGCTAATCGGCTCCGCTGCGCTTTGACCCAACTTTTCAAGTCTGTCACGATTTTTTAAAAATGTTTCTTTATCTAGTTAATTTCTGAACTTTCCATTATCCATAAACGGACAAGATAATAGGAAGTTGAGAGTTCTGCTTAGTAGGTGTGTTAGATACAGTGATGCTTATTTTAATAAGATAAAATTTAAAGTTGAAAGGAGAAATAAATTGAACTTCAAAACGATAAAATCAATTAATGAGTACATTAGTTTTATAGCAAACGATACAAGAGATTGGCAGTATGATGATAACTATGGATCTCCATGGTTTAGAGGACAGTCAGACTCGAGTTTACCCCCATTACCTTCCGTGTATAGGAAACATGATGGGGTGTATGATGAGTTTAATTTAACACGTACATTCAGAGAAAGATCTTCAACAATAGCAGACACCCCAAATAGGAGTGAAGTTGATAAATGGTTGTTTTTAATGCAACATAATGGGTTGCCAACTCGTCTCTTAGATTGGACAGAAAGTTCATTAATTGCTTTGTTTTTTACAGTTAATACAGATAAAAGCTGTGATAGAGCGATATGGATGTTACATCCCCTAGAATTAAATTTCTATTCTATTAAAGAAAGAGTTTTGCCAAATACATGGACTTTGAATAATAGTGGTTGTCTCAATTTTCATGCAGCTTTCAGAACAAATCACCCTGTATGTGAGAAAGGTGTTACCGAAAGCACTCTACCAGTAGCTGTACCAGCATCTTATTGCCATTCAAGAATGTTTGCACAAAAGAGCTGTTTTACAATTCATGGTACTGATAAAAGAGATTTTGAAAGCATTTTTTGTAATCATGAAATTGTTGAAAACGGATACTTTGTAAAGTATGTTATTCCAAATAGTGAAGCATATAATATTAAAATTGAACTGATGAGTTTAGGAATTACATATTCTACTGTTTATCCAGATTTAGAGGGATTAGCAAAAGAGTTAAAAGAAAGGTTTAAAAACTAGTATTATTTTAAAAGAAATAGAAAAACAAGTAGCTATAAATAAGCTTCGCATTATCCATAAAACTGACAAAATGCCTATCAAGTCTAGAAGGTATAGTGACTAAATTATATAATGCTTCTGTTGGATTGAGAAAAGGGAGGGAAATAGTTTGGAAATTCAGGATTTCGCTTATGTTATTAATCGAACCGATGCATACCAGACCTTGTGTTCCTTGATGCGGGACCAATATACAACAGACGCCTTGGAACAAAAGATTTCTGATGTTTTCAGACAGGCTTATGTTAGTGGTTACTTGGTTTATTGCAAAAAGAATGGGGATATACTCCTCAGTGACAAAGATGCTGAATTATGCTTTTTTAACACTGGTCTAATGAATCTTGGTGAAGAAATTTGGGCTAAATTTACCCTTAACAGAAACCCTGGTAGGCAGAAATGGGCTGGTATATGGTTTGAAAGAAAAGACTTAATTGAACTTGAACAGGATAGTTTCATTATTGGAGATATTTGCTTTGACAGCTGGGATTCTGGACTAAGGTTTATTGATGAAGTAGCTGAGTTAGCTATCGATGAGAAATGGGATTATGATTATTATCCAAGTAAAATTAGACATCCTATTTTGAAATCCTATCTTGAGAACATTTATTTCAAATTAGTTTCCGAAAAGAAAATAATAGAGAAAAGCAATAAGGTGGTTTTTAACACAGGGTTAATAAACACATATTTTGAAGAAGTATACGTTGTATGCGATATCAGCTCAAGATTAACCATAAAAGGTCCTCGATTGACTAATGCGAAATTATGTCTGTCAAGTCAAAGTATTTTTTATCGTAGCTTTAGCGAAAAGCCCAAAATGGCTAAGTTTTTTACTAACATCTTTGAATTGGTATATGACCCCAATCTTGATACTGAACTATACTATAAACACATAATTGAGGACAATTACTCAAGAATTAAAGATAAAGTTGGTGTATTAACTAAAGCTCAATTAATAATGTTACTTCCGAAGGCTGCAGAAATCGCTGGAATATTAGCAGAAAGAAACTATAAGCTAATTGTTCCTCAGTATTGGAAAAAGTCCAAAAGCATTCAATTTCTCATGCCTATATATTTTTCTGGGGAGTTTTCGGGCAGACCTGATGTAGCTTTAGTTTTGGAGAAGCACGAAACCTGTTATCGAGGTACAACTATATTAACTATTGATATGGCCTATCAAAATGCAAGGATATTAGCGAAGCCCGATAATTTCTGGTTAAATCCATAGAAGGTGGCTACTGCGAATAACAGCTGTTCCCAACACGTAGCAGAGATGGTTGAGACGCATCGGGAATATGCGGAACGTTAGGCGACAACCAAGATCTACCTTGGATATTCATACCTATTCATATTCTGGTGACTTTAGGGTATTGCAGTTATACCGGAGTAGTTTATTTATTAAGTTCTAAACTTCCCATTATCCATATAATGCGAAGTTGAAAAAGTTAGGTTTTTCCGGTACCGGGTACCTGAGTTTGCTAAGTTATTGAGGCTATCGACACCTTCTGGTAAATAATGCAGGAGGTGTTCTTTATAGGACTCCGGTCTAGGGAGGACCCCATTAGGGTTGTCAGAAACAAGTACAGCGCGAAAGAGACGGCGGTCCGGAGCGGAGCGTATATGATCATACGTGAGCATCCGGACCGCTGGCTCTGACAAAACTGTGCGAAGTTTATCACAGCCCGTACTAAACTCCCCTGTAGTAGTGCCCCTTCGTCACCCCCTCCGGGCTAAATCTAATCAACCTTTCCCTGGCCTGCTCAATATCCTGAGCCGGCTTCCCGCCACGTCGCAGCCCGTCCAGGGCCTTTTTGTATATTCCCACCGCCGCGGAAACATAGTCCGGGGATTCCCGGCGGGCCTCTATACGGATGCAGGATACCCCGGCGGCGGAGATTTCGGGGATTCCTTCGATCATGAAAAGATCCCTGGAGTTGAATATATGCATGCGGCAGTGCCGGTCGGTTTCCACCGGAAAAGATGCGCCTATTCTGTCCTTTAGATGATAGCCCCCTTCCCGGCACACCGCTTTGCAGGAGGTTTCGGCTGAGCGGTCACCCAGAACAGCCCCGGGAAGGCAGTGTTCGGAAACCATGACCTCCAGGGCGCCGTGTACAAATACCTCCACCGGGTAACGCCCGGCCAGTTCTTTTACCTGCTCCAGGGTAAGCTCCGGTGAAAGGGTGACCCTGGAGGCGCCCTTTTGCAGCAGGTATTCCACGGTATAGCGGTTAAAGGCGTTTAGGCCGAAGTCGGTGACCACCTTAAGTTCAGGGGCCCTCCGGGCCAGGTGGGGCATCAGGCCAAGGTTTCCGGCCAGCACACCGGAGGCCGGAATAGCTTGCACAGTCTCCAGAAGGGCTTCCATTTCCCTGTCCTTGACTATCCTGGGGGTGGCCAGGAAGAGGGCCACCCGGTTTTTGCCGCAGAAAAGGGAGGCTTCGGACAGTTCGTCCCGCCCTGCCGAAGGCTTTGATCGGAACCCCTCCAGGCTGAAATATACAATGTCGGCCCCGGCAGCCACAGCCGAATGCAGGGATTTGATATCGGCCACCGAAACGGCCAGCAGGGGGACTTTGGCACCCCCGGTTTTCAGGGAGCGATCTACTGACAGCTGTTTTAATCTGGAACGGAATATCCAGGGATCCACAGCAGGCCTGCGGCGGGCCCGGGATATGATGGCTTCCAGGCTGGACAGGGCCTGACGGCGGGCCTCATTTATTTCTCTGAGGGGGTAAATGACCTGCCCTTTTATATCACACTCCAGCCCGGCCATGGCAAAGGGGGTATTCCCCAGCCTGTCCAGCTGGCTTTTCAGAAAATCGGCGTCCAGGGGCCTTTTTTCAGCCGGGCTGCCGGTGGTATCGGTGGAGGCCGCAGCGGTACGCCCCTCGGGGTCGGTTACTGTGATTTCCATGGGCGCCTCCGGCCCGGCCTGTACCTTGAAAAGAACTGGAACCTTCCTCCTGGCCCTGGCCAGATTAAAGCTTTCTTTGGCAATTTCCATAAGGTTGGCATCGTGGGTTAAGAATACCCTGTCACCGGGATTTACCCGGCCGGGAATGTTCAGCCCGGCCACCTCGCCGGCAGGGGCGCTGTCAACCTTTACTCCCTTAACGAAAATCTCGCTTACCTGAAAGCCCACCCTTCCCCCTTCGGTAACCCAGACTTCCAGCCCGTCGCCAATCCTCAGGGGCTTCTCCAGGCTGACCTCCACCAGTCCGGCCTTTCTATCAAAGCCCCGAATCCTGCCCAGCCGCACACCCCGGTTGTTGGGGCGCTTGCAGCTGATCATGTCTCTGCCCTGACCGCCGAAAAAATAGCCGGTGGTAAAGTCCCGGTTAAAAATCTGGGCCAGATCCCCTTTATCCTTTTCATCCACCAGGTAAGGGTCTTCCGAAAGGGCGAGGTCAATCAGCTTTCTGTATATACGCACCACCGTTGCCACGTACTCGGGCCTTTTCATGCGGCCCTCAATCTTGAAGGAATCTATACCTGCCTGTATCAGATCGGGTATGTGGGAGCTTATATTAAGATCCCTGGGACTTAACAGGTATTCTCCGGCCAGGGCGGGATCAGCCGCCGGAGATCCGCCCCGGCCGGTAAGGACATACTGCATCCTGCAGGGCTGGGCGCAGCGGCCCCGGTTTCCGCTCCTGCCGCCAATCATGCTGGATAAAAGGCATTGGCCTGAGTAAGCTATACACAGCGCCCCGTGGATAAAAACCTCCAGATCGGCGCCGGTGGAATTTTTAATCTCTTTTATCTCCTCCAGGCTCATCTCCCTGGCCAGCACCACCCGGGAAAAGCCGGCCCCCATCAGTTCACTGACTCCGGAGGTATTGTGCGCGGTCATCTGGGTGCTGGCGTGCAGGGGCAGTTCGGGCAGGACCTTTTGGGTCAGGGCCGCCAGCCCCTTGTCCTGGATAATGGCGGCGTCAACCCCTATATTTTGCAGGCTGAACAAAAATTCCAGGGCCTCTTCCATTTCAACGTCGGCCACCAGGGTATTGACCGTAACATAAATCTTTACTCCCCGCAGGTGGGCGTAATCCACCGCCCGGGAAAGCTCCCGGTCATCGAAATTATCAGCCGACTGCCTGGCGTTAAACATCTTTCCCCCCAGGTAAACGGCATCGGCCCCGTTTTCCACGGCCGCCGCCAGGGCGTCCCAGCCACCGGCGGGAGCAAGCAACTCAGGTTTATTCATGTTTTCTCCCTGTGAAAAGCTATCAGCTATCAGCCATCAGCCATCAGCTTTCTGCGTATTCTGACTACTGGCTTATGGCTTCTGGATTCCGACAGAATGATTATTACCCGTCAGGCTCTTTTGTGCCTGATCAGCCCGGCGCAGGGGACGGCCTCTACTCCGGCGGCCTCCAGCCTGTCCAGAAGCATGTTCATGCCCATGGAGTCGGATGCCATGTGCCCGGCGATGATTACATTGATATGGTTCTTTTCGGCTTCCTTTTTGTGCTTTTCACCCATATGCATGACGATAAGGGTTCCCACCCCGGCCTGGGACAGCTTTCCGTAAGCATCCTCGGACCCGCTGGTGCCCCCGGTCATGTCCACCAGTATTTTTCCCGCCCTGCGTTCCTTTGAACCTGCTATAATGGCGGGGCCGGCCCCGGATTTTGAGGCCTCGGCATACTCCGGCTCCTCTTTTAAAAGCTTCACCACATCATTAACTGTTTCAGGTTTCTTTTCATCTATCTTTTTCTGCAGGGCCGTGGTTACCAGGTTATCAGCTGGCGTATGCACCGACATCAGGGCATAGCCCAGTATCCTGGCGGCATCCACCGCCCGGTTGTGGTTAAGCGGCATTAAGCCCCTTTTGACCTCCCCAACCCTGGCTAACATGATCCCCTCGGCAACATTTATGGGCACCCCGGCCTGGGCCAGTATGTCTTCCTGGAGGTGCATCACCTGGTGCAGTCCCGCCAGGGCCTTTCCCTCGGGGTGGTGGGATATGATCAGGTCTATGGCTGTGCCCTTCTCGGTCAGCCGATCGGCCAGGAGCACCTCCCCCACCTCCATGTCAATACCCACCAGTACCCTTTTAACCTCCCGTTCAGGATCTCCCGTTAGAAGCCTGCTGTCCCCATACGGGTTGATCAGTTTTTCAAGGTCAAAATCCTTTTTATCCTCTTCCTTCATTTCCTCGTATTTTTTCTTCTCCTTTTCCAGGGCCTGCCGCACCTTTTCAGCCCCCCGGGGGTCGGCCTCAATTCCCATGGACACCGCCAGATCATAAATTTCCCGTATTTTCACCAGATGTTTCCCCTTTCTTAGATATGTACTCATTTCCTCTCAAATAAAACCTAAGGGGCAGGTCAGCGCCCGAGCTTATGCCCACTCTGGTGGTGACCGCAACCTCTTCCTCTGAAACCGGCGTCCAGTTAATTAGCACCAAGGGTTCTTCGGTCAGGTCGTGGCCGTACATTGCCGGTTCCAGACCCATGGCCTGAACCAGCCTGGCCGGCCCCGAACAAAGTTCCCGAAGCCTTTGGCGGCCCCTCCTTTTCCTCATTATATCTATGCCTTCCAGGGGTTCCAGCGCCCGGATCAGAACGGCCTCACCAATACCCGGGGCTGCGGTCACCACGTTGAAGCAGTGGTGCATCCCGTAAGTAAAATATATGTACGCCCGGCCCGGCGGCCCGAACATGGCCCGGTTCCGGGGTGTCATGCCCCTGTACGCATGGCAGGCCGGATCCCCCTGGATATAGGCCTCTGTTTCGGCAATAAGGCCAGCCGTCAGCCCTTCCGCCGAGTTATGAACCAGTACCTTGCCCAGAAGTTCCCGGGCCACCGGGACGGTATCCCTGGCGTAAAAGCTTAACGGTAAAATATCTTTTTTTCTATGGTAAAGCCCGCTCAAATAATAACCCCGATTCCCTTTATTCTACCCGCTGCCTGTTAATAATTTTCAGCAGATCCTCCAGTTCCATGGTGTTCACTATATCCCGGGGCAAAAGGCCGGCCCTCCGGGCCACGGACACCCCATATTCCATCCAGTCCATTCTCTTCAGGTCGTGGGCATCGGTGTTTATGGCGATGCGGGCGCCGAAATCCACCGCCATCCTGGCATTTTTCTCATCCAGGTCCAGCCTGTCGGGTGATGCGTTAATCTCCATTATCTTACCTCTTTTGCCGGCCTCCCGCAAAACCTTTTCCACATCCACGGCGTAGCCCTCCCGGTAACCCAGCACCCTCCCGGTGAGGTGTCCGATGATATCCACATGCGGGCTTTTTACGGCCTCCAGTATTCTGGAGGTAATGATCTCCCGGTCCTGCTTGAAGCCGCTGTGTACCGAGGCCACCACCAGATCGGCCCCCTCCAGTATTTGGTCGTCGAAATCCAGCCCTCCTCCGGACAGTATGTCAACCTCAACCCCCTTCAACACCCTGATGCCTTCCAGATCCTCATTCAGGCGGTCGATGGCGGCATACTGTTCGGCCAGCCGGCCGGCGGATAATCCCCTGGCTATTTTAAGGGATTGGGAGTGGTCGGTTATGGCCACATATTTATAGCCCTTCTCCTTTGCCCTGGCCACCATTTCCTCTATGGGAGCCGCCCCGTCACTCCAGTTGGAGTGCATATGCAGGTCTCCCCGGATATCCACTGTACTAACCAGCTCCGGGAGACTGCCCGCCAGGGCCGACCCCACCTCACCGGCCCCCTCCCTCAGCTCCGGCGGGATGAAGCTGAGATTGAGAGATCTATATATATCTTCCTCGGAGCTGTGTCCCCCGGAAGGAGCAACATCGCCCGGCAGCTTCAAGCCCTCTCTGGTAAACTCCAGATTACTCCGGGCGGCGTGAGCGGCCAGTTCCTCCAGATGACCCTGGCTTCCGGTTTCCCAGAGCAATGCAAACCAGTAATTCTCCGGTTCTACCGTAACCAGCTCCACTGGAATGCCCCACCAGGTCATAACTCTGATGTAATTCTCACTGCGTTCCAGCACTTCCCTTGAATGGGGATGATAAGCCAGGGCATCCATGGCGGCCTTAAAATTACGGGAAGAGGCCACCAGATCCACGTCCTCCGCCGTTTCCCGCCAGCGGCGCACGCTTCCTGCCACCTCAACCCTTTCAACCCCGGAAACCCCCTCCAGGTAGCCGCACAGATTTAAGGCCAGCTCCCGGGCCAACCCCAGTAAAAATTTACCCGTTCTGTTCCGGATCATTTTTATGTTACTGATTATATCAATCTCGGTCTTGGCGCCCATACCCTTGAGAAAGCGTATTTTCCCGTCTCTGGCAGCCCGCTCCAGATCGTCCAGTGATTCCACACCCAGACTCTGGTGCAAAAAGGCCGCCTTTTTGGGTCCGATTCCCGGTAGCGCCATGATCTCCAGTATTCCCCGGGATATCCCGGCCCGCAGTTCCTCCAGCTTATCCATCCTGCCCTTTTCAATAAGCTCCCCTATTTTGGAGGCTATGTTCTTCCCTATTCCGGGGACACGGGTAAGTATTTTACTGCGGTACATATCCTCCACCGGCTCATCCAGGCCTGATATAACCCTGGCGGCCCGACGGTAGGCCCGGATTTTGAAAAATTCATCCCCCTTGAATTCCATAAGGTCGGCCAGCTCATGAAAGGCCCAGGATATTTCCACATTATGCATAAAATCGCTCCTGATACTGATATTTATTATTTTAACCTTTTCATGCAATAACACCCTCTCCTTACGAAGAGGGTGTTTTTATTTCTTATTTTCCTCCTGCAGCCTGATTAGTTCGTCCAGCAGGTTTACGGCCGTCAACAAAACAGTCTGCAGGTTGCTGAGCCTGGGATTTACGCTTTGAGCCTGGCGCAGCCTTTTGTTCAACTGGAAGGCAAGCATCTCCATATGCTCGGGGGATTCTATCCCCTTCATAACATACCGTTCGTCGAGAATGTATACCTCAACCTTGTTATCATTTCCTGACATTGCCTCACCCCCCGGTGAGGTAAAATTTCGTCGTTTATAAACAAAATCCTGCCCTGTCCGGCAATTTATTGATATTTTTCCGCTCCAGGCCTAACCCCTTAACTCAGCCCCCAACTGCCCGGCCAGCGCCTGGGCCACCTCTGTGACAAAGCCGTTAATCTCCTGGTCGGTCAGGGTCCGGTCCTCGGCCTGGAATTTCAGGGAGAAGGCCATACTCTGGAGCCCTTCTTTCACCTGGTCTCCCCGGTACACATCAAACAGCTTTATTTCCTGCAAAAACTGCCCGCCAAATTTTTTAATCACTCTGGTAATATCCCTGGCTGATATGTCCTGGCGCACCACCAGCGCCAAATCCCTTTCAATACCCGGGAATCTGGGCAGGGGCCGGTATTTCCTGGCCTGCCCGGCCAGCCTGAGCAGCATTTCAAAATCTATCTCCATTCCCACCGCACTCTTGGGAAGATTGTAGTTTTCCATAACATCGGGGTGTATTTCACCTATGACGCCTATCAAATTCTCCCCCACTGCAACCCTGGCCGCCTTACCCGGGTGAAACAGGCTGTTCCCAGTTTCCCTGTCCAGGGTGTAGCCCTTTATCCCCATCCTGTCCAGCAGAGTTTCAAGAACTCCTTTTATATAGTAGTAGTCATAGGGCTGGCCCTTAGTGTTCCAGCCAGCTACCGAGCTTCCCATGGCTGCGGCGGCAAGAAATTGTTTTTCATGGGGCAGCGGACCCGGCCTGGAGGGCAAAAATACCTTGCCCACCTCAAAAACCGCCAGGTCATTAATGCGCCGGCTGGCGTTTCGCTGGAGAACCTCCAGTATCCCCGGCAGCATCATTGTTCTCATGACTGACTGTTCCTCACTGAGCGGGTTCTGCAAATGAATTACGTTTCTCAGGGAACTTTCCGGGGGCAGAGCCGCCCTGTCCAGGGTGGAGGGACCGGTAAAGCTGTAGGTTACCACCTCGTCCAGGCCAAGGGAGGCCAGGCAGTTTTTTACATGAACCTCAAAGGCCTGCCGGGGTGTGCGGGCCCCCCGGGTGGAGGAGCCGTAGGGGAGGGTATAGGGAATTCTGTTGTACCCGAAAATCCTGGCCACCTCTTCAATCAGATCCTCCTCCAGGGAAACGTCGGCCCTATGGCCGGGAACTGTAACCAGCAGGTCATTATCTTTTTCCTTAACCTGGAATTCTAGACTGCTGAGAATACTGACAATATCCTGGCGGTCCACCTGAACTCCCAGCACATGATCCACTCTTTCGGGCCTGATCATCACTGTTTTGGGCGCCGGTCTGGCGGGATAATTATCCGCCGCCCCCTGCGCAACCTCTCCTGCCGCCATATCCAGCAGCAGCCTGGCGGCCCTGTCGGCGGCCCGGAGACAGCCTGTCACATCAACACCCTTTTCAAACCTGGAGGAAGACTCGGATCTCAAACCCAATGCCCTGGAGGTTCTCCTTATGCTGACGGGATTAAAGTGGGCGGACTCCAGCAAAACATTAACGGTATTTTCGGTTACCTCGGTGGCCAGACCTCCCATGACGCCGGCCACCGCCACCGGCCCGCCGGGGTCGGCTATTACCAGCATATCCCCGGACAGCCTTCTCTCGTTTCCGTCCAGGGACACCATGGTTTCGTCTTCGCGGCCCCTCCTGACTATAATGCGTCCTTCCCTCAGCGCGTCAAAATCAAAGGCGTGAAGCGGCTGCCCCAGCTCCATCATCACATAGTTTGTGATATCCACCAGATTGCTGATGGGGCGTATGCCGGCAGCCCTGAGCCTTTCCTGCATCCAGGACGGTGAGGGGCCAATTTTTATATTTCGGAACAGTCTGGCTACATAGCGGCTGCACAAACCAGGGTCGTCAATATCAATGGTTACCATACCCTGCACATCAGGGCCGGACTCGTCCACTCCGGTTTGCGGCAGACGCAGCTCTTCCCCCAGAAGTACGGCCACCTCCCTGGCCACCCCCAGCATGGACATACAGTCCCCCCGGTTGGGAGTAAGCTCCAGTTCCAATATTACATCGTCCAGCCCTATGACCGTTTTAACATCCAATCCCAGGGGAGTGGCGGGGTTAAACAGCATTATTCCGTGAGCCTGATCCAAAGGCATGATGCTGGTGTCCAGCCCCAGTTCCTGACCCGAACAGAGCATTCCCCGGGATTCCACGCCCCTCAGCTTTGATTTCTTTATAACCAGCCCCCCGGCCAGTCGGGCGCCCTCCACGGCCACCGGGACAACGTGCCCCCCGGCAACGTTGGTGGCCCCGGTCACTATCTGAATATTATCTCCCTGCCCCAGTGTAACCTGGCAGATGGACAGCCTGTCGGCATTGGGATGGGGTTCTACGGTCAGTATTTTACCGGTGTATACCTTATCGATGCCCTCCCCGGGCTTTTCCACGGCCTCCACAGCCAGTCCCGCCATGGTAAGGCGGTGGGCCAGCTCTTCGGCGGGGACGGTTATGTTAACGTACTCCTGCAACCACTTTAATGATACGCGCATGGCAAATCCTCCTACACTTAAAATACCTCATACTGAAGACCTTATTCTGTCGGAATCCAGAATTCAGAATCCAGAATCCAGAATATGGAACGTTATCCTGGCAAGAATTCTCATGGGAGTAATAATTTTTTCATTCGCTTTGGTGCAAGCCCGCAAGGCTTCTTCTTTATGCTAAGCAGGCTGTCACTATTCTGGATTCTGGATTCTGAATTCTGTATTCCAGCCCGCAGGGCTGCTCAAAACTGCGCCAGAAAGCGCATATCATTGTCGAACAAAAGACGCAGATCGTCAATTCCGTACTTGAGCATGGTCACCCGCTCGATTCCCATTCCAAAGGCGAAGCCGGTGACTTCTTCTGAACTGTAACCTGACATCTCCAGCACCCTGGGGTGCACCATGCCGCATCCCAGTATCTCCAGCCAACCGGTATGGGAACAGACCCGGCAGCCCTTCCCCGCACACATGACGCAGGAAATATCCACCTCGGCGCTGGGCTCGGTGAAGGGAAAATAGCTGGGCCTGAATCTTGTCTGGGTATCCTCTCCGAACATCTGCCGGGCAAATACCTGCAAAACACCCCTTAAGTCGGCAAAGGTAATCCTCCGGTCCAGGGCCAGTCCCTCTATCTGGTGAAACATGGGAGAGTGGGTGGCGTCGTCATCCCGCCTGTACACCTTGCCCGGGGCTATTATTTTCACCGGCAGGGCCGGGGCCGTGCGCTCCATGGTCCTCACCTGAACCGGGGAGGTATGGGTGCGCAAAAGAGTTTCCGGGGTTATAAAAAAAGTATCCTGCATATCCCTGGCCGGGTGGTCCTTGGGCAGATTCAGGGCCTCAAAATTATAATAGTCCGTCTCCACCTCCGGCCCCTCGGCTATGGAAAAGCCCAGCCCCAGGAATATATCCTCAATTTGACGGGTTACCGCCGTAAGGGGGTGCAGCCTGCCCGGGCCAAAGACTGTTCCCGGCAGTGTGATGTCCAGGGTTTCGGCTTCCAGTTTCCGCTTCCGGACCTGTTCTTTAAGCTGGGCCATCCTGTCATCCAGCTTTTCCTCGATTTTTTCCCTTACCCGGTTGGCAATCTGGCCTATGCGAGGCCTCTCCTCGGGGCTGAAGGCCGCCATTCCCCGTAAAACTCCGGTAAGCTCCCCCTTTTTGCCCAAGAAGCGAATCCTTATCTCATTCAGTTCTTCCAGGCTGTCCGACCGTGTTATTTCTTCCAGCGCCCTGGTCTGCGTATCTTGCAGCTTTTGTTCCACCAAATCTCACTCCCACTTCATATCTTTTTATGATACAACATTATATTTTCCTGATATGTACAGGTCACAAAAATAAAAATCGTCCCTTATAGGGACGAATTATTTCGCGGTACCACCCTGTTTGCTTGCAGTCGGCAAAACCTCTTAACCGGACTTGGCCATAAATCACCCATCCGCTCCCTGATAACGGTGAGAGTCCCGGCGACACCTACTGATGAAAACACTTCACTTTCAGCTGCGGTTCGGGGGCGAATTCATGCGGACCGCCAGACCTTGGAACGGCTTTCAGTCATGGCCCTTCCTCCCTGAAAGGAGCGATTCCCTTACTACTCCCCGTCATCACCTTTGTCGGTTTATATTTCAATGCAAAGCCATTTTTCTGTACAGTATATATGCGCTAACAGAACCTGTCGCTTCGAACAGCCTCCAAAAAAATTCGGCGGTTAATAACATTTAACCACAACCTTTCCCTTATTTTTGGGGACCCTTCGCGTCTGATTATATCACAAGGAAAAGCTTAAAACAAGGAAGTTTACCTAAAATTCAGATTACCCTAAGCAAAATCTCTGCCAGTAAAAATAACCGCCTTATCGGCGGTGCCGTCTTGCAGACGGCGGAATTCAGAAGCCAGAAGCCAGGAGCCAGAATAGTGACAGCCTGCTTTAATAGCGACCCTCAAGAGACCCCACAGCGACATGCAGTGAGGGGGAGTGATTTTTGGTTCTGGGCGGAATTTACCGGAGGCTGCTACTGTCTCTTAACGACCGAGCCTACGAATTTGGAGGTTAGATGTTGGAAGTCGGAAATCGGATTAAGCTAGAAATAGCTCTGAGGTCGTTTTCTACAAGTTTTCTAACCTCTAACCTCTGGCCTCCCACCTCCAAAATGGTCGGCATTCCGTTGGCGACCGAGTTTAGAGACAGTTGCAGCAGGAGGTAATGCAGGCCGGACTCAAATCGCTCCACCTACCCATTAGCGACCATGCAGCGACCCTCAAGCGGCATTATTAAAAAAATTCCAATATAAACCATCCGCTGTCATAAGCCGGAGGGGATCGAAATATATAATTATTGATTTCTTTGGTGGGGGTATCGGCATGCTGTTTAAAATTACTTACGGTCAGATAAGAACCCTGCTGATTGCATCAGTAACCCTGCTGGCCACCTGGCTTTTTATGGGACATTACGCCCGGTTTGAGGTGATTGGAAACAGCCCGGAGGGCACGGTGGCCGTTAATGTGTCCTTCCTGGCCCCCATGAACCCGGAAGAGGCAGCAAAGCGCCTGACGGTGACCGGGGAAATCCCAGGAAAAGAGGTTCAGTACAGCACCCGCTGGATTTCCAGGAACACCGTGCAGATAATCATAGATGAATGGGATTATCCCCGGGGACTGGAATATACCCTGTATTTTAAAAAGGCTCCGGCCCGGATACCGCCATTTACAGTCAGTGCGCAAAAAATAGTCAGGATGGTCCTGGCGCCCAAGGTTATCGGCCTGGAACCAGTCGATAACGTCCCCTCAGGCGGACCTGCAGTATTAATTTTCAACACACCGGTGGACCCGGAAAGCTTCAACAAATGCGTCTCCACCAACGCACAGGGGAAGTTCGCCCCCAGGCCGGTGGACACAGGAGGGGCAGAACCCCGCCATGACTATAGCCGCTGGGTGCTGACACCGCAAAACAGTTTTAAAAACAGCACCCGCTATAAAATATCTGTAAATAAAGGGTTACAGAGCACTGGCGGCGGGATCTCTGCCGAAAATACCGAGCATCTTTTCACCACTGCCCCGGCGCTGGAAATAGTTGACCAGTACCCCGGCCCCGGCGCCCCCAGCATCTGGCTAAGCCGCAATATAACGGTGAAAACAAACCACACCCTAAAGGAAGCCGCCATAAAGGTGGAGGGAATGGAGGGAAAAACCTCATTCAGTGGGGATACAGTGACATTTGACCCCGAGGGGCTCTTCCTGCCCTCAAAGAAATATAAAGTACACCTGACTATGGTGTCGGTTTATGGAGAACATATCGACAAGGAGTTCGACTTTTGGGTAACCAACCTGGGGAACCAGCGCTGGATTGCCGTTAAACTGGGTAACCCGTGTACCGTAAAGGCTTATGAAGGGGAAAAACTTCTGAACACTTTTCCGGGCTGGCTGTCCATTCCCCAGGAGAAGATCCCCCGGGTGACCATGTACGAGCTGAGAAGAGGCAGCACACTGGAATTCAATCCCCTGGACAACTCTCCCATCAGGTATATAAGGCTGAACGCCGATATAACAGTCCATCACCTGCGGGCCGGGGAAACTGACACCCACAGCCGGATAGGCCTTCCTCACAGCTACGGCTGCCTTCTGCTGAACAAACCTGACCTGGACTGGATTTTTAATAATGTGCCGGGGAAAGGCATGTTTGTGGTACATTAGCTATCAGCCGTCAGCACAATAATCTTTGACCATGGGTCAAAGATCCTGATAGCTGACAGCTCGTTCAATACGCCCCCCTGCCCATCAGCACAACCCTTATGGTCTTTACCAGAATGTAAATGTCCAGCCACAGGGACCAGTTGCGGACGTACCAGCTATCCAGCATCACCCTGGTCTCATAGTCGGTGTCGTTTCTCCCGCTAACCTGCCACAGCCCCGAAAGTCCGGGACGGACAGTATAGTAGTAGTCAAGGTAGCTGCCATATTTTTGAATCTCCTTTTCAACCACCGGCCGGGGCCCCACCAGGCTCATTTCCCCCCTCAGGACGTTTATCAGCTGGGGCAGCTCATCCAGGCTGAACCGGCGTAGAAAAATCCCCACCCTGGTAATTCGGGGGTCTTTTTTAAGCTTGTGGTCCCTGGCCCACTCCGAGGCCAGTTCAGTGTCTTCACTAATAAGTTTGGCCAGTACGCTGTCTGCGTCCGATACCATGGTCCTGAATTTGTAGCACCAAAACACCCTGCCCTGCCTTCCCACCCTTTCCTGGCGGTAGAAAACCGGCCCTCTGGAATCAAAGACCACGGCGGCGGCCAGTCCGGCCAGAAGAGGAAGCGCCGCGGCTGCTATAAAAAAGCCTGCGCACAGGTCGAACAGCCGCTTGGCCGCTATGTTAAAGAGGTTTTTGAGGTTATTGCGGAAGTTGATCACCAGGGTGCGCTGGTCAAAGAAGTATCCTATATCGGCCCCCAAAACCGGAAGGCCGTATATATCCGGAACAAATAAAACATTTTCGGCCCGCTGCTGAAGCATGCTCACCAGTTCTCCCAGATTACCGCTGTACGGCCCGGTGGTGGCAATAACCACATCCCTTACGCCGGTTCGGGCCAGTATGGAGTCAATACTTCCCCAACTGCCCAGAACCGGTACAGACAGTTGTTCATCCCCTTCTTCGCACTGATCGGGTAATACCGTGCCCAATACCCTGTACCCGATGCCGCTGTCACTCTGCAGCGCCTGGTAAACCCTCCCGGCCACCTTGCCGGAGCCGACTATGATCACATCCCTCTCCCAGAGTCCCCATCTTATCAGGCACCTCTTGGCGGAAAGCCTGGTCACCGGCAGCAGCCACAGGGAATTGATCCAGGTTATCAGTATCAGCAGGCGGGAAACCTGGGAGCTTTCCTTCAAGAGGAATAAAGTGGCCAGGGCGATAAGCAGACTGAAGGTGGAACCCCTGGCCAGCATTCCGGTTTCCTGCATCCAGGGGCAGCGCCTGGTATAAAGACCGCTGAAGGCAAAGGACAGCACTGCCAGAAGGGGGAACCAGCTTATATGCAGCAGCGTGGCGAAAGAAATCCCCTGGGGCAGACCCGGAACAAAAAAGGGCAGCAGATACATGCGGGAAAGATAGGCCAGCCCCAATAGTCCGAAAAAGGCCAGCAGGTCAACCAGCACCAGGGAGATCACCTCCAGCGCTCCGCTCACCACGGCCCGGGCTTTGCCTCCGGTGATAGGGTTTTTTGCCGTAACCTCCGCCGGATCACCAGCTTTTATCACTCCCATGGGACGCCCCTCACCTCTTCCCGAACCGGGGAAAACCCCTTTGACCGGAATTCCCGCCACCGGTCCTGGATAAAATGTCTTATTTCCCTCTCGAACCTCTCCCTGCCGAAGTAAAGGGCCCGCCTTCGCAGGGCCTGGGGATCGAATCTGTCCTCCTGCCGTATGAACTCTGCCACCGCCCCGTTCAGGCTGTCCGGAGTCTGTCGTTCAAAGAATATGCCGGTGGGTATGTAGTCAGATCCCCCCGGGCCTTTTCCCCCGTTAATTATCAGGGGGTTTACCGTTTCCAGCACCCCGCCCTTGCCGTAAGCAATGACCGGAGTTCCGCAGGCCTGGGCCTCCACAGGCACAATTCCAAAGTCCTCGTCGGCGGCAAAAACCAGCGCCCTGGCCCTGCTCATATAACGCAAAACCTCTTCAGAAGGCTGCCAGCCCAGTATTTCTATATTCTTTGCGGCCAGTTTTTTTATTTTGTTTATATCAGGCCCGTCCCCCACCACCACCAGGGGGAGCCCGTTTTGGGCAAAGGCCTCAACTATTAAATCCACCTTCTTGTAAGGCACCAGCCTGGAAAGCACCATAAAGAAATTGTCCCTGCCGGCGCCGGGCCGGAAGAAATCCACATCCACCGGGGGATAAATCACCGCGGCCTCCCGTCTGTAGGTGCGCCAAATACGGCGGGCCACATACCTGGAATTGGCGATAAAATGATCCACCCGGTTGGCGCTGATCACATCAAAAAGCCGAAGGTAGTGCAGTATTGACCTGGCCGGCCAGCTTAAAAACCCCCGCTGCAGCCCCCACTGCCGGAGATACTGGTGATACAGGTCCCAGGCATATCTCACCGGGGTGTGGCAGTAACATACATGCATCTGGTCCCCTCTGGACAGAACACCCTTGGCAAAGGCATGGCTGCCGGACAGTATGATGTCATAGCCGTCCAGATTCAGCTGCTCCACCGCCAGGGGCATCAAGGGCAGATATCTCGGGTACCAGCGGGTGGCCCGGGGCAGTTTCTGGATAAAGGTGCCGGTTATCTTCCCGGTCAGCCCCATGCTTGCCGCCGCCAAAGGATCATATACAACGGTGAAGAGGTCGGAGCCGGGAAAAACATTATTAAAGGAAGCCAAGCATTTCTCGGAGCCTCCTATGTTTACCAGCCACTCGTGCATCAGAGCCACTTTCAAAACCGCCCACCACCCGTCTTATTATAAGGACCCAACATACCCTGATAAACCTCAAAGGTCTCCCGGGCCATTCTAACGTGATCAAAATTTTCGGCGGCCGTCTTTTGCCCCCGGACACCCATTTCCCTTCTCAAATCAGGGTTGTCCAACAGCAGGGTGAGGGCGCAAAAAAGTTCTTCCGGGCTTTCGGGCTCCACCAGCATACCGGTGGCACCCTCTAAAACAGCTTCGGTATTGCCGGTAACCCGGCTGGCCACCACCGGGATCCCGCTGGCCATGGCCTCCAGAAGAGCCAAGGGAAGCCCCTCCCACCTGGAGGGCAGCACAAATATGTCCATTACCTTCAATATCTCCCCCACATCGTCCCTGTCCCCCAACAGCAAAACAGAGTCCTGCAGACCCAGCCTTGCTATTTCCTCCCGGACCCTGTCCCCTTCTTCCCCGTCCCCCGCCATAATGTACACAACATCCCTTTTATCTTTTATTAACAGAGAAACTGCCCTAATTCCTGTTTCGGGGGCTTTTTGGTAACATAGGCGGCCAACTGTTCCGATGACCGTTTTACCAGGCCGGATAACCAGTTCTTTCTTCTTTTCATCAACATCCACCGCCAGGTTTTGGTGGTACTCGGTATCAACGCCGTTTTGTATAACTGAACAGTTATCGGCCTTTATACCAATGCTATGGGCCCTCTGCCTTTCGGATCGGGACACGAAAATATAGTGGTGAGTCAAGCGGCCCAATACTTTTTCGATCAGCAGGTAAAGAATACGCCTGACGCCCCAGCCCCTGTCATGTATGCCGTGAAAGGTATGGATAAAAACTCCACGGGGGTAAAACAGCCGTAGAAGTCTCCCATAAATTCCCCCTCCGGTGCCATGAGAGTGTATAACATCAATGCCTTCTTTCCTGACCAGGTATATCAGCCGCAAGAATGCCCCCGGAGAAAATTTTCTAAAAGGCAATGCCAGACATTCCCGGCAGTGCCGCTGGAACAGAGGGTAGTATGGGAGCTGCTGGGGAGCCGCCGCATAGAAGGTGATATGACTTTTACAGGCCAGCAGAGACGCTATATGCCGGGGTCCCCCGCCATTATCGGCCCTGGAGGTGACCAGAAGGACCTTTATTTCCTTTTGCTTTTCCATGTTCCAGCCTTTCCTAATGAAAATTACCCTCAGCCACCGTTGGAGTATTTGTATCGCTTGCCTATGTATTTCCGGTAAAACCTCACCAGAGCATTCAGACCCAGCTGCTGAAATGTTTTACGTGAAAAGGTCTTGGCACATTCATAATAAAAGCGGCCCAGGGCCCGCCTTTTGCCGTACCCATACCTCATCGAGGCCTTCATAACCTCCCTGTAGCCGTGAGAATAATTGCGGTCAGACACACCACCCAGACCCATGGCCGACAGTACCGAGGGAATGTATATTCCTTTAACGCCACTCCTGGTTATTCTTAGTAACAATTCATAATCCATTGCCGTTTTAAAATTTTTATCAAATCCACCGTATTTTTCATAAACCCAGCGGCGCATGAAAACGGTGGAATGGGGTATGGAAGGCATAATGAATGATATTGTTTTCAAGTAATTGGGGTCACCCTTCTGGGTCATCACTACCCCTTTTTGATCAATAATAAGCTGATCGCCAAAAACAAAGCCGGCTTCGGGACGGGCTTCCAATGCCTTGACAGCCAGTTCTGCCGCGTCAGTCTGATAATAGTCATCGGAATTTATGATCCCGACTATTTCCCCGGTGGCCATACTTAACCCCTTGTTCCAGGCGTCTGATATTCCTTCGTCCCTTTCACTGACCCAGCACGCCAGCCGGTCCTGATGCCTTTTTATGACATCCAGTGTGCCGTCACTGGAAAGGCCGTCGATGACAATATACTGTATATCCCCATAAGTCTGGTTTAAAACGCTTAAGACAGTTCTTTCGAGAGTCCGGGCACTGTTATGGCAGGCGGTTATTATACTGACCCTGGGCGAGCCTCCGGCAGTCATACGGTAAAACTCCTTTTTATAAACGTGTTCCAGCTCCCTGACCGGTGGATCTGAGATACCATTGATAGGTGCTTTTCAAACCTTCCTCCAGACTGATTTTGGGCTGCCAGCCCATATTTCTGAGACGGCTGACATCCAGTAACTTTCTGGGGGCGCCGTCCGGCTTGGAATGGTCATACCTGATTTCACCCCGGTAGCCCACCACCTCCCGTATCATACCGGCCAGTTCCGATATGGGAAGGTCTTCACCGGCGCCTGCGTTGACAGGGCTGTCCCCGCTGTAGTTCCGCATCAAAAAAAGGCATGCGTCGGCCAGGTCGTCCACGTGCAAAAATTCCCGCCGCGGTTGGCCCGTACCCCACACCGTAACCGAATCACCGCCTCTCTCCCTGGCCTCATGGAATTTCCGGATAAGGGCCGGCAGCACATGGGATGTTTCCGGGTTGAAATTATCTTCCGGTCCATAGAGGTTGGTGGGCATGACGCTTATAAAATCAGCGCCATACTGTTGGTTATAAGCCTGGCACATCTTGATCCCGGCAATCTTAGCCACGGCGTAGGGCTCATTGGTAGGCTCCAGGGCGCCCGTCAACAGGTATTCCTCCCGTATGGGCTGGGGGGCGCATCTGGGGTATATGCACGAACTGCCCAGGAACAATAGCTTTTTAACCCGGTGCCGGAATGCGGCGTCGATCACGTTGGACTGTATCATTAGATTGTCATAAATAAACTGAGCCGGGTAAGAACTGTTTGCATATATCCCCCCAACCCTGCCGGCCGCCAGAAAGACATACTCCGGCCTCTGCTTCCGGAAAAAGTCATCCACCTCCGGGCCCCTGCGAAGGTCCAGCTCGCCGGATGATTTCATTATAATGCTGTTATAGCCCCTTTGGGTCAAAAGCCGCACTATGGCGCTCCCCACCAGGCCCCTGTGCCCGGCCACATATACACTGGCTGAAAGCTTATTTGCAAAATGGGACAAACACCTTCACCTCCGGCGTCACATTGATCTATTCATTGTAGGAAAAAGTATCAAAGCCATTTTTTCTGCAAAGGCTGTCCCTTTCGGCAATGCGCAGATCCTCCCTGACCATTTCAGACACCAGTTGCCGGAAGGTCACCCTGGAATTCCACCCCAACTTCCGCCTGGCCTTTGCGGGGTCCCCCAGCAGGGTTTCAACCTCGGTGGGCCTGTAGTAACGGGGGTCCACCGATACCAAAACCCTTTCACCGGCAACTCCCACCTCATTATCCCCCTGCCCCCTCCATTCAATGTCAATTCCCGCCTCCTGAAAAGCCAGTTGGCAGAATTCCCGGACACTGTGATTCTCTCCGGTGGCTATCACATAGTCATCGGGATGATCCTGCTGTAGAGTAAGCCACATTGCCTCCACGTAGTCCCGGGCATGGCCCCAGTCCCTTAAAGCGTTAAGATTTCCCAGATAAAGCCTGTCCTGCAGCCCCAGTTTAATTCTGGCCACCGCCCTGGTGATTTTGCGGGTGACAAAGGTTTCACCCCGCAGAGGCGACTCGTGATTAAAAAGAATTCCGTTACAGCCGTAAATCCCGTAGGCCTCCCGGTAATTGACGGTAATCCAGTAGGCGTACAATTTGGCGGCGGCGTATGGAGAACGGGGATAAAACGGAGTGGTTTCCCTCTGGGGGGTTTCCCGCACCTTTCCGAAAAGCTCACTGGTGGACGCCTGGTAAAACCTTGCATTCCCTTCCAGGCCCAAAATCCTTATGGCCTCCAGTATCCGAAGGGTCCCCAGGGCATCCGCATTGGCAGTGTACTCCGGTGTTTCAAAAGAAACCCGCACGTGGCTCTGGGCTGCCAGGTTATATATCTCTGACGGCTGAACCTCCTGTATAATACGGATCAAATTGGTGGAGTCGGTAAGATCGCCGTAATGAAGGATCAGGTTCCGGTTGGGAGCATGGGGATCCTGGTAAAGGTGATCAATACGGTCAGTATTAAATAATGACGATCTCCTCTTTATACCATGGACTTCATAATCCCTGGAAAGCAGCAGCCCGGCCAGGTAGGATCCGTCCTGGCCTGTGACGCCTGTAATCAGGGCAACCCTCTTAGAATCAGGCATTTTTGCACCTCAACATCTCATCATAGATTGAAAGATACCTTCGGGCCACCTTTTCCAGGGAAAACTCCCTCTGCACCTTTTCCCTGGAGGCTTCAGACAATTTCCACTGCCGGTCATGGCCGGAAATAACCCACTCCAAACCTGCGGCCAGATCATCCACCTGGAAAGGTCTGGCCAGGTATCCGTTATGGCTGTGGTCAATGAGGTCGGGCATCCCCCCGATGTCAAAGGCCACACACGGCGTTCCGCAGGCCATGGCCTCCATCACAGTATTGGAGAGATTTTCCTGGATGGAGGGAGCCGCCAAAACATCAGCGGCTGAGTATAACAAAACCAGTCTGGCATCATCGCGTATACTCCCCAGGTAGCTGGTCTTCAAGCCCAGGTGTGGAGGACGGTCCGGCTCGGAAGACCCGAAGACCACCAGTTCGGCCTTTTCCTCCCAGCCGCGCCGGGCCATCAATTCCGCGGCCTCCCTGAGGAACTGAAAGCCTTTATTGGGATCACCGGTGCTATTTACCGACCCAAACAGTACGATTTTTTTATCCCGGGGAAGCCCCAGCACTTCACGGGCCACACCCCGGTCCGCCGGGCTGAATTGCCCCAAATCAAGCCCGTTGGGAATTACCTCCACCCTAACATCTTTAAATAGGGAGCTGGCTCTGGCACAACCGGCCAGCCAGCGGCTGGGGGAAACCACGGTTAAATTAAGTCCCTTCCAGTGCTTGGCCTTTTGCTTCCACGCCCAGTGAGGAATACCGGATATCTTGGCCGATCCCAGTTGGGGACAGGCCAGGCAGGAATTACGGTAACCGGCACACTCATAAGGCACATGGCAGCCACCTGTAAAGGCCCAGGAGTCATGCAAAGTCCAGACCAGCGGCCGGTTAAGCCTGGCAAGATCGGCCACCGGCAGGAATCCGTCACCGATCCAGTGCAGATGGACCACATCCGGGTTCAGTCCACAAATACGGTCCAGTGTTTTTCCCGGAAGCCAGGACAGCCCCCACACCCCTTTTCGTCTGCCCCTGTATAACTGCAGGGGCAGCCTGTCCAGGCAGGACCGCAGCCTGCCTAACCTCCGGGCCAACTTTCCCCCGGGGCCCGTTACGCAGGGGTCACGGCTGTTTTTTAACTGGACCAGCATCCTTGATTCCACACCTATGCCGCGCAAACCCGTGTGCAGCCGGTATGCCGCCCTGGCGGCGCCACCTTCGGTATCGTATGTGTTAACAAGCAGGCAGTTCATAAAACCCAAAACCTCTTTAAATTTTCCACTTTAGTATTATAGCTTTTATAATCAACCGGGATAGCTTTCTATAGGAAGGGGAAAAGAAAATTGGTGACAGCACAACCAGCCCAAAAGAACATATAGTGGAAATGGCTGCACCTTTAACGCCATAATAAGGAATTAGCAGGAGATTTAAAAATACATTTAAAATAGCGCCGGATAAATATCTGAAAAAAGCCTGAATTTGAAGGTTTTCATTTATAAACCAGCTTCCGGTGGAGATTTGCAGAAAAACAAAAACAGATGCCCATATATGGATTGAAAGTACTGGGCCAGCCTCAAAATATTTGTTTCCGTAAAGCAGATCTATAACCCATCCAGACATGAAGGTCATCGGTATGGCTATGGCATAAGCCAGTGCCGCCATTAGAACGAATAATTTTTGCAGCCGACGGTTGTAAAGCTCCTCACTGACCTGCTTCGCCTGAATAATAGAAGGAAAAACCGAAGAAACTATGGCTGTGGGAAAAAAATACCATATCTCTGAGATCCTTGTGGCGGCCGAGTAGATCCCCACGGCTTCCGTCCCCAGCATTTCTCTAAGCATAATCTGATCGATGCGCATATAAATCATTACCACGATACCGGACAAAATCAGCGGCCAGCTGTTCCCAATCAACTCCCTTCCCCTTTTGAGGTTCATCCGCCACCCGGTAATGCTACGCCCGGCAACACTGTAGGCCAGCAACATCCCTGCCGCCCCTATAACGACCTCGGCCAGTCCCGCCAGAGCAAAGGCCACCAGTGAGGCTTCTTTTAAAATCAGCACCACCTTAAGCAAAGACACGGCCAGAAAGGCTGCATTTTTGGCATAAACCGTATATCTGGAAGATACCCTGGCCTGAAACAACAGGTCAATGGTGTCAAAGGCCTGGAAAACGGTTCCGGCTGCGATAATACCTACTAAAAGCCTGATTAACGGGTCATGGGGATACATAATGTAAATAACTGACATAGTTATGCAGAATGTCAGCAAGCCGGCAGCCATCCTCATAATGAAGGCCGTTCCCAATGTTTCCCCGGCAATATCCGGATTTCGCACAATGTTCCTGACCACGATTCCGTCCAACCCCAGGGAAGCCAGTGCTGAGAACAACGCCACAAAGGCCTGGGCGTAGCTTAGAAGGCCAAACTGATCCGGACCCAGATAGCGGGCTATCCATACACCCACCAAAAGGCCCACCAGCATGTGAAGTAATTTATCCAGGGACAGCCAGCCTATATTGGCAACTATTTTTTTTGCATCCGGCCTATCATTTTCCAAACTGCACTTATCCCATCATTTAACTATTTAATGTAATGCCCCACAAAATTATCAGCAAACCGCTATAAAGTTTATTGGCCGTTTCCCTTCCGGACAATCTCATAGAGTATTATAGAAGCCGCCACACCCGCATTCAGGGACTCGGCTCTGCCCGGCATGGGGATGGATACCTTTGTGTGGGGCAGGGATACCAATTCCCGGGAAGGGCCGTCGGCTTCACTTCCCACCACCAGGGCCAGGGGCCGCTTTAAATCCAGGTTGTTTACCGGCTGTCCCCCTTCCGGGACTCCCACCAGCAGGGACATGTCTCCGCCCGTTAACTGCTCCAGCAGTTCCGACGGGTGAACATTACTCAGTACCGGGAGATGAAAAATTGACCCCATTGTGGCCCGCAGTGTCTTGCTGTTGTATAAGTCCACCGTGCCTTTCATGAGAATTACCCCATCAGCTCCGAAAGCGTCGGCACTCCTGATGATAGTCCCCAGATTGCCCGGATCAGCTACCCTGTCCACCACCACAAAAAGGGCATCCCGCTTAACCCTACCCCGCTGGCGAACGCCGGAAACCTCATCCAGTTCCCACCGCTTCATTTTGCACAGCGCCATCAGCCCCTGGGGGCTTTCGGTGAAGGCCAGTTCGCCAAACAGCTTTCTTTCCACCGGCACCATTTTTATATTCTTAACGGAAGCCCCTTCCACAATCCGGTAACCCCGTTCAGATTCCAAAAGATCGGCTGAATATATTATATTATCCAGGGGCCACCCCCAAGTTAAGGCCTCTTCCACGAATCTTACGCCCTCAATGAGAAACCTTCCCTCCTGCTCCCTGAACCTCCTCTTTTTCAGTTTTAAAATATACTTGATAAAGGTGTTGTGGGTACTTTTTACCGGATCCATATAAATATCCTTTCAGTAAACGGCTATTGTTTCAATAGGCAAAAAGTTCTAAAATTCCGTTTTATTATCTTATCTTACTACATATATCTATTTTACTACAATAAATGACATTATGAGGCAGAAAATAAACTCTCCCCCAATGTAAAATACCCCTGTACCGGTAAAAAAAACATGGCCCCCTGTGCCATGTTTTCTTTGCGTATAAGGAATACCTTCGCCATTCTGGATTCTGGCTTCTGGCTCCCGCCGTCTGCAAGACGGCACCGCCGGCAAGGCGGTTATTTTGATTTTCTACATTTTGGACTTGGCCATCTCCACCAGTTGACCGAAGGCGCCGGCATCGCTTATGGCCATCTCAGCCAGCATTTTGCGGTTTATGTTTACCCCGGCCTGTTTCAGCCCGTTCATAAATCTGCTGTAGGAGATACCGTTCATCCTGGCGGCGGCGTTTATCCGGGCAATCCACAACTTGCGGAATTCCCTTTTCCTGTTCTTTCTGTCCCTGTATGCGTAGGTAAGGGACTTGAGAAGCTGAGTCTTGGCAATCCGGAAAAGCTTGCTCTTTGAACCCCGGTAGCCCTTGGCCAGTTTTAAAACCTTCCTGTGTCTATTACGTGAAACCACACTGCTTTTAGCCCGTGGCATAAATATCCCTCCTCGTGATCTGGCAGAAATTTAGCGGTAATTCTAATAGGGCAGAATTCTTTCCAGTTTGCGCTGATTGGATTCGTGTATTATAAGTGATTTTCTAAGGTTTCTCTTACGCTTTGGAGATTTTTTACCCAGTATATGGCTGTGGAATGCATGAGATCCCTTGAACTTACCGGTTCCTGTTTTCTTAAATCTTTTGGCGGCGCCCCGGTGCGTCTTAATTTTTGGCATAGCGCAAAATTCTCCTCTCTAGTCCGGTTTAGTATCCTGCTTCGGTGTTAGAATCATGATCATGTTTTTTCCTTCCAGCTTTGGCTGTCTCTCCACGTTGCAGATCTCCTTCAGGTCCTCAGCCAGCCTTACCAGGAGCACCCTGCCCAACTGTGTATGAACAATTTCCCGCCCGCGAAAAATCATGGTAGCCTTTACCTTGTCGCCATCTTTCAGGAATCTGGCCGCATTTTTCGCCTTGACCAGGAAGTCATGATCTTCTATATTGGGTCTCATTTTTACTTCCTTTACATCTATTATCTTCTGCTTTTTCCTCGCCTCTTTCTCCCTCTTGCTCTGTTCATACTTATATTTACCAAAATCCATGATACGACAAACGGGAGGCTTGGCCTGGGGAGCTATCTCAACCAGATCCAGCTGTTTTTCCTCAGCAAGTTTCAGGGCCTCCCGGGTGGGCATGATTCCCAGTTGGTTGCCGTCAGTGTCCACCACCCTGATGTCCCGCACCCGGATTTCATCGTTGATACGAAAATCTTTGGAAATATATATCACCTCCACAAAAATAAAAAGCGGGTATACCCACCCGCCTTAAGACAAAAGAAAAATAAAAAAGGTTTCTTTTGCAACTATTACTGACCGGGCTGACAGCCGGTACGGCGTCGCCGGGTGAGAAGCGGATGGCTTCTACTTGTAGTTTAAACACAAGGCATTTTAACATATCTTTCTTTTTTAGTCAAGGAAATTAGATTGTCATATAGCGGCATTATCTGGCCGTCAATCTTAAGCGCCCTTGAGAGATACAGATTGTTGAGGTCATGGTCTTCTCTGTGCATTACCGCCAGCCACAGGTTTGCCTCCACAGCAGTACTTTCATGGGATACCGCCATTAAAAGCATTTTTTCCCCATTCTGCCTGTCTCCCCTGAGATATGAGCAGACTCCGGCATACATCGAAACCTCCGGAGGAATTTTCAGATCAGGAGGTGAAATCCACATACTCTTCATTTTTTCAGGTATCCCGTCAATCAGATACTGCACCCTGGAAGCCATATCCGCTGCTGGTCTGAAAAACTCTGAGGCCTCAGCCGGCTTTCCCTCCATCAGATAGTATACCCCTGAGCTGTAGTATGTCCTGGACAGGCTGCCATACCACCCAAGCTGATAAGGAGCGACCTTCACGGCCTGCTCACCCAGGAAAACTGCCTGTTTTATATCCCCTTTAGCCAAAGCGTAGCGGGAGGCGTCTATATAAGCCGATCCCATGTAAGGGTTCAACTCCACTGCACGAAAGGCATGCCGAAAGGCATCTTCGGCATCTCCGTTTCTGGAAAGATATTTTGCGTAAACAAGGTGATAATTACTATTCCAGCCATTCTGTCTTAAAGCGTCTTCGAAAAGCTGCTTTGCGGCGCCATTCTCCTTTTTATCGGCATGATCCTGCGCCAAGGTGAAACTGTGCCGGGCCTGAAGCTGCACTGCGGTTACCAGCATGATAAGAGCTGCAATTAAGATCAAACCTACCCTGACCAGAGCACTGAGCCCGTAACCCTCCTCCCGGACACCGGAAATTGCCCGCATGATTCCGAAAAGAGCCGCTATAAACACCAGCACCGAAAGGAAGGTGAGGGAGAAATCCACTGCGGCGTGGAGGCCAAGGGTAATGGCCGATAAAAAAACATATATCCAGATATCCCCTTCATCCGATCCTCTATGCCGTTCTCTGTAAAAATTAAACGCTCTTTTTACAAATAAGGCCCATAGTCCGGTGAATATTACAAAGCCCACTAAACCTGCCTCCACAAACACTTCCAGAAAGTGGTTGTGAATTCTCTTGGTATTATAGAGAAAATCCTGGAAATACCTGTAGGAAGTCTGCCACCCCCCGCCGCCCCACCCGAACAGGGGCCTTTGTGCTGCCATTTCAAAGGCGTCCCTGTCATAATAAAGCCTGTACCATAAATTCACCGGATCGGCGCCGCCTCCGGTCTGAATATCGACAGCCTGCTTTTCCATATTGCCCGTAAAGTAGGAGGCATCCAGTATTGTTCCTGATATCAGAAGAATAACCAGCGCCAGAGCTAAAAAAATATGGACAGCCAACCTTCCGCTGCCTGCAAGATACACCTTCCCAAGCCTCAGCACATGGTCACAGACTCCGGACAGCACCAACGCCCCCAGAAAAACCAATAATGCCCACGGGCCATGCCCCAGGTTAACCAATCCAATAAAAAGTGGCGCCGAAAACTGGGTGATAACCGCCAGCATGATCATATGTATGTAAACAGAGCAGTCTGTTCTTTTATGGTACATCAGCGCAAACAATAAAAATGCGGCACAAAAAGCCAGTATCCCCCCCCTGGAGCTGGTTCCCCTCATGCCGAACATTATAACGAAATTGGCCAGGGCAATTAACCAGGCCGATCTTTCCTGTTGGTTTCTCCACAGGTACAGTCCCAGGAAGAGAACGGCCCCCAGAAAAGCCGCCAGGGTATTTTTATACTGAAAAAAAGAAGTAAAAAGTCCGGTATACCCCCCGGCAAAATCAACTGCCTTCAGGGCCAGAGGAATACAGGCGGCGGCAACACCCAGCCCGGATATATAGAGAATGGAGATGACTGTGTTGATCCTCTCCTGATCTCTGGCCAGGCGGGAAACCATGTAATAAATAAAGAACCAGACAAAATATTTCAGAGTTTCGTTAACCGCCAGGAAGAAATAAACCGGTCTGATGGCGGCAGCCAGATAGGCCAGGGGAAAGGCCAGCATCAGGCAGTCAAAGGCGTCGAATCTTTTATTGGCGGGCTGGGGATTGAAAATAAGCACAATAATGAATACGGGAACAGCCAAAATGAGATAATTCCACTGGTCCTCATGAAAAAAAAGCCCCTTAATATACGGGGGCACAGTCAGTAAGAATAATAACAGCAAAAAAACAAACCTGTTAATGAGAGGGAAACGGTCGCCGGGATGCACTCCCCTTTCTAACATACTTATCCTCCGCAGTTAAAGTTTTGCAGTGTCAATATGCCGTTGCTTCATGGCAGCCTTGATAAAGAGATCAACCAGGACGGGGTCGTAAAGAACCCCGGCACCCTTTTCAATCTCAGCCAGGGCGCCCTCCTCTGTTGTTCTCTTTCTGAACAACCTGTCGGTGGTAAGCCTGTCAAAGGAATTTGCAATGGAGAGTATTCTGGCCACCTCCGGTATGTCGTCACCGGAAAGCCCGGTGGGGTAGCCTGACCCGTCATAATTTTCATGGTGATACATTACACCTGCCCAAATCTGCCTTATTACAACCTTGGGCTCCATCTGGGACAGTATCTTCGCACCTATGGTAGGGTGCTTTTTCAGTGCTTCGGCGGCTGCCGGGTCAAGGGGTCCGGCTGCGGCAAGCACGCTCTCATGAATACCTATTTTGCCTATATCATGCAGGTAGGACGCCCTCTTCAGAAGTTTTATGTCACGCTCCTGCATTCCCATTTCTTCCGCAAGCATAAGAGAATACCGGCCCACCCTTTGTGAATGGCCTACGGAATACTCATCCCTGGACTCGATGGCGCTGATAATGTTTTTTAGCATTGTCTCCAGGAACTGGTTCTGGTGGGTGTACTCCCTTCTGTTTTCAATGATCATTGCACACTGGTTAATCAGTGCTCTGGCGAAGGTGAGATCCCCTTCGTTAAAAAGCTCCCCGTTGACCTTATTGATGATCTGAAGCGATCCAATACACCTTTCGGTGGTTACCAGAGGAACAACCATCATGGTTTTGGTCAAAAAGCCGGTGCTTTGATCAAACCTCCTGGCCCATCTCTCGTCTTTGGTAACATCCTCCACAAGGAGCGGATCCCCGGACTCAGCCACCTTGCCGGAGATTCCCTCCCCCCTGCGAAGCTTCAGGTCTCTAATCACGTCAGCCTTTGGGCCAAGGGCAACCGCAGGCTCCAGCAGTTCTCCGTCCTCTGATAACAGCCAAAGAGTGCCGGCCTCAGCCCCCACAGCCTCGAGAACCTGAAAAAGAACCTCAGAGATAACCGCTTCAAGATCCAGGGTTGAGTTGAGCACCCTGCTCACCTTCAGCAGTTTGTTGATTTCCCCGGTCTTTAAGCCCATGTTTTCAATGTTAAAATCAAACATATTTAACAACCCCGCTTGGCGCTATTGACTGTTAATTACAACATCCCCGTGGGTACCTTCAATATATGTATCCAGTCCCAATGCCGCGCTGAAAAAGGTTGAAGGAACCAGCAGCCTGTCTTTGGCAAAAGAGGGGGGAAGGTCCATTATTCCCGGCCGGCCGTTGACATCGTACCTCCAGGATCCTACGGTAAGAGTAATGGTCTTACCTTTATGATCAACAGTTGCCATACCGGCCCCTTCATCAAATTTTATAGACCCGCCCACAGCTTCAACCACGGGCCTTGCCGGGATCATTATCCTTCCCCTGTCTTCCCTGGGATCAACATCAATATTGAGAAACCGGCCGTTAACACAAACATTCCTGTCAATGCCCGCCAGGCCCCCGGTAGCCCCCCAGAGGGGAAGGACCAGAAGAAATAAAACGACCAGGTATTTTTTCAAGAAACACCGCACCTCCTGACAGGCAATCTCCTGCGCTTTCGTCTCTATTGGCCATTCTTATACAACCTATCGGATCCGCTCCCCGGAAGTCCCAACAGCTTTTTGAGCCGCCGGGTCCGCCGCCGCACCGGTTTCCGCCGGCTGCTTTACAGATGCGCCGGATGATTTATTCTCATTTTTCCTAAAGGTAACGCCAGGTATGTTTAAGTCCCCGCCGGGTTTAAGACTGCTGTGGGGAGAAACCGGTCCGGGAAAGACAAATGCCTCGTCTCCCCGGCCCTTGGTCCACTGGCTTATCTTTAATATCTTATCGGTAAGGTACTTTTCAGATCCGGGGATCGTATAGAAAGACATCTCCAGGTTGGCATCCAGCAGAATATCCCTTCCCACCGGGGGCATCTCCTTTTCCCCGGAAGAATCCCCCGCCACCGGCCTTTTCCCCTCCATCTTCGAAATCTCCAGAGACATGGTCTTTATCTGCACAACCCCGCCTGAATTCTCCAGATCACCAACCATTTTAAGTATTTTTCCATAGGTGCCCCTCACCGTCAGGGAAATGGGCAGCTCAATATAATGATCAGTGGTTATTCTAACCTTGGGGGATATTGCTGATATGTAAACCTGACGTTCCTGGGCGTTGTCCGCCAGTGCCATCAGGGCCGATCCGTCCTCGTAATTCCTGTCCAGCACCGCCTTAAGGTCTTCCAGGCGCTTTTGGGCCGTAACTATTTTTTCAGCCTCGGATTTCAGCTTGGTATTTTTATTCTTCAGCTGATCGCGGATTTCGGCAACCTTTTCCAATTCTTCCCCACGGGACTGGTATGTCTCAATCTGGACCAGCAGTACAAATTTTACAAAGACAAAAAGGACCAGGCACACTCCCACCACCAGGAGCAGTTTGCGGTCCCGATCACTTAAACCCTCAATCATATCCCTTATTCTCTGCATAATACGCACCTCAGCCCCGTTCGTACAGATAGGCCTGCACGGTAAAATCACTTACCTGTCCATATTTGGATTCTATTACCGAGGTCAGCCTGACCATTTTGACGTAGGGGAGATTCCTCAGGCTGTTTATGAGCACACCCACCGAGGACTGGGATTGGGCTAAACCCTGAATGGTGATCAAATTGGGGGGGTGTTCGGCGCCCTTTTTGGGTTGCTGGCCCTGGGGAGGTTTAGCCTTTGCCGCCGGGGCCGGGCTTTTGGCCACAGGGGTTTCGGCCTGGGGCTTATCCTTGGGAGAAATATTTTCCACGCTGGCGTATCCGCCGTCCGGTGCCTTCTCCGCATAGCCAAAGGACACCGAGGTGATGGTGAGATCCACCGGCAGGTTGTGATTTAAGTCATTCAGAATGGGGAAAATTCCAACCCTGGTCACCAGCAGCTTTTCCATGGCCTCAGCCTTTTTAGAAACCTGCTGCCTCTCCTGCAAAAACTGATCAAATTTTTTGGCCTGGGGTTCCAGAACGGCTATTTCCCTTTTCACATCTTCGATCTTTCCACCCAGGCTATATATGGACAACACAAATCCCCCGTAGGATACCAAAATTATCAGGCAGACGCCTGCAATGGCCAGCATTTTTTTCAGCTTTCCAGTGTCAATGGAAGCATCCTTCTGAAGTTCGGGCGGCAACAGATTAATGTCATACAATATCAATCACCCCACAGCACCGCTGAAAATTTACTGAAACTGCCTGGCCCCTCTCAGCGCCAGTCCCACTGCCACGGCATAAGAAGGATCAATGGGGGCGTCCTGCCCCTGTCCATCCAAATGGATTACCGGAAATTTCAAAAGCCCGGCCGGGACCTCCAGGGCATCCGCGATAAAATCAATAAAACCCTTCAGCTTAGCCGTGCCTCCGGAAAAAATAAGCCTCTGAACAGGATTTCCGCCGGACTGTGAATTGAAATACTCAATGGACCTTCTTATTTCTCTGGTCAGCTCCGACAGCCCGTCCCGAAGAGAAAAATCAATCTGCATATCCTCGGGGTTGAAAGCCATGGCGGCCTCCTCCGAGGTAAGTATCTTGGCCCTCTCCTCTTTGTATTTTTGGGCCTCGTCAAATTCCATGCTGTAAGTCTCGGCCATTGATCTGGTGATAATGTCGCCACCCACCGGCAAAGTCCGGGAAAACACCAGCCTTTGATCCCTGGACACGATTATGTTGGTATAAGATGCCCCGATATCTATGGCTGCCGCAGTCTCCATGCCCATCTCCCCCATCCCGAAGCATACCCTCCACAGAGCCAGGGGAGCATGATCCATTACGGAAATTCTTGTTCCGGCCCTTGAAAACAAATCATAGTATTTAAGCACAACATCGGTGGGAGCGGCCGCAATCATAATTCTTTGGGTCTGCTGTTCCCCTTCCCCGTCAAGTCGCACATGCCTCAGCGACAGGTTGGACATGGGCACCGGAATGGAATTGGCCGCCTCCACCTGTATGGCCTTGGCCAGTTCCTTGTCGGTCAACCGGGGCATAAGTACATAACGGGTAATGACCCTGTCCCCGGTCATGCACACAATAACCTCTTTACCCTTAATGCCGTTTTCTTCAAAGGTTTCAGTTAAAAATCTGTTCAATTGGTCTTCCGGGGCATCTGATCTGAACATACCTTCAGGGGTATTCACGCTTTCCAGACTGATTACCATAGGAGTTTCACCGGCAGAATTGACATGTGCTATTTTTGTCTGCCTGGTCCCCACATCCACCGCGATATAATCAGTTTTCTGGGGCAAGAATTTTTTTAAAAAATTCCCTCGTTTCATAGTCCATCCCCCGGTAAATATATACACTCCATTAAGGAAGTTGTTTTCGTTTTTACGACGCCGGGACCGGCCGGTGGGGCCGTCCCCGGCTGCACAGAATTTCAAACCGGACCTAGTTGGTGCTTTCGGTTATAGTACCGTATTCATCAATATAAACATATACTCCGCCGTATTTAGTTTTGGCCTTAAACTCATAATTATGGGCCCCGTTTTTGACATAGGTGTATTTGGCATCGTATTTGGCTGTCCAGTCGGTTATGGCGCCATCTGCAGTGCTGGGTACATCCTGGTTTTCGGAATAGTATGTTTCCATGGTTGTATGCAGGCCCTTCAAATCACCGGCTGCAGCCTTCTTGTTGGCCTTTTCTGTATAACTGGAATACATGGGTATGGCTATGGCCGCCAAAATACCGATTATAACTACAACCACCATAAGCTCAACCAGAGTGAAACCCTTGACACCTTTCTTACCTTTCATCATTTTTCACCCCCTTTCAAAATAAATATATCATTTCTGTAAAGGTTCCGATGTGACCGGGGTTACAGCTTTTCTCCTTTTCAGGGTCCTCCGCCGGCAACCTTGAACATCGGCAAAAATATTGAAATAACTATGAATCCCACCACTACCCCCATAAAAACCATCAGCAGCGGCTCCAGGCTGCTGGACAGCTTGGACACCGCCACATCCACCTCCCTGTCATAAAACACAGCCACCTTTTCCAGCAGTGAGTCCAGAGATCCGGTGTCCTCTCCTATGGAAATCATTTTGGTCACCATGGGCGGGAACACACCTGTTTTTTCCAGAGGCTGCGCCAGGCCCTGTCCCTCCTTGATGCTCTGCTGCGCCTCGGCTACGGCCTTAACCATGACATCGTTTCCGGCGATACTTTTTACTATATCCAGCGCCTGCAAAAGAGGAACACCGCTCTTCAGAAGAGTTCCCAGGGAACGGGTAAACCTGGATACAATCATTTTAACAATCAACCGGCCGAAAACAGGTAATTTAAGCACCGCCCTGTCAATCAGCGCCTTACCCCCGGCTGTGGCGGCATACTTCTTCAAGGAAAAAGACGAGGCTATCACTGCAGCCAGCAAAACATACCAGTAGCCCTGCAGAAATTCACTGGTCCAGATGACAATCCTGGTGGGCAGGGGAAGTTCCACCTTCTGTTCCACCAGCATGTTTATTATGGTGGGCAGCACAAAGGTCAGCAGTATAACCACGGCGATTATGGCGATGACCACCACCACCGCCGGATAAGTGAGGGCTCCCTTCACCTTGGCCCGCACATCGGCATCCTTTTCAAAGTGCCCGGCCAGCCTTTCCAGAACTGTTTCCAGGGCGCCCCCCACCTCACCGGCCTCAACCATGCTGATAAAAAGCGGCGGGAAAGCTTTGGGGTAATTTCTCATGGTCTCTGAAAGGGTTTTGCCTGTCTCCAGGGACTGTCCCATTTCGTCGCAGATACCCCTTAAAACCTTATTATCGCTCTGCTGGGCCAGAATTCTTATCGTTCCCAGGAGCGGAACCCCGGCCTGAACCATTGTGGCGAACTGTCTGCAGAAAACCGCCAGATCAATGGCTGTAACCTTTCCCTTGAGGGCACTGGAGGAGTCCACCGGCCTGATCTGGATAATAAAAAGATTCCGCCGGCGCAGTGTTGCCCTGGCCTTGCTCTCATTTTCAGAGGCTATGGCGCCCGTAATAACTTTTCCGGAAGAGTTGCGGGCCTGGTAGCTGAATTTAAGGGTCATAAGATCACAAGCCTTTACTTTTATGGCAATGTTTCGACATTTTATGTATCTTTACCTTTTTTCCCGATCATATTATGTCATAATTTTTTGCAGGGTCTCGGCGTCGGCTGCCCGGTTCAATGCCTCTTCCCTGCTGATGACGCCTTTTTGCACCAATGTCCGGAGGTGCATATCCAGGGACTGCATGCCGAATTTGGCTCCGGTTTGGATCTGGCTGATGATCTGATAGGTCTTGCCCTCCCGGATAAGGTTCCTGATGGCCGGTGTGGCCACCATTATTTCTATGGCCGCCACCCGTCCGGGCTTATCCACCCTCGGTATAAGCTGCTGGGCCACAACACCCTGGATGGTGTTGCCCAGTTGAACCCTGATCTGCTGCTGCTGGTGGGGCGGAAAGACGTCAATTATACGGTCTATGGTCTGGGCGGCGCTGGAGGTATGCAGGGTTCCGAAAACAAGGTGGCCGGTTTCAGCGGCCGTCAAAGCAATACCGATGGTTTCCGGGTCCCGCATCTCACCCACCAGTATAACGTCGGGATCTTCCCTCATGGCTGACCGCAGGGCACTGGCAAAGGATTTGGTATCAGGCCCTATTTCCCTCTGGTTGATAATGCTCTTTCTATGCTGGTGAACAAATTCTATGGGATCTTCAAGGGTAATTATATGATGGTGAGTTTCCCTGTTTACAAGATCGATCATGGCGGCCAGTGAAGTGGATTTACCACTTCCGGTGGGCCCGGTAACCAGAACCATTCCCCGGGGCCTCCTGGACAGGTAGCTCAAAACCTCCGGCAACCCCAGTTCCTGAAAGGTCATCACCCTGGAGTTAATCAGCCGGACGGCCAAACCCACATTTCCCTGCTGCCTGTACGCATTAACCCTGAAGCGTCCCACACCATCAAGGGCATAGGAAAAATCCAGGTCACCCGACTGGTCAAAACTTTGGTATTTTTCCTCGGATACCATAATCTGCCTGGCCAGAGAAATGGTGTCCTCCGGTGTAAGTTTATTAAAATACTTTTCATCCAGCCCTATCCTGGCTTTCATTTCAGGAGAGTCAAAGGGCACCAGCTTTCCGTGAAGCCTGAAGGCCGGGGCGCTGTTTACCGTCATGTGAACGTCCGATACATTCAGCTTAAAGGCCTCGGTTAAAATCTCATCAATATTCAAAGCATAACCCCCCTTAAATACAAAATCATTCAGTCACCGGTATAGGCAACCCTCATGACCTCCTGTATTGTGGTGTGGCCCTGGGAAGCCTTGTACAAACCATCAGACTTCAGTGTCATCATCCCCTCTTCCACGGCATGCCTTTTAAGTATATCCGAGCTTTCATTGCGGTTTATAGTTGCCCTCAGCCCTGAGGTGACGATTAGCAATTCATGAATGGGAAGCCTTCCCCTATAACCGGTTCCAGAGCACTTGTCACAGCCCTTCCCCCGGTACAGGGTTACCTGATCCTGGGGTCCCATACCCATAAACTCTCTTTCAGGAGTTTTTCCCAAAGGAAGGAGGTAGGGTTCCCTGCAGTCCGGGCATACTCTTCTCAGCAGTCTCTGGGCCACCACTCCCAGAATGGACGAGGCCGCCAAAAAGGGCTCTATACCCATATCCACCAGCCTGGAAATGGAGCTGGCAGCATCGTTGGTGTGCAGTGTGGACAGCACCAGGTGTCCCGTTATGGCAGCCTTGACGGCTATTTCAGCCGTTTCACCGTCCCTTATCTCACCCACCATAATAATGTCCGGATCCTGGCGGAGAATGGATCTAAGGCCCGCCGCAAAGGTCATGCCGGCTTTTACATTAACCATGGTCTGGTTTATGCCGGACAGCACATACTCCACCGGATCCTCCACGGTAATAATGTTCTTTTCTATGGTATTCAGCTCATTAAGCCCGGCATAAAGCGTTGTGGTCTTACCGCTTCCGGTGGGTCCGGTGATCAGTATAATGCCGTAGGAATTCTTCAGCATGTTGTTAAAACGCTTAAAATTGGTTGGGTTAAACCCCAGCTGTTCAACTTTGAATCCCTTCATGCCGGACTTATCCAAAAGCCTCATAACAATCTTTTCACCATACATTGTGGGCAGGGAAGATATCCTCATATCTATTTCCTTGCCTGTGGTTTTGACCTGTATTCTTCCGTCCTGGGGGATTCTTTTTTCCGCTATGTCCATATCAGCCATTATTTTTATTCTCGAAATCATAGCCCCGCGCACTTTTTTGGGCAGTTCCATTATTTCCCTCAGCATCCCGTCCACTCTGAACCTAACCTTAACTCCCGCCTCCTGGGGCTCAATGTGAATATCACTGGCCCCCATGGCGATTGACTGCACCAAAATGGAGTTTACCAGTCGGACTATGGGAGCCTCATCCACCACTGACTCCTCTTCCAGTGTCAGTGCCTCAGCCTCGTCGGCCGGCCCCACCTGCATGTCAAATTCCTCAAAGGCCTTGTCAATCTTGGGAAATCCGAAGTATTTTTGGATTAGATCCTCTATTTCCCCTTCACCGGCCATAATGGGCTCTATTTCGCATCCCAGTATAAGCCGCAGGTCGTCTATGGCCACTATATTACTGGGGTCGCTCATGGCCACCGTTATTTTGTTGCCGTGCCTTCTGACAGGGATTACCCTGTATTTTCTGATAAGCTGCTCGGGGACGTACTTGATCAGCTCCACGTCAATATCGGTGCTCACCGAAACAACCGGAATGCCCAGTATCTCGTTAATCACCTCGTCACTGACCATGCCCAGCTTGATCAATACCTTGCCCAGTATTTCACCTGTTTTGGACTGAACCCGCATGGCCTCCCAGAGCTGCTCTTTCGTAATATGACCCAGCTCTATCAGCCGTTCTCCCAGCATCTTTTTCGAATTTTTATTCTCAGCCATTTTCCGGTCACATCCCAAACGCCAGTAAATATAGGGGATGGCAGCATATTATGGACAACCATGGCGCTCTTATTATGAAAATAAATTCCATAAATATTATGTAATTCCTCCTGTTTATCGTAAATTTTACCTATTTCAACTTATTGCGACAAACTTAAAATTGAAAATAGCTGTAAGCTATAAGCATACCGCTTACAGCTTACAGCTTTATGAGGGTAGGATTACCGGGGTCCGCCCCGCTTCTTCAGCTAAATCTTTTTGGTTTTAATATCTTCCCTAATCCGGGTTGTAAAATCCACCGTCCCCATTGTTCCCTGATCTCCGTCCGAGCGATGCCGCACCGCCACAGAGCCGCTTTCGGCCTCACGGTCCCCCACCACCAGCATGTAGGGGATCTTCTGGCCCTGGGCCTCCCGGATTTTATAATTCACCTTTTCGTTCCTGTCATCCAGCTCAACCCTAATATCTTCACCGTCCAGCCGGGACACCACGTCCCTGGCGTAGTCAATATGCCTGTCGGTGATGGGCAGCACCCTTACCTGCACCGGGGCCAGCCATACCGGAAAGGCTCCGGCAAAATGTTCGGTAAGTATACCTATAAAGCGCTCTATACTTCCGAATACCACCCGGTGAATCATTACCGGACGGTGTTTTTGCCCGTCTTCTCCCACATAATTGAGATCAAATTTCTCCGGCATCAGAAAGTCCAGCTGAATGGTGCCGCACTGCCAGGTGCGACCCAGACAGTCCTCCAGGTGAAAATCAATCTTGGGGCCGTAAAAAGCTCCGTCCCCTTCATTCACCTTGTAATCCATTCCTTTTGATTTCAGGGCATCTTCCAGGGAATTGGTGGCATTCTCCCATATTTCATCAGAACCCATGGCCTTTTCAGGCTTGGTGGACAGCTCCACCCTGTACTTAAAGCCAAAAACGCTGTAGAAATAATCCACCAGGTCTATAACACCCATTATCTCTTCCTTGATCTGGCCGGGAAGCATAAAAATGTGGGCGTCGTCCTGGGTAAAGCAGCGTACCCGCATAAGGCCGTGCAGCACCCCGGAAAGCTCATGCCTGTGAACCAGCCCCAGTTCGGCCATTCTTACCGGCAGATCCCGGTAGCTGTGCAGCTTGCCTTTATATATCAGAATGCTGCCTGGACAGTTCATAGGCTTCACTGCGTAGTCAAACTCATCTATTTTTGTAAAATACATATTTTCCCTGTAATGATCCCAGTGTCCCGATTTTTCCCAGAGGGAGCGGTTCAGTATTACCGGGGTTCTGATCTCCTGGTAACCTCTCTTTCTATGCTCTTCCCTCCAGAATTTTTCCAGCTCGTTCCTCAGAGCCATCCCTTTGGGGTGAAAGAAAGGAAAACCGGGCCCCTCGTCCTGAATGCTGAAAAGATCCAGATCGGCGCCCAGACGCCGGTGATCTCTTTTCTTGGCCTCTTCAATCCTGAAAAGATACTGGTCCAGCAAGCTTTTTTTGGGGTAGGAGGTTCCATAGACCCTCTGCAGCATTTTATTCTTCTCACTGCCCCGCCAGTAAGCCCCGGCCAGACTGGTGAGCTTCACCGACTTCAGCCGGCCGGTGGAGGGGACGTGGGGCCCGGCGCAGAGGTCGGTAAACTCCCCTTGCCTGTAGCAGGAAATGGAGGCCTCCTCCGGAAGGTCATTAATCAGTTCAACCTTATAATTCTCCCCGGTCTTTTCGAAAAAGTCCAGGGATTTTTCCCTGGTCATTTCCTGTCTCTCAAAGGGCAGGTCCGCCTTGATTATGGATTCCATCTCAGACTGTATTTTTTCCAGCGTCTCCGGTGTAAATTTAACCGGAGAATCAAAATCATAATAAAACCCTTCGGCAATGGCCGGGCCTATGGCCAGCCTGGTACCAGGAAACAATTTTTGCACCGCCTGGGCCAGCACATGGGAGGTGCTGTGACGAAAAGCCTGCCTGCCCTCCTCGTGATCAAAGGTAAAAAAAGAAACGCTGGCATCTTCTTCCAGGGCAGTCCCAAGATCCACAACCCTGCCATCCATGGCTGCCACCAGGGCCTCCTTACCCAGCCGCCCGCTGATATCCGAGGCAATCTGGCCAAGGGTGGTGCCTCTTTTGTATTCCCTTACACTTCCGTCTTTCAAAGTAACTTTAACCACGAACAAATCCTCCTTTTAGCTGTAAGCTGTAAGCTGTAAGCTTATTGCTCCTAAATACAAAAAACCCGTCCCTGTATCACTACTGGGACGGATTGTACAACCCGCGGTTCCACCCGGCTTAAGCGCGAAGCTCCACCTTGATGCGGCTATCGCCCGCCATACGGCCACCTTAATTGTTCAACACTTTCCGGCGGCAGCTCCCGGGTGGTATTGGGCCTCTGTCTCCAACGGGGTGCTTGCAGCCTGGGCACACCCTCTCTGGGGATGGTTAAAAGAGCCTACTGTCCCGTTCATCACCATAATATAAACCTTTGTTGATTATATTGTAGAACAAAATTATTGTCAACATGGGCAATATGACCCCCATCGTTACATCCGGCGGTTTTTGATGCATATACTTACGAAAGGTTTTGTCAAAATCAGGCATTATGGACTGCTTGCCAACCGTAACAAAAAGACAAAGCTTAAACTGTGTGCATAAAACTAACCTGCAGTCCTACTTACAAACCCAAATTTGAAGGTCTTAAAACCATTGAGATTCTTTGTATTCTTATGGGCATGGATGCAATGGTGTGTCCTTTATGCAGGAAAGGTAAAATGCGGGCAGTATATTCGTTATTCCCAGGGGCTTCGCCATGATGACCGTTGAAACTTAATACATACTTTATTTAAAGCCCCTTTAGTGGGGAGGGGGGAAGTATGCCCAAATCAAGCCGGCTTAATGAAAAAATTATAAAAAATGCACACGGCATGCAAAAAAACAGGAAAAATCAAATCTCAAAGGCCAATAGCAAAAGATTGAAATCCCATAGCACATAGCCCCGGAAAGCCGCGACTTCATTCTTCTGGGACAATCAAAAACCGTCCCTAACTCAGTCCCTTCTTATTGTCATCACTCAAACGGGTTCCGAATACATAAACCATGATCGCATAAATGGCTAAAGTCTTCGACATTACGTGTAATCAAAGCTGCGGAATACACAAAGGCTGTTGCAGCAACAATTGCATCCGGCAGTTTGAGCTTCCGCTGATAGTTTTTTCTACTTAAAGCACGTAGTTCGGCTGCTTTTAAAGCGATTTCAGAATTCACATCAATTATCTCTCCAAGATCTAAGATACCTCTAATCTTGGCTCTTTGCTCTTTTGTCAGTTCATGGAAGGAAAACAATTCTGCTTCGACTATTGTTGAATAATAAACCTCTATATCATCATCCTCTAATTCTTCCATTGCCTTGACTATCTCTTCTAACCCTTGGAGGATATAGATAACAATGTTAGTATCGACTACATACCTATTGGATACTGGTTCCTGGCCGATCATCTTCGTCCTCCCTAACTCGTAACATCTCCTCCACCAAATTATCCTGATCTTTCAAAATACCTGCAGCAGCCTTAACCGCTCCTTTGGGTTTCATTCGTTTGGTCATCTTGATGGTTATTTTATTGTTAGCAGGAATAATCTCTACCCAATCGCCCGGTTGAATTTTAGCCATCTTTAACATCTCTCCAATTGCAATCCTACCATCCGGTTCTACCCTCTTTTTCACTGGCAACATCATTATCCCCCCGAATGTAACATTGTAACTTTTTTACTTTTATTATACCACGTCAAGTTTTTTAGATCCATCAACCTTTTGTTTTAGGGGACAATGGGGGTCAGGCCTGAATACTTGAAATAATGCATGACAAGTAATATATTTGCGGCAGAATACAAACTGACGCTTTCTTTCCTGCAGAACATTATATAGGAGGAGTATATACTCAACTATTTGCATCGGCGATAAAGTATATCGCAAGGGCCTGCACCAACCCGATTAGAAAGCCCAGTACCCCGCCCAGCAGCTCAATGTGCTTCAGCTCCCTGGAGGATACCTCCATTATCATCTGCTCCAGCCGCTCCAGCGAGAAGCTGTTGATCCTGTCTTCCACTATGGACTGAAAGCTGACAGTTTCCTTCATCAGCCGGCCGAAACGCCCCATAGATTCCTCAATAACGGCGGGAATATCCTTTTGGATTTGATCGGTAATGATGTCCGACACCGCCCTCTTTACCGACAAAGGCACAAAGCCCGGCATCCTGTCCATTATTCTGCCCCTGATTGATCCGGCGACGGCCAAGGAAATCTTATCCATTGCCTCCCTGGACCGTATGGTTTCAATAAGATCATCCACCGAAATAAGTTCCTTTTCCACCACCTGGCCAATGCTTCTGGACAGATCCTCCCGCCTTTTGGGAACCACGCCCTGGATGACATAACCAAACAGACTCACCGGCCTGTATGGCCTGAAAATCAGTTTTACGGCCACCCAGTTGGTCATCCAGCCTATGGCCGCCCCAATCAGCGGCAGACTTATCAAATAAACTGTATTTATTATATTTCCCGCCCCCCCAGGGTATTTTACCAGGAATGGCGGGTAAAATGAATAGCAACGTAAAATAACCGCCTTGTCGGCGGTGCCGTCTTGCAGACGGCGGAATCCAGAATTCAGAAGCCAGAATCCAGAATGGTGACAGGCTGCCTTAAAAGCGACCCTCAAGCGACCCCACAGCGACATGCAGTGAGGGGGAGTGATTTAAGTCCGTGCGGAATGTACCGGAGGCTGCTACTGTCTCTTAACGACCGAGCCTACGGAATGCCGAGCCGGCTGCAGGACGCAGCCGGAAGCCGGAATCGACGCATGGATGCGGCGTTGGAGGCGGTCGGCATTCCGTTGGCGACCGAGTTTAGAGACAGTTGCAGCAGGAGGTTATGCAGGCCGGACTTAAATCGCTCCGCCTACCCATTAGCGACAATGCAGCGACCCTCAAGTGACCCCGGAGCGACCCCGGAAAAACTCTGGGCTATATAAAAATGCTTTGACGATTTAGCACTTTAATATGACATATACTTTCCTTAACGACAAAAAAACCAGGTATAAACCTGGTAAATTTGCTGATAAACTTTGGCAGCTTATATTCGGTTAAATTCAGGAGTCTGTGGGCGCGCAAAGCTGGCAGCCTTTACAAAGCACCACCCGGTTGGAAAAGATGCATCTGATGGTTTCCAGGGTATTGGGGGGGCTTTCGGCCTTCCCGGTATGAAAGTTTATCTCCTGGGGGGCTATGGTGATCAGAGCGCTGATCAGAAGGTCTTCATAGTTGATTTCACTGTCTATCAGATCAAAGATGAACCCCTCCAGGTATGAGCTGTTTATAACCCTGTTCTGCCCGTCGTACAACATGAAACTGCCGTTGGGTTTCATTACCACATTGACCACATCGGTCCGGGAATCCTGAATGTCCACAAAATACTTCAACAGCTGAATAAACTCCTTATATTCCCTGTCCATCAGGAAATCATCAACGGCCTTGTCGGCAGCTTCCTCCAACTCTTTTATGTATTCCTTGAGCCGAAACCTTATAAACCCTTCCACCACAATTTGGTTGTAGCCGGACAGAAACTCCCTGATCTTTGACAGAACCCTTCTTTTCTTTCTGATCTTGATAACGGAATTGGTTTCCCCGGTTTCATAATCCTCAAGGTACCGGAGGGCGTGCTGAAAAATTGTTCTCCGTTCTTCCTCCCCAAAATAATAATAGTTTTCTCTGATTATGTCCCCCAGCATATTTTTCTGCCATTTACACATAATCAAATCCGAAAGAACATCGGCCACATAATTTTTGAAAAGAGCAAGGGTGTCCTCTTCACGTCCCTGGCCGGTCAGGCTGCAGGAGAGAAAAGTATACTTTCCGGCCGGATTTTCCTCGATATGCAGTTTTAACCCCCGACCCTCAAGCAGTTTAATATCGCTCAACAGCCTGACTTTTACCAGATCAATATAACTGGAAGCTCCAATTGAAATAGATCTGACCTGTCCCAGCACCTCTCCCTCCCTTCATCCCTTGTAGTGCTATTTATATGTCCGGCCTTAAAACGGTATACAAATATAATCCGTTTGTTAAAGTATAAACAAAAAAGCACGTACAAATGCCTTGAAAAAATTCTGCAAATTCCTATAACATGGAGGAGAAAAAGCTATTTCTTAAAAACCCTCCAGTTATTTGGAAAGTAAATGGTTTATTGTAAAAAAGAGAGGAAAAACTCAAATCCAGAAAGAAATATAGTTAATAATAATACCGGGTGGTGATGTGAATGTTAGATATCAAGCTGGCCAGGGAATTAAAAAAAGCCGGACTTGACTGGTCACCAAAGGCGGGAGATTGGTTTGCCACAGTGCTGTCTCCAATTTGGTGGCTTAAGGGGAAAAAAACCGGTGAGGAGGAAATATACCTTCTGACCGGCCAGGCTACAGAAACGGGGTATTACGGCTGGAGCACGGCGGATACAGAGCCTTTTTGCGAGCTATTTACCCACGACGGCCAAAAACAGGAAGAAGCATGGGGGCACCTGGAAAAACATTTTGTGTGGCTGCCCAGACTTGACCAGCTGGCCGCCGAATTAAGCCTGCACGTAAAAAGTTTCAAGCTGGTTTTTGAATGCGTAAGCACTGAATCGCCTAAAGTATCCGGCTACTGGGTCTCTTATGTCGCAGGAGGGCCGGAAAAGGAGGCGTTGTCGTCCCCCGAGGTATTCTATTCAGCCATTTCCGAAGAGTCTCTGGGTAAGGCGCTGCTGGCGGTACTGAAGAATCAGCCTCCCCACCAGTGAAATAACCGCCTTGTCGGCGGTGCCGTCTTGCAGACGGCGGAATCCAGGAGCCAGGAGTCAGAAGCCAGAATAGTGACAGCCTGCCTTAAAAGCGACCCCACAGCGACATGCAGTGAGGGGGAGTGATTTAAGTCCGTGCGGAATGTACCGGAGGCTGCTACTGTCTCTTAACGACCGAGCCTACGGAATGCCGAGCCGGCTGCAGGACGCAGCCGGAAGCCGGAATC
>LADN01000088.1 GCA_000961585.1 Peptococcaceae bacterium BRH_c4a | reverse complement strand
TGCCGTCTTGCAGACGGCGGAATTCAGAAGCCAGAAGCCAGGAGCCAGAATAGTGACAGCCTGCCTTAAAAGCGACCCTCAAGAGACCCCACAGTGACATGCAGTGAGGGGGAGTGATTTAAGTCCGTGCGGAATGTACCGGAGGCTGCTACTGTCTCTTAACGACCGAGCCTACGGAATGCCGAGCCGGCTGCAGGACGCAGCCGGAAGCCGGAATCGACGCAAGGATGCGGCGTTGGAGGCGGTCGGCATTCCGTTGGCGACCGAGTTTAGAGACAGTTGCAGCAAGAGGTAATGCAGGCCGGACTTAAATCGCTCCGCCTACCCATTAGCGACAATGCAGCGACCCTCAAGCGACCCAGGAGCGACCCCAGAAAAACTCTGGGCTTGCATAAAAATGCTTTGGTGCTTCAGTACTTCAGCGTTTTAATGCTTTAATGCGTCATATACTTTTCTAAGCGATAAAAAAGCGGAAGTCAGCAGATTGTATGAAGAGGAAAAGGGTGGCGATCATGGGGGTTGCACACATAATTAAAGCAACCCCCATCGGGTTGCTTTAATGTTTCCAGTGATAGCAGGGCCAGGTAAATGTTACGGCTTAGGTCCGGTAGGATTTCCCAGCAGGTTACCCGTCGTTGCCGAACGGGCGGTTTCCCTTTAATACCCCTCCGGGCTTTCACCCGGGACCGGATTGCCACTGAGTCCGCACTGCAATCCCCAGCCTGCCCCATCCTGCTGATGGACAGTCTAGAAGTTTTCCTTGACGGTTACACCTTTTATTAGCCTCTATTGCAGCCTACGGTTTCAGGGGTTCTCCCATCCCCCGCAGCCACTTCAAGGCGGGCTACGCTGCACGCAGCGTCTACCACATGCAGGTTCACACCCCGGGCATAAACTTCTTTTGTCGCCTATAACCCGGGTCTCCACGGAAGCAGGGACATCATACATGCCTTTGTATTTAGCCCTGGATCCTTAACTCCCAGCACCAGCCCCCGATGGCGTCGAAAGCCAGCACCAGGAACTTCATCGATGTGCCCTTGGCGGATTTTTAGCCCCGCCTTCATAAAAAGGTTTCCGACTAGAATACTGCATCACTGATTGATTAATTGTTTGGATTCCAATTATAGCATGGCCGTAACTGGTTGTAAAAGGCGGTTTAAACTTGAACCGGTGCGATTTCAGGTTAAAACCGTTGGAATATCGAACTTTAGTGGTGAAACAAGGTAATCCGCATAAAATTGACCGATTTCTTGCAATGTCATGGACCGCCCCGGGTCATGGCATTGAAAAAGCAAATCCTGCGCGCTGCTGATGTAATAATATATACTCCACTTGGTGTACCTTAATTCCAGGGCTTTTTCTTAAAGGGCGGCGTCATGGCGCCCGCAAATAATCGGCCTCAGATAAAGGATTTTAGAGGTGTTTAGCGAATTTAACATTTTTATAAATTAAGTCATACTATTAATTAAATAACCGACGGAAGAAGATGGGCATATGTGGCAAACAGTCGTTCTGGGAATGGTGGGAGGTATGGGGCTCCTTCTTTACGGCATGCAGATCCTCAGTGAGGGGCTGCAAAAGATAGCCGGGGCAAAGCTGAGGACCATCATGAGCACCTTAACTCACAACCGCATAAGCGCCCTGGCGGTGGGGGCTGCTATAACTGTGCTTTTCCAGAGCAGCACGGCCACCACCGTTATACTGGTGGGCCTTACCGGCGCCGGAATTATGTCCCTGAAGCAGACATTGGGGGTCATACTGGGGGCGGACATAGGTACTACTGTGACAGCGCAGCTCATAGCCCTGAAGGTGACCGAAGTGGCCCTGCCCATAGTGGGATTGGGCGCCACCATATTCTTTTTCACCAAGCGGGAGAGATTCAAGCGCTACGGACAGGTCCTGATGGGCTTTGGACTGCTTTTTCTGGGACTGAAAATAATGTCCGACGTCATGTATCCCCTGAGGGAGAACCCATTATTTCCTGAAATGATGGCGAAAATGAGTGACAACCCCCTGGTGGCCATGATTCTGTCGTCCATATTTACTTTTCTGATTCACAGCAGCGCAGCCTCCATAGGAATTATAATGGTTTTGAGCATGCAGCATCTGATCACCCTTCACGCTGCCATTTACCTGCTTTTCGGGGCCAATATAGGCACATCCTTCACGGCGCTGCTTTCCAGTCTGGGGTCCGCCCGGGAGGCCCAGAGGGTGGCCACCGCCCACCTGATGTTTAAAGTGGCCGGGGTGCTCCTCTTTTTGCCCTTTGTCAACCCCCTGGCCGCACTGGCGGAAAGGATTACTTCTTCACCCGGCTACCAGGTGGCCAATGTCCATACACTTTTCAATATCGTCCTAGCCGTGGTTTTTCTCCCGTTCATCAAGCAGTTCGGTCAACTGCTGGTCAAGATAGTGCCAGAAAAGAGAGAGGACAGGGATGCATTCAAGACCCGGTACCTGGATATAAAACTGATCAGCACCCCGGCCATCGCCCTGGGCCTGGCCACCAAGGAAATCAACCGTACCTTCGACTATGTTTATGACATGACCAGGGATATTTTGGTGATGATAGAAAAAAACGACGCCTCAATTTTAAGACAGATGGCCAAAAAGGAAGATCGGGTGGATATATTATTTAAGGAGATCAGCGAGTACCTCACCAATGTTCTGCGGCAGCCCCATTCCAAACAGGAATTCCTGAAATGCATGGGTCTTATTAATATAGTAAACGATTTGGAGCATATTGGAGACATCATTGAAAAGAATGTAACCTACCTGGCCCAGTGTAAAATGGACAGTCCCCGCGCTTTTTCGGAGGAAGGGTGGGATGAAATATCCATAATGCACAAGAGGGTCTGCGAGCTCCTGCAGATGACCAACACCGCCTTTGTTACCAGCAACCAGGATCTGGCGGAAAAGGCCTACAAGCTTCAGCCCGCCATAACAAAGATGGAAAGGCACCTCAGAGTGCTGCACATACACAGGCTGCGGGTAAGCGGCAGTTCCGAGGAAGTGGGGGCGGTACACCTAGATCTGATAAATGCCCTTCTGCGCATAAGCGAGCATGTCAGAAACATTGCCTGGGAGGTGGCCAACGAGGGAATGGACTTAACGGCCAGCGGCGAGAGGGTGGCCATGTCTCATAGCGATGATTGAACTGTCTTTTCAAATCAAAACTATACCAATAAACAGAGAATATGAGAAATTAGCAGATATATTGCTTCTTCCGACCATAATGGGTGTATATAAAGGCTCTTCATTTTTTATGGGAGTTTTATCTTTCCAGGCTTTATTTGTAAAATTAATAATATATTATTTCAGGGAGGCTGATGCAGTTTGAACCCGGGAAAAGAAAAGAATAAGGCAGCAATATTTATTATAGCTGCTTTCGTTGTGGGAGTATTGGTAACTGGGGCCGCCTTCTACCTGCTTCCCATTTTGCAGTCCACCGCCACTTTGCAGAATACGGGCAGCAACCCTCCAATTCAGGCCGGAACCGAAGTTATAGCCGGCATTGTGGAAAAGACAAGCCCGGCTGTGGTACTGATCCAGACATCGGTGGAATCAAAAAGCAGATCCTACGACCCCTTCTTTAATGACCCTTTTTTCAGAGATTTCTTCGGCGGCAGGGTGCCCATGGACTCCGGGCCCAGGGTGTCCAGGGGAATGGGGTCGGGCTTTATCATAAGTAAGGAAGGATATATACTTACTAACGAACACGTTATCAGCGGGGCTAAAAAGATAGAGGTAATCATCACCGGAAAGGACAAGCCGGTTCCGGCCAAGTTGGTGGGATCGGATTTTGAGCTGGACCTGGCCGTTCTCAAAATAAATTCAGAAGGTGATCTGCCCACCCTGGAACTGGGTGATTCCGACGCAGTGCGGGTGGGGGAGTGGACCATTGCCATAGGCAACCCCCAGGGGCTTGATCATACCGTCACCGTGGGAGTGATCAGCGCCAAAGGGCGCCCGGTTTCGGTGCAGGACAGGAACTACAAAAACCTTCTCCAGACCGATGCCTCCATCAACCCCGGAAACAGCGGAGGGCCGCTTTTGAATACCGGGGGGCAGGTTATAGGCATAAATACGGCGGTTAACGCCTCGGCCCAGGGTATCGGGTTCGCCATTCCCACCAGTACCGTCCGCCCGGTGCTGGACACACTGATAAATCAAGGGAAGATTACCCGGCCATGGATGGGGGTCTATATACAAACGGTTAATAAGGAAATTTCCGATTATCTGAAGCTGGGCAGCACCGAAGGCGTTTTGGTTACCTCGGTGGTGGAGAGGGGCCCGGCGGACACTGCCGGCATTACCCAGGGCGATGTAATTACAGAGATAAACCAGGGCAAGGTTGCCAACGCCAGTGACCTTACCGACCTGATAAGAAAAATGAAGCCCGGCCAGAAAACAATGGTGGTGGTATACCGGGGAGGCCAAAAATTACTGGTGGAGGTCACCATAGGTGAGAAGGGGAAGATTGAAGGATAGTTCTCTAAAAAAACTGTAATGCTCACCCGTCAGAATCCAGAATCCAGAATTCAGAATCCAGGTGCAAGAATGTTGAAGGTATTCATGACAAGAATTATTACAGCGTAATGTTAAAAAACCCACCATAAAAAATGGTGGGTTTTTTGTCGTTTAGGAAAGTATATACCATATTAAAGTATTAAATCGCTAAATCGCTAAATCGCCAAAGCATTTTTATGCAAGCCCAGAGTTTTTCTGGGGTCGCTCCGGGGTCGCTCTGTGGCCGGTGGAGGGGTTTGAGTCCGATCTACTTATCCTCCGGCTGAACTGGCTCTAAGCTCGTCGCCTAACGGACTGCCGACCATTTTGGAGGTTGGAGGCCAGAGGTTAGAGGTTAGAAAACTTGCAGGAAACGACCTCGAAGCCATTCCCATCTTAATCCAATTTCCAACTTCCAACATCTAACCTCCAAATTAGCCGGTTCGGCAGTCCGTACGGCTCTGTCGCCAAGAGCCAGATAACAGCCTCCGGAACATCCGCCTGGACTAAAACCCCTCCCCCTCACTGCATGTCGCTGTGGGGTTTCTTTTAAAGCGGGCTTCACCATTCTGTCTCCTGACTCCTGTATTCTAACTCTCAAGCATGGCTCTCATTCAATATATGTCCCAAACAGCACCTTCCACCTGGTCATGGCCATTTTGTGTTCTCCCGCGCGGTGGTAGATTATGCCCTGTCTGGCCAGGTTGTACGAATCGGTCAGTATGCGGCTGAATCTGTTAAAAGTGATGCTGTTGGAGTAAATATATTCGTCGGCGTAAACATCGGTGCTCCTGGGTTCTCTGATGAAGGGCTTCTTGTTCTGGTTCATGAAATTATAAGTATACCAAAACCACTGGTACACCGATTCGAAAGAAATGTCCAGCTTTATTTTGGAGGCGATCATGTCGGTGAGCAGCTCAAGGTGGAAAGAGTTAACATAACCGCAGTTTGTTTTCTGCCAGGCTTTTATCAGGCGCAGGAAGGGTAGGAAAGACGGCCCGTTTCGTTCCGCCGCCTGCTCCATCCACTGGTCCGGCATGGCAGGGTTGCGGGCAATCCAGAAGCCTCCTTCCTTACAGGGTGTCATCAGACGTCCCTGGCCGTTTTCCAGCGCCACCAGAACAGGTATAATACCGAACGCCAGGTCCTTCTGGGTAAGGATCACCTGGTTAACTGCAATTTCAATGTTGGATCCGGGCGACCCTTTAGCCAGAATATCTTTAAGCTGCTGAAGCATTTGGGCAACGCTATCCTGCTTTTCCCGGGGCGGGGACATGACCGCCATCACGTCGATTGTATGAAGAGGCCGGATCATGGCTCCCCTGGCAAAGCTGCCGCTGAGAAAAACCTGGCGAATATTCAGGTCGTAAGCCTGATCCAGTATGTGCTTTATATTCTGGTAGCCAACCGATACCGAGTCCAGTTCGCTCCCGGTGGGCGCACTTAAGTTCAGAACCCTTTCCAGTGGCGGGTCAGCCACCGGGATTTCCGGGCGGGCCGGTATTGACAGTGGCGGAAGATCAATTTTTTCAAGGGGCGCAGACATGGTTGGCCTTGCTTTTTCATCACCCTGGCCAAGCAGATCCTCCTGCGCGTCAGGAGCGCTTCCAGTTTCATTTATAAAGCCGGTTTCGGCCAGGGCCATTTCGTAAACCGGGACCTTTCCGACGCCTTTTAATTGTCGAATCCCCAGAAACCGGGTAACCACCTGTTCAAAATCTTTTAGAAAGGGTTCTATTAATTGCATGGTGGTCTGATCAGTCAGCACTTGATTGGGCAGGGCATGCCCTATAAGCTTGGCGCAACGGTCCACTGCATGGCCCAGAAAATCCGTGCCGTTGATATCTATTCTGGTGACAATACCTTGGATAAGTCCGATTTTAGTGCGGAAAGGCAGCTTTTCCCCGTGTATTTTGCCGATAAAGTCCAGGGCGGCCAGCATGCCCTCCAGGGGGGTGTCAAATACCACCAGGATGGCATCGCCTATATGCTTTATTACCCTTCCCTTGTACATCCCGCACATACCGGCTGCCTCGCGGTTGTGCAGCATGGCCATTTCCACTCCCCTGGACTCTCCCATCTGTTTTTTTAAATGGGTTGAGTCTGTCAGGTCGAAAAAGGCAATGCATAGAGGCTCCAGTACTCCCAGTTTTTCATATTGCATATGTAAGGACGAGGTCAACAGTTATTCCCCTCCTCCGGTAATACTTTCTTGTCGTTAAGGAAAGTATATGCCACATTAAAGTATTAAAGTGCTAAAGCGCTAAATCCTTATCGGCGCTAGTTCCTCCGGGGTCGCTTGAGGGTCGCTGCATTGTCGCTAAGGGGTAGGCGGAGCGATTTAAGTCCGGCCTGCATTACCTCCTGCTGCAACTGTCTCTAAACTCGGTCGCCAACGGAATGCCGACCGCCTCCAACGCCGCGTCCTTGCGTCGATTCCGGCTTCCGGCTGCGTCCTGCAGCCGGCTCGGCATTCCGTAGGCTCGGTCGTTAAGAGACAGTAGCAGCCTCCGGCACATTCCGCACGGACTTAAATCACTCCCCCTCACTGCATGTCGCTGTGGGGTCGCTTTTAAGGCAGCCTGTCACCATTCTGGATTCTGGATTCCCAAGCGCCCGTCAGGGCGTTTTTTTATATTTTGTTGTTTTGTGTCCTCAACAAGAATATAAGCCATGGCTGAGTATATGTAAACAAATATTATTACGGCAGCCCTTTACCTTTCATCGATGATTATCCTGTTAATCATCCAACTGACGGCGCTGGTTATAATGGCTCCCCAAAAGGCCCCGCCGAAGGTGCCCGTAACGAATCCGGGAACCAGGAAGGCTGTAAGGGCAAAGGTCATGGCGTTGACCACAAAAATAAACAGTCCGAGGGTCAGTGCTGTAAGTGGAAAGGTAACGAGCAGCAGCACCGGCCTGATCAGTGTGTTTACCAATCCCATAACCAAGGCCGCAAAGATGGCGGGAAGAAAACCGGATATGTATACGCTGTCCAGTGCCCAATCGGCCACCAGTAAGGCCGCCGAATTCACTGCCAGGGAGATGATCCACTTCATTTTCAACGCCTCGTTTCAAATAATTTTGTTAATTTATTTCTGGAGAGGTCGGGTTAATTCCTTCCTTCCTTTCGTTCCCGAGGGTCTATGGAAAAAAGTGTCTGCCGCCAGGATAATATTCCCGTCCAGGCAATCAGTTGCCTGAATTTAAACGGGAATGTAAAATTAGACTTGGGTTTTTTAATAATGCTTCCGGGGAAACATAAAATTCTAAGTCATCCCCGTAACAGCTAGGAGTTGTGGAATGTCAAAAAAGGATTATAGAAAATGGGCCCTGGCCATAGTAAAAAGGGCAATCGTAGACTACGGGATGATTAAAGAAGGTGACCGGCTGGCGGTGGGCATGTCCGGAGGAAAGGACAGCGGGGTGCTTCTATATGCTCTTAACGCCATCAGGAAAACGGTTCCGGTAAAATTTGACCTGCAGGCGGTTTACCTGGATCTGGGATTCGGCATGGAATACACCCCCATAGAGGAATACTGCCGGCGGCTGGAGGTGCCCTTTAGACGTCAGCCCACCGACATTGGGGAGATAATTTTTAACGTAAGAAATGAGAAGAACCCCTGTGCTCTGTGTTCTACCCTGAGGAGGGGCGCCATTAACGAACTGGCGCTGAAACTGGGTTGCAGCAGGGTGGCCTTGGGTCATCATCTGGATGATGTGGTGGACACTTTTTTTATGAGCCTGATCTACACGGGGCAGTTGAGGACCTTTTCCCCCAACACCTTTTTGGACAGGACGGGGCTTCACATGATCAGGCCTCTGGTTTATCTGGGGCAGGAAACAGTGAGGGAACTGGCGTCTCTTGAAAAAATACCCATTATCGAAAACCCCTGTCCAGCCAGCGGCATAACCAAGCGTGAGGAGATAAAGAAACTGGTTTCCGGTCTGGCCTCGCAGTATCCCGATTTCAGGGAAAAGGTGCTGGTAGCCCTCCAGGGAGCCGATTTGACCAATCTATGGCCCAGGGCGCTGCCCCGTTCCCGAGGTTTGAAGTAGTTGGTAATTGGTAATAAGTAATTGTTACTATTTGCAGTATTAGCCGGCGGTTAACATTATGGACAGTGTAAAGGAGATTTTGTTGGAAAAGGGCTTTGAGGTTATCCGTACCCCCTTTGGGCGGTTCAATACCCTGGAAATTGACGCCAAGGGCCATCCTTTCCCATATTAAATTCCAGACTCCCAAAGACAAGGCAGGAATAAGGATAGTTTTAGAGAATATCGAGGAATACTGTGACTGTCAGGCAATCCTGGAAACACTGGCAGAAAAGGAGAGCGCCTGACTGGATTCTAAAATATAAGAGGTGATTCCGTGAATTTGAATGGCAGCAAGACCGAGGCTAACATCAAGGCAGCCTTTGCCGGAGAATCCCAGGCTCGCAACAAATACACTTATTTTGCTTCGGTGGCAAAAAAAGAAGGTTATGAACAAATCGCCGGGATTTTTGAGGAAACCGCACAGAACGAGAAGGAACACGCAAAGCTCTTGTTAAAGCGACTGGGTGGCATTGGGGATACCAGAGCCAACCTTAAAACGGCCTACGAGGGTGAGAACTACGAGTGGACATCAATGTACGCCGGGTTTGAAAAGGTGGCCAGGGAAGAGGGCTTCAACGATATAGCCGATATATTCAGGGGCCTGGCTTCCATTGAAAAGGAGCATGACCTGCGGTTCAGAAAGCTCCTGGAAGAGCTGGAAAAGGGAACTATATTTAAGAAAGGCCAGCCCACACAATGGATGTGCAGAAATTGCGGCTACATCCATACCGGGGAGGAAGCCCCGGAGGTATGTCCGGTGTGTGATCACCCCAGGGGATATTTCGAGATACGCAGCCAGAATTATTAGTATTCAATTTTCCCGGGAGGTGCCGCCAAAAACGGCACTCTCTTTTTTGTCACAGTATTGACATAAAGACGGATTTGGCAATATACTTAACAAAATAAAAGGTTAATCTATTAAAATATACATTGATTAATGGTTAATGGAAGTGATTAACATGGAAGTGATTAACTATGAACCATAGTTTCACCGGGGAAAAAAAAGAAAAGCTGAAAAGGCTGGAAGAGGTCTTTCAGGAAGTGGCCAGGAATATATCTGTTAAAATATTCCAGGGGGCCGATCAAAATTTGACCCACCCTCAGTTTTTCATGCTCAAAAGGCTGGGGAAAGGCTCCTCCACAGTTTCCGAAATGGCGGAATACTTGGGGGTTTCCCTGAGCGCCATAACTTCTATGGCGGATAGGCTGGTAAAAACCGGTTACGTCTCCAGGAAAAGGTCTGAGCATGACAGAAGGCTGGTTTGGCTTGAGCTGACCGATACCGGCAGAGAGGTTATGGAAGAAACAACCTCCAGGCGAAGAGAAATAATCAATGGGTTACTGGGCAGGCTGCCCGAAGAGGATTTAGAGTCTTTATATGTTATTTACCACAAGGTGCTGGGGTTTATTTCCGAAAAAGCCGAAAAATGATAGATTCGAATAGAACAGATTGAAAGCAATGAAGCTGCGGGGTTATAAAGGCAACGCAGTTTTTTTGCGGGCAAATAAAATAACCGCCTTATCGGCGGTGCCGTCTTGCAGACGGCGGAAGCCAGGAGCCAGAAGCCAGAATCCAGAATAGTGACAGCCTGCCTTAAAAGCGACCCTCAAGAGACCCCACAGCGACATGCAGTGAGGGGGAGGGGTTTTAGTCCAGGCGGATGTTCCGGAGGATGTTATCTGGCTCTTGGCGCCAGAGCCGTACGGACTGCCGAACCGGCTAATTTGGAGGTTAGATGTTGGAAGTTGGAAATTGGATTAAGATGGGAATGGCTTCGAGGTCGTTTCCTGCAAGTTTTCTAACCTCTAACCTCTGGCCTCCAACCTCCAAAATGGTCGGCAGTCCGTTAGGCGACGAGCTTAGAGCCAGTTCAGCCGAAGGATAAGTAGATCGGACTCAAACCCCTCCACCGGCCACAGAGTGACCCCGGAGCGACCCC
>LADN01000036.1 GCA_000961585.1 Peptococcaceae bacterium BRH_c4a | reverse complement strand
CCCTCCCCCTCACTGCATGTCGCTTGAGGGTCACGCTTGCTTTTTCTGGATTCTGGCTCCTGGCTTCTGGATTCCGCCGTCTGCAAGGCGGTTATTTTATTGTTATATCGGGGATTAAATTACTCTTCTTTATTCGGGTGGGTAAAACGAGGGTCAGTCTTTCAAATATGCAAATAAAGTGATATGCATATACCATGGCTAGAAAACCGCATATTCAATATTCCGGTGCTTTTTATCACATTATAGTCCGTGGAAATCAGCGACAGAACATTTTTCTTGAAGATGCAGACCGTCTTGAGTATCTTGAGTGAGGGGCTAAGGATTGCCCGGGGGGTATTGATAGCAATAGCAAAAAGGGCAGGCTATTCGCTGACAGAGATGCAGCCGGTAATCGGCAGAGACATCTCGGTTTTATCAAGAATGTCCGCCAATGCAGAAACCGACAAGGGGCGACAAATAAAGTATTGGCGCTGGACGGCCCCATTATCCTTCCCAGCCCGGAGGATCTGCCTTATCTGGCCCGGACCTGGACATGGCAACGGCCAACGGCCTGGAAAGGATGTCGGCGCTGACCGGCTTGCCGGTGGCCGAGGTCAAGAACAGGACCACCATCACGGGTGACATTCAAATCGGCCGGTTGCCCGGCGTGGTGCAGGTGACCATGCTGACGCCGGTTGAAGTGCTGGAAAGGCTTAATATACTGAAATTTTTCAGGGATCATTACGGGGCCTAAGATTTTTGGGCGGGCAGGTGTTAAAAACAGGCCGCGCCTTTTCTCAAACGGCCCTGGAATATGCGGCCAAGCCGCTGATTGTTGCAGGCCAACAAATAACTCAATAAATTTTTAAGGCATTCCTACAAAGGAATGCCTTCTTTTTGGCGGAATTTAGTGAAGCATGGGAAAAGTCTAACTTTAAGGGGGCTTTAGATGAGAGTCAAGGTAGCTTGTATCCAACTGCGGGCCTGCGATGTTGCCCGGGCTACCGTTACTCACGCTGCTTTTGGCTATCGTACGCAAATTGCCCCGGGAGGAATACTAGTTTGGTATTTCTGCTGGTTATCGTCTTCGGAGTTATAGCTTTTTTCGAAATTCCAAGGCTGTTACAAAGGCAATACTGGCGCGAATTGGTCGTCTTTAGCCTGCTTCTGTCTCTGGGTTTTGCCTTGAGTTTGTTGCTTGCGCTAAGAGTAGATCTTCCGAATTCATATCCCACCCATAATAACGGTATTTGTAAATATCAACCAGAGGGCTATTTTGCGAAATGTATAATTTACCAGGTTTATTCATGGCAGCAAGTGTCTCAGGTGAATTTTTTTGTTCTGAGCGGTGCAGACTTAAATGATTGATGTTATTATGCTATTCAGATACAATTTATATTAATAGTTTTATTAATTATCATTCCGGCGAAAACACTAAAATTCTGGCTGATCAAGAATTCTCCGTATACTTTTGCAGTGTCGTCTCTAATGAGTTTTTTTAGGAGGGGAGGGATATCAATCAAGACCACCATCGCAGTGATGAGCTATAAAAGCCTGACTTCCCTGATCGAAACAGTTCAGTATACAGCCCCGGAACCTGTCAGGATAACAATTGTGGAAACCATACTGGAGGACGCTCTTCATCTGGCCAGAAAAATGGAGGAGAACAGGGAAGCGGATGTTTTCGTTTCCGGCGGGGGCAACGCTAAACTTTTGTCAGAGGGTCTGAAGAACCCCCTTGTGGAAATTAAGGTGACCGGGTTTGACGTTCTGCTGTCTTTAAAAAGAGCCAGTCAATACTCCGGCCGGATTGCCGTGGTTACTTATCTGAATAAAATCCCCTACCTGGATGATATCCTGGAAATGCTGACGGTTTCGGTTCGGCAGGTCACCTACGGCCATCTTGACGAATTGGAACGGGTATTGGACGGCCTGATTGCCGAGGGGATCCGGACGGTTGTCGGGGCTAGCCTGGTACTGGAAGTGGCCCATCAAAAAGGTATGGACGGCACAATCATTTACTCCGCCGACGGGGTAACCCGGGCGCTGGACGCCGCAGTGCAAATTGCCCTGTCGAAGAAGGCGGAGGCTGAAAAGGCGGAGGAACTCCGGACGATCCTGGATTTTACTTACGGGGGCATCATCGCCACCGACAAAAATGCAAAAATAAAAGTATTTAATCCCAGCGCCGAAAAGATTACCGGCATTCCCCGGCAAAAGGCCGTCGGCCGCTCCATCGAAGCGGTTATTCCCGGCGCCAGGCTGATCGGGGTTATGCATAGCGGCCAGCCTGAATTAAACCAGATCCAGTCTCTCGGGGACATCAAGATTTTAACCAACCGGGTGCCCATTGTGGTGAACGGAGTAGTCTCAGGGGCGGTGGCCACATTCCAGGATATAGGCACAATTCAGGAAGCGGAGGAAAAAATTAGGCGGCGGATGTGCAAAAAAGGTTTTCTCGTCAAGACTTCCATGGACGATATACTGGGTGGCGGCGAATCCATCCAGAAAGCTAAAAGGGAAGCCTTCCTATACGCCCAAAGCGGCTCCACCGTGCTGATCATGGGAGAATCCGGGACGGGAAAGGAGCTCTTTGCCCAGGGGATTCACAATGCCAGCGTCAGGTCCAAGCGCCCCTTCGTGGCCGTCAATTGTGCGGCCCTCCCTGAAAGCTTGCTGGAGAGCGAGCTTTTCGGCTATGAGGAAGGAGCCTTTACCGGCGCCAGAAAAGGTGGAAAACCGGGTCTTTTTGAACTGGCCCACGGGGGGACAATCTTACTGGACGAGGTGGGAGAGATGCCCCTGCCGCTTCAGTCGCGCCTTTTGCGGGTGCTGGAGGAGCGGGAGGTTTTGCGCATCGGCGGGGACCGGATACTGCCGGTGAATATCAGGGTCATCGCCGCCACCAACAAAAACCTGTGGGAAATGGTGGAGCAGGGAGGATTCCGCAAGGATTTGTATTACCGGCTGAATGTATTGGAGCTCCGCATTCCACCGTTAAGGACGCGTATGGGCGACATACCTTTACTGGTTGAAAAGTTTCTCTCTGAATTGCGGGGGGACCTGGGAACGGAGGAGATTCAAGAGATAGCCGGGCACCCTGCGTTTAAATCATACCACTGGCCCGGAAATGTGCGGGAACTTAAGAATATGCTTGAAAGGTTTTCAGTTTTATACCAGGCGGGGAGTAACTGCTCATCGGTGATAACGTCCCTGTTCCAGAGAGAGAACGAAGAAAAAGCCGGTTACGGCGGCCATTATGAAATTATGCGTGTATTAAAGGAGGTCCGGGGAAATAAGGCCGAGGCCGCGAGAAAGCTTGGCATCAGCCGCACCACCCTCTGGAGGAAGCTGAAAGAAAATTGCCAATAAAAGATACGCAGGCCGCTCAGGAGATGTGAAGCATATTTAAACAGCAAAGTGATCAGCGCCCCGGTGGTTTGGCGTGCTTTTCCTGAAACTCCGTCAGGCAGGAGGTATTTATTAATGCCGGGTAACTTAAAGATAGGGACCAGGCTGTATTTGCTTACCGGTTTTGTATTGGCAATCTCAATAGTTATTGGTATTTTGGGTCTGATATACCTCGGAAGTTCAAAACAAAGGCTGGCTTCCAGCCTGGATGCCGGAAAAATAATAAATGAGTCGGCTGCAACCGCCAGGAGGGCACAGTTAGAATTCAAGGAGCAGGTCCTGGAATGGAAAAACATACTCCTGTGGGGCAAGGGCGAGGACTCCTTTGAAAAATACCTGTCCGGCCTTACTAGAGAAGAGGCGGTTGTCCGGGAAGAACTTGAAAAGCTCAAAGGCCTTATGGATATGTCTGAAGTAAGCAATGGCGCCGGCGATCTGGCCGTCACGTCCAGGCAAGTGGCTGCAAACGCAGAGCAAACACAAGTTGCTGCCACGGAAACCGCAGCCACGGTATCTGAGGTGGCATCATCAATCAGTCAGGTGTCACAAATCGCACAGGAGGTTGCGGCCCTGTCAAAAGAAGCATTCAAAGAAGCTGTAAGCGGTGCGCAGGATGTGGAGCGAATAACCGGGCAAATGGAGGTAATTGCAGGTTCCAGCACTGAAACGGCAAACGTCGTCGGAACGCTTGCGGATGTTTTGAACAAGGTAAACCAAATAGTTGAACTTATCACCAATATTTCCGAACGGACAAATCTTTTTGCCCTAAACGCTGCAATTGAAGCAGCGAGGGCCGGAGAACAGGGACGAGGTTTTGCGGTTGTGGCGGTAGAGGTTAGAATGCTGGCGGAACAGTCAGCAAGCGCCGCCAAGGACATAAATCAGCTTATCGACCAGGTTGTGGCCGGTTCCAATAAGGCCGCATCTGCTGTGAATGAAACCAACAGACAGGTTAATGAAGGATCCGCTGTCGTAAAAGAGGTTGGAAACAGGCTGAAAAAAATTATAGGCTCAATAGAGGAACTGGTGGATCAAATCCAGGGTATTGCTGTTGTGTCAGTGGAAATATCCGAACGAATACAGAATGTTGCCAGCAACACTGAGGAACAGACAGCAGCCATTGAAGAAGTTTCGGTGGCAACCGAAAAAATTAATGAAATGGCTCTTGTTTTGGACGATCTGGTAAAAAAGTTTAAAGTCTGAAAAGCATTAAAAAGCCAGTTTGACACCGACACTGACACCTTTTTGGTATGGGGATCAAGTATGCGTACTTGGCGCCGGTTGATGAAACAGTAAATTATTTAAACCTGCTTCCAGGCGAATAAATTAGGTTCTCCATATTCTCCCGTGAAGGACGACTTTAAATGAGCAAAGAAATGAGTAAAAGATTTAGTGAATTGCTGATAAGGGGTGAAATTCTGATCGCTCCGGAAACATATGGTTATATGAAAAGGGGAGAAATTTATCCTGGTGCTGCCGGCGGAAGTGCTGGAGAGGCTTAATATCCTGAAATTTTTCAGGGATTATTACGGGGCGTGATATTTTCGAGCTGGCCGGTGTGAAAAACCGGCCGCTATTTTTCTTAAACGGTTCTGTAGGCTTAGCATCAGCCGCACTACTCTCTGGAGGAAACTAAAAGAAAATTGCCAAAGATTGCTATATGGTTTTACGAAACAATATAAAACATGTTTAAACATGTATTGAACGGGTGTTAACGACTAGAGAAACAGAGAACATCTGATGTGCAGGTGAACAAAAGACGGATGCGCCTTTTTTCTTTTTGTTTTTCCTGGCATGAATTTAGCATAATATAACTTTAATTAAATATAAGGTGGGAGTACTTGTGGGAATGACCATTACAGAAAAAATTCTGGCTGACCACGCCGGCAGAGACCGGGTGGAGCCGGGAGATATTGTGAATGCCAGGCTGGATGTGATGCTGGCCAATGATATTACTGCCGTCTTAATGTCCTGGAACTCCGCCTGCCGCCGCTGAAGACGCACATTTCCGATGTGTCTTTGCTGGTGGGGAGGTTTGCGGTGCTCTATCCGGCAGTGGGCGATTTTCCATCGCTGATAGTACCCTTGTTTGAAAGGAAAAACAATGATAGGCTCGATGGCGGCGATTACCAGGAGATCATGTGTTTGCTGAAGGAGGTGCGGGGAAACAAGGCCGAGGCCGCAAGGAGGCTTGGTATAAGCCGTACTACCCTCTGGCGGAGACTTAAGGAAAGCCCCTGGAGGGGATAGGCGGATCCGGAACAAGTGAAACTATATGAAACGTTATCGAGAAGATAGGGAAACACATAAAGAAACACCACGACGGGAAAAGAGTCGGGCCAAAGGCATAAAGCAGAATGGCCCGCCTTTTTTTCGCCGGCTAATTGGCGCCATGGAACCTTAAAAGATGAGGGCCTGCTCTGGTGCCTGGCCGGTAAGACAAGGAATTGGCGGGAGGCGCCTCTGAAAGGAGGCTGTCCCGTCTGCGGGATAGCCGGAGTTGGCATAGTATTTGCAAATAGTATCAAAAAACCGAAGGATGTGATAACCGCAAAGAAAAAGTTTGCATGTTAAAAATTCAAAGTTAAATTTCGTCCAGTAAAAAAGGGTAGGGAGTGATGAAAATGTTGCCCCAGAGAGTAACTGTATGCGAGGTGGGTCCAAGGGACGGGCTTCAAAATGAAAAGAAATTTATCGATACCGATGATAAGGTTAATATTATAAATAAGCTTTCCGAGGCCGGCCTGACAAGGATTCAGATAACGTCCTTTGTAAATCCCAAAGTAATTCCGCAAATGAGTGATTGTTCAGAGGTGTCCAGGCAGATTAAAAAGTATCCCGATACGGTTTATGCCGCTCTGGTGCTCAATTTAACAGGGGTTAAACGGGCCATCGAGGCGCAGATTGAGGAAGTCCATATGACTTTGACTGCCAGCGACACATTCAACCAGAAAAACAGCAGGATGACCACTGACGAGTCCCTTGCCAATTTCAGATCGGTGGCTGAGGAAGCCCATAAGGCGGGAGTTAAAATGTGGGGGGTGATGGGCACCGCTTTCGGGTGCCCGTTTGAGGGGGAAATTCCCGATCAGAGGGTGCTGGCAATAGCAGGTGAGCTTATAAGCATGGGAGTAACGGCGGTTAACTTTGCGGATACGACGGGCATAGCCAATCCAAGGCAGGTGTACGAATTAAGCTCCAGATTCAAGGACAGGTGGCCGGAGATGCCGCTGGTGCTGCACTTTCATAACACCAGGGGGTCAGGCCTGGCCAATGTTCTCGGCGGCCTGAAAGCGGGAGTCACAATGTTCGAGTCCTGCGTCGGAGGTGTTGGAGGATGTCCTTTTGCTCCCAGGGCTGTGGGCAACATCTCCACCGAGGATCTGGCGCACATGCTGTGGGGTATGGGTATAGAAACCGGAATAAATCTGGGAAAACTGTTGGCAATTTCACTGGAGGTGGAAAAAGTGCTCGGTTATGAGCTGCCGGGCCAGATCATGAAGGCCGGTCCGGTTCCGTTCAGAATTAATTATCCAGTAGAAATATAAAGTTGTTGAAATGTTGGAAGGAGAGGATATTTGTGACTGGCGTGAAAGAAGGAGCGCTTAACGGCATAAGGGTTATCGAGTTGGGTTCTCTTTTGGCCGGCCCTTTTTGCTGCAGGATACTGGCTGATTTTGGGGCTGAGGTAATAAAAATTGAGCAGCCCGAAGAGGGGGACATATTACGCGTTTGGGGTCACGTGAAATATGATGGACATAGCTTGTTGTGGCCCATACAGGCCAGAAACAAAAAGTGCGTCACTCTTAACCTGCGTCTGCCGGAAGGTCAGGAACTGCTCAAGCGGCTTATTGCCGAAAGTGACGTGGTGGTGGAGAATTTCCGTCCGGGAACGCTTGAAAAATGGAATTTGGGTTATGAGGAAATGTCAAGGATAAACCCGGGTATTATATTAACCCGTATCTCCGGCTACGGTCAGACAGGCCCTTATAAAGAGAGGGCAGGCTTTGGATCTGCAGCCGGCGCGATGAGCGGGCTGCGCTATCTGACCGGGTATCCCGACCGGCCGCCCACCCGTGTGGGGATAAGCGTAGAAGACTCTACGGCGTCTCTTTTCGGGGTTATTGGCACATTAATGGCATTAAATCACCGCAACAAAACCGGCAAGGGGCAATGTATTGACGTGGCCCTTCACGAGGCGGTCTTTGCACTTATGGAAAGCATCACCACCGAGTATTTCAAGGTTGGCTCAATCAGGGAGCGCACGGGAAGTACTTTGCCGGGAGTCGCCCCGTCAAATATTTACTGGACGAAAGATGAAAAGTGGGTTTTGATTGCCGGCAACGCAGACAATGTGTTTCGCCGTTTGGCCGCCGCTATGGGTAAACCTGAACTGGCGGAGGATGAACGCTTCAAGTCGCATACGGCGCGCGGCAATAATGCGGAGGCAATAGACGGGATTGTCAACGATTGGACAAAGGATCGCGCGATGGATGAAATACTTGAGATCCTGGACAAGGCGGGGGTGCCGGCGGCGGCCATATACAACGCAGCTGACATTGCCAAGGACCCGCACTATCTGGCCAGGGAGATGATCCTTTCAGTAGTTGACCCTGAATTGGGAGAGCTGAAAGTCCCGGGTATTATTCCGAAATTAAGCCTGACTCCAGGCGAGGTTAAATGGACGGGTCCCAGAAGCAAGGGCGAGCATAACGAGGATGTGTTCAGCGGTGTTTTGGAGCTGTCAAAAGAAGAGCTGGACCAGTACAAAGCCAGGGGGGTAATTTAATAATAGACTGTCGTATATGTAGTTTTAGCTTTTAAAATAATGGATTGGAGGTTGGTATCCGGCAAGGATGCCTTTCGCAGAAGCGGTATGGGGCAAGCCGGGCCCCGTAAGTCCCGGGTGTGGAATGCGGGTGAACGAAAGACTAAAATTACCGGGGTCTATAATAGTATGGAGGAAATGCTGACATTTGGCGAGCTTAATTAACTAATCGGGGTTGACAAAATTAGGGTTGGAGTTAAATTGCTGTAATATTCAGGTTGTAGGTAATAATACAACAAATTAGGGAGGTTTTTATCTTGTACAGGATCTCCATTGACGTAGGCGGCACATTCACGGATGTGGTCCTGCAGAATGAAAAAAACGGAAAGATTTATACTGCCAAAGTGCCCTCCACCCCGAAGGACCAATCCATCGGCCTGGTTAACGGCATGCGGAAGATATGTGAACAGACGGGTGTTTCCCTTGAAGATATCAGAAGTATAATTCACGGCATGACCGTGGCCACAAACGCTGTTCTGGAAAATAAGGGGGCCTGTGTGGGTTTGATTACCACAGCGGGATTCGAGCACATACTCCATGTGGCGCGGTCCTGGACACCGGCCCCCGTATGCGCCTGGATGGCCTTCCAGAAGCCCGAGCCCCTGGCCGACCTTGAGCTGACCCGGGGGGCCGGGGAGCGGATAAGCGCAAAAGGAGAGGTTTTGATCCCCCTGGACGAAAAGGCTGTGCGTAAAGACATCGAGGATCTTTACGCGCGGGGCGTGGAGTCTCTGACCGTCAGCCTGCTGAATTCGTACATCAATCCTGAACATGAAAAGCGGATTAGGAGCATCGCCATGGAAATCAACAAGGACATTCCTGTCTCGATTTCGCATGACGTTCTGCCCGAATTCCGGGAATACGAGCGGACCCTGACCACTGTAATGAACGCCTACGTACGGCCGGTAATGCAGCGTTACCTGAAGAACCTGGAGGATAAGGTAAAGCAGAACGGATCGTCGCCGCGCATCAGCATCGTCCGTTCGGACGGCGGGCTGATGAGCGTGGATGCCGCGGCTTCAATTCCTGTAAATACAATGCTTTCAGGCCCTTCGGGCGGGGTCACCGCATCGGCGTTAATCGGCCGGCAGACGGGAAATCTTAATGTCATATCCTTCGATATGGGAGGCACATCCACCGACGTGGCCCTCACCTTAAACGCTGTGCCGCGCGTTTCGCGTGAAACCAGGGTTGGGGTCTTCCCGGTGAAGGCTCCTTCACTGGATGTGGTAAGTATTGGCGCCGGCGGGGGTTCCATTGCCCACGTGCCGATTACCGGGGCCTTGAGGGTAGGTCCCCAGAGCGCCGGGGCCGATCCCGGGCCTGCCAGTTACGGAATCGGCGGGACCGAGGCCACGGTGACCGACGCCAATGTGGTGCTGGGGTACCTGCCCGGGAATTTAGCCGGCGGAGACCTGAAATTGGATATGGAAAAGGCCAGGGAAGCAGTGCAGAAGATAGCGGACAAGCTGAACATGGATCTGTACCAGGCGGCCCAGGGAATTCACTCCATAGTCAATGAGAACATGCTGGGGGGCCTGAGGGTGGTGTCGGTGGAAAAGGGCTATGACCCCCGTAATTTTGCCCTGCTGGCCCTGGGTGGCGCCGGCCCCATTCACGCCAACGGCTTGGGCATACTTTCCGGATCCTTTCCGGTGATCATTCCGCCCACTCCGGGAGTGCTTTCGGCCCTGGGGTTTTTGCAGGCCAACGTGCGCAACGAATTTTCCCGTACCCTCATCGACGTGTTGAGCGCCGTTGACGGGAATTACCTGGCGGACGAACTGGGAAAACTGGGCCTAAAAGGAAGGCAGTGGCTGAATGAGGAGAGAATAGAGGCGGATAAACAGCAGATTGATTATGAAGTTGACGTGAGGTATTTCCGGCAGGGTTATGAAATACCCATCCGGGTTCAACTGGCAGAATTGAAAGAAAAGGGTGCGGGTGTCCTGAGGGACCGCTTCAGCCGTATTCATGAGCAGTTGTACGGCTTTAAAATGGACATCGAAGTGGAGATCGTCAACCTCCGGGCCGTGGCCACAGGCAATACACCCCATGTTGAGCTCCCTTGCAAAGACAAGGGCGGGCCCGATGCCGACAGGGCCGTAATTAACAAGGATCATCAGGCGTACTTTAACGGTAAATTCCTCAAAACACCGGTTTATGACCGGGGGCTCATGGAGCCGGGGAATGTGATCCCGGGACCCGCCGTAGTGGTTCAGAGCGACGCTACGACGGTTATACTGCCGGGCTTCAAGGGTGAAGTGGACGAGTTCATGAATATATTGATTAACAAGGGGGTTGAGCAATGATGACCCAGGGAAGGATACTGGATTCAATCACCGTAGATATCATGGAAAACGCCTTGAAGAACGTCAAAGAGGAAATGGAAGCCATCCTGTTCAGGTCGGCCATGTCCCCTGTGATTCGCGAGCAGCACGACGCCTTTCCCATGATCACCACCCCCGATGGGAAGATGGTGGTGGGGAACTTCGGGTCCTGTGTCAGGGAGGTTATAGCGGAGAGGTTTCCTGAAGGGCTTTCCGACGGGGACGTGCTATTGATGAGCGATCCATACAGTTGCGGGGGATCGATATCCCATATCAATGACATGATGGTTATTGTGCCCATCTACCATGAGGGTGTGCTGGTAGGCTACGCCTCGATGTTCGGCCACGTGATGGACGTGGGCGGGCCCGAGCCGGCCAGCCTGCCGGTCAAGGCGGAAACTATTTTCGGAGAGGGTTTCCGCATACCTCCGGTAAAGTTGTATGAAGGTGGAAAACTCAACCGCCTGGTAATTGATATTGTACAGGCCAACACCCGCATGCCGGTGGAGATTTACAGCGATATTATGGCCCTTGTGGCCTCGTGCAGGACGGCGCAGGGCCGGGTGGTGGAACTGTGCGACAGGTTTGGCAGGGACACGTACCTGACTGCCCTGGATGCGCTGCTGGACCGAACCTACCGCATGATGAGTCAGCTGATAGGTAGCTTCCTGCCCACCGAACCGGTAAGTTTCGAGGATTATATCGATGATGACGGGCTGGGCAACGGGCCGTTCAAAATGAAGCTGACCATATGGCGTGAGGGAGACCACGGGTATTTCGACTGGACGGGAACCGACCCCCAGTCTCCCGGTCCGATAAATTATTACCTGAGCGACAACATGTTCAAGATGTTCATCGGGGCCTTCCTGATCAGCGCCTTTGACCCGGCCATCATGTTTAACGACGGGTTTTACGACCTGCTGCACATCATCACCCCCGAGGGGAGCCTGGTTCGCCCGAAATTTCCCTCCGCCCTGGGCTGTCGCACCCACGTGCTGAGCCGGCTGTTCGACGTTTTAAGCGGCGCCCTGTCCATCAAGTCGCCGGCCAGCAGCCCGGCGGCCGGCTACGGGACCAGCCCGTACTTTATCTATTCGGGCCATGATCAGGCCGGGCGGTATTTTCACCTGATGGAGGTCCAGTACGGGGGGCTGCCGGGGCGGCCCAACGGCGATGGGTTTGACGGCCATTCCTGGTGGCCTGCCTTTGAAAACATACCGACGGAGTACCTGGAGACCTATTACCCGCTGCGGGTCGAGTTTTACAGGACCGGCCGGGATTCAGGCGGGGCTGGGTACAACCGGGGAGGCAACTGCAATGAAAAAATGTATGTCTGCCTGGCCGACGGAAAGGTTTCCATCCACGACGACAGGGCCAAGATCCACCCCTGGGGTATTAACGGAGGCCGGTACGGGTCCTGCTCCAGAAAGGTGCTGATCAGAAATGACGGCGCCGAGGAGGAACTGGGATCAAAAGTTGACGGCGTAATGGTGAAGAAGGGTGACCGGGTGCTGTTCATCACCGGCGGCAGCGGCGGCTGGGGGGATCCCCTGGACCGGGAGTATGACCGGGTGGTGAAGGACGTCCGGCGGGGCCTGGTTTCTGTCGAAAAAGCAGAACAGGACTACGGCGTGGTGATCGACAGATCCACCATGGAGTTGGACACTGCGGCTTCGGACGCCTTGAGGGAAAAGATGAAGAAGGAACGCGGACCGGTCAAGGACTTTGATTTCGGCCCCAAGTACTGTGCATGATCAGCAGTTTGACGGTGGCCCGTGTTCGTGTCAGTTAGGATGACATGACTTAAAAAAAGGGGGGATAATATGGGAGACAAACCCAGTTATGGCAGGGGTTTTTCCGGACGGGTAGGCTTTGGTAAAAAACCCGCCGTGCTGGTGATCGATTTTATCAACGCTTTTACCGACACCGCTTCACCGTTGGGCGCAAATTTCGACCGGGAGGTGGAGGCTACCAGCGCTCTGCTGTCGGTAGCCCGCAAAAAAGGGGCGTTGGTTGTCTTCACCACGGTGGCCTATGAGCCGGACTACCGGGACGGCGGGTTCTTCATTCATAAGGTGCCTGCTCTGCGCGCACTGAAGATTGGGTCCCTGGAAACAAAGGTGGATCTGCGCCTGGGTCCACGCCCCGGTGACCACTTGGTGGTGAAAAAATTTGCCAGCGCCTTTTTCGGTACCAACATTGCGTCGTTATTCACCGGGCAGGGGATCGACACCGTTATTGTCACCGGCTGTACAACCAGTGGCTGTGTCCGCGCCTCTGCCGTCGACTCCCTGCAGTACGGTTTTCGCACCATCATTCCCGAAGAATGCGTGGGGGATAGGGCGCAGGGGCCTCACCAGGCAAATTTGTTTGACCTCCAGGCCAAGTATGCGGACGTTCTACCCCTGGACGATGTGTTGCAATACCTTAATACATGACGTTAATTCATTTCGCTTTAATGAAAGGAGTACAATAAATGAAGAGCCTTAAAGTTATTGCCGTTCTGGCTGGTTTAATGGCGATGTTAACCCTTGCCGGCTGCGGTGGGGAGCAGAAAAAGGCAGAAGTGTGGCCCACCGAAACCATCAAGGTGATCGTGCCTTTCGGCGCCGGTGGCAGCGTGGACCGCATGGCCCGGGGTCTGACCACCTACTGGTCCAAGGAGTTGGGAGTGTCCATGGTGGTGGATAACAAGGCCGGCGCCGGCGGCATGCTGGGCGCCAGCGAGATCGCCAAGGCAGCCCCGGACGGGCAGACCATGTTCATGGGTGTCCAGCCCAGCCTGAGCTTCAACATCCACTTGCAAAACGCCGGCTTCAAACTGGACGATTTCGTGGTCTTGAACGTGGAGCAAATTGACTACGCCGATGTCATCGTCCCGGCCGACTCGCCGTACAAGACCTTTGACGACCTGCACCAGGCCATTATGGCCAATCCCGGAAAAATGTCCATGGGAGCCGTCCTGGGCAACGGCACCGGGCTACTGGGAGTGGTGCTGTCCGACACCCTGGGCTGGAAGGTGCGCACAGTCACCTACAACAGCGGAGGCGGGGTGCGTACGGCCATTCTTGGAAAACAGGTGGACTTTGCCGTCAGCGGCGCTTCCAGCGACCTGACTGCGGGGGACAAGGTCCGGGTGCTGGCGGTGGCCAGCAAAAAGCCGGTGTCCTTCTTCCCCAACGCCCCCACCTTGGACAGTCTCCTGACCAAGTACAACAAGTCCATCGGCAGGGAAATCGGTGACTCCCGGTTTATAGCGTTGCCCAAGGCCTTTGTGGAAAAATACCCGGACCGCTGGAAAAAGCTCAAGGAAACTTACGAGAAGACCTTTAACAGCCAGGAGTATCAGAATTATTTGAAGACCCAGAAGCTTGACACCATTTCCGCCATGTTGGGCCCGGACAAGTCAAAGGAGTTCATGAAGGAACAGCACGAACTGGTAAACACATACAAGCATCTTCTGTCCGGCTGGTAAACCGGCCGCTGGTTCTGCAGGGCCGGCTTGCCGGCCCTGCAGAACCCTAAAAAGCAGAAATGGGGAATTGACAATGAAAATAGGAAAATACCGTTTGGTCTTCAATGACAAAGGCTGGTTTATTCCGCTGCTTATTTTGATTTATACTATATACTATTATTTTGAAACCATCCGGCTGCCGCATCCCGAAGTACATAATCTGTTGATCCGACCGGTGGTTTACGCCATCGTTGTTTTGGTCGCCTTACACTTTATCGCAAACCTGCGCCGGGAGCCCTCCGGGGAGGACGGCTCTGAAGGGCCGGAGGTCAAATCGCTGCAATTGAGACAGGTCATCCGGGAAAACCGGAGGTTTTTGCTGTTCATCCTGCAGACGGCGATCTACCTGCCTTTAATCAGCCTGCTGGGGTTCGTCCTGGCCAGCGCCCTTTACATGGTGGGAACCATGCTGCAGTTGGGAGTCCGAAACGTCAAAGTGCTGGTGCTTCTTCCCCTGATTTCACTTATCGGCTTGGCGCTGATGTTTGAAACCTGGCTGAACATAACGATCCCCAAGGGTATTTTCGGATTTTAAAAGACATAAGGCAGGTGAAGAATTATGATTGAGTGGGGATCTTTTCTGGAAGGGCTGAAAATGCTGCTGACGGTGGAAAACTTTATCCTGGTCATACTTGGGGGTGCCTTCGGCATTATCACCGGCGCCATACCGGGGTTCACCACATCCCTGGCCATCGCCATGATGCTGCCCATCACCTATAAAATGCCCATCATGGAATCAATAGTTTTTCTGATGGGCATATATACCGGCGGGTGTTTCGGGGGGTCCATCTCGGCTATTTTGCTGGGCATACCCGGCACCCCCCAGGCCGTGGTCACCGCCACTGACGGCTACCCCATGAGCCAGCAGGGCAAGGCCAACGAGGCCCTGGGACTGGCTGTGGGGGCGTCCACCATGGGGACGCTGCTGGGCGCCATCTTTTTACTCCTGGTGATGCAGCCCCTGGTGAATATAACACTGAGATTCGGGCCGGCCGAGATGTTCATGGTGGCGGTGTTCGGGCTCACCATCATCGCCTCCCTGCAGGAGGGGGGGCTGGTTAAAGGACTCCTGGCCGGACTTTTCGGAGTTCTGCTGGGAACCATCGGCATGACCGCTACCGGGGTGATCCGGGGGACCTTCGGCTTCATGCACCTGATGGACGGGATACCCATCGTACCGGCCCTGATTGGATTCATCGGCCTGCCGGAGCTTTACCGGATGTTGGAGAAGGAATTCGTCACCGACCTGTCGGGCGTCAAGCTGGGGCCCAACTGGGGCAGACTTATTTACGGCTTCCGGCTGGCCTTGAAGCACCGGGTGACCATCCTGCGGTCAAGCATCATCGGCATTATCGTGGGGGCGCTGCCCGGGGCTGGGGCCACCATCGCCAGCATCATCAGCTACAACGAAGCCAAGCGCTGGTCGAAGCACCCCGAGCGGTACGGCGCCGGGGAGCCGGACGGCATCGTTGCCTCGGAGGCGGCCAACAACTCCTCGGAGGGGGGGGGCCACCGCCTGCATGCTGGCTTTGGGTATACCTGGCGGCACGGCCACGGCGGTGCTTATCGGCGCCCTGATGCTGCAGGGGCTGATTCCGGGGCCCAGGCTGTTCATCGACAATATGCCCCTGGTGTACGGGGTGATGCTGTCAATGTTTCTGTCCACGGTGTTTCTCATTGTAATTGGGCTTGTTATTTCTTATTACTGCGCTAAAATAATAACCATACCCACCAAGATCCTGGTGCCGGTAATCATGGTCTTTTCGGTCATCGGCACCTATGCGGTGAGGAATTACGTTTTCGATATCTATGTTACCCTGATATTTTCAATCATCGGCTACTTCATGATCAAGTATGATTACCCGGTGATCGCAGTTATCCTGGGCATTATCCTGGGGCCAATCGCCGACGTGGAGCTGCTCAAAACGTACCAGCGGTTCGCCGGCGAGTGGTCGGTCTTATTTACCCGCCCCATCAGCCTGATTCTTTTCATTCTGTCAGCTTTTGGGGTGTTGCTGCCCTACTTCCTAAAGTGGTACAAAAAGCGAAATAGGTAGAACCATTTGTAAATTAATAATCGGTGTAGCAGAAGAAAAACGTTGATCAAATGAATGATATACGGTCCCTCGAGCCGGGAGGCAGTATTGAGATGGATGCAGGTAATGTCAAGTTAAATATTAAAAAAGGGAAAAGAAAAGTAATGGACGTTGTAGTAACCCTTGCCTTGGCTGTTGCCGGAGGGGTTGTCGGAATAAAACTGAAATTGCCGGCTGGGGGACTGGTAGGTGCGATGGTGGCAGTAGCCGCGGCGCAGGTATTCGGCTTGCGTTTTGCGACATTGCCGGCTGGAACATCGTATGTTCTGCAAATAATGGTAGGAATGATGATTGGCTTGGGTATTACCCGTGAGGTCGCACTGGAAATGAAACAAATGGCTGTGCCAGGGTTGTTATTGGTTGCCTGCATGATTATAGCCGGTATCTCTATTGGTTTCCTGGTATATAAAGCGGCAAACGGTTCAAAAATGTAAAACTGGGGTCAGGCTTTCAAATATGCAAATAAAGTGATATGCATATACCATGGCTTTAAAAGCAATATCGCTGAGTCCTTATTTTACGCGGTTTGGACGACTCAGCGATATTTGTTTTAACACAAAAATATTGGGTTAAAAAAGTCTGATGGTAGAAAAACCGGTAGAAAGATTTTTTCAGTAAGGTGGTTTGAAAACCTGGTCGTGTGTGCCGACGTTTCTCAGTTTAATGATATTTTCTGAAAAACGTAAAGTAATTCGAACAGACATGTTCACACTAATTTCCCATATATCTTTTGTACCTTGTACTCTTTTCAAGCGTAGTGATGGATGTTTGGTGGTATTAACTAAAAGCTGCAACGTATTATCAACTTGGGAACGTGTTTGCTGGTCAAGTTTTCTATATGCCCGAGCAAACTTCGTGCTAAATTCCAAGAAGTACATGCATCAATCTCCGTCAGCTTTTTCGGCTTGCTGGTGCAAAAATTTGATGGCTTCATCTACGTTTTCAAACCGATGAACGCGACCGGAGGAAAAATCCTCATCGGCTTCTTTTTCTGCCGCCTGCCATTCCGGTGTCCAGTACCAAGACTGATCATTGAAAACGGCTTCCTCGTCAAGCCTGCGGGCAAGTTCGGATTTTTCAGCCGGCGATAAACTCTTTATTTCTTCAACCAAGCGATCAAGGTTGGCGGCCATGATTAATCACCTCAATACAATAATACCTGAAAAGCCATATAAATTCAATTTATGCGGTTCTCTCTTGGGAGGATGTTATGGGTACGTCCTGCGAATTTTTCGTGAGGTTTTTTTATAAGAAGAATTCATATACGGTCATTTTTCTCTTTTATAATGTCATTACTAAGTGAACCTTTGCAATTTTTCAAAGCAAGGCGGGCACGCATATAACCATTATTTGGTTTTGGCTGAATTGTTTTATCCTGTTTTTTAAGGGTTAAAACGAGATCGTAGACCCGCAAAATATTATATGGGTCGAGCGACTCTAGTTCCTATGGGGTATAATGATAGTATGTTGCCGGTGAAAGAGAGAGTAGAACCGGGCGGTGGATTGTAATTCAATCGGCGGGAACAAGGAGTTTACTGTGGATTATAAGGAGTTATTTGAGAAGTATCGCTCATTGCTCATAGGAATGAATTAGGGCTGTTGAAGAACGATGATGAAGAAGTGCAAAAACCGTGGGAAACAAAGCGGGTGAAATTCTCAAAGGATGATTTTCCAAAGAAAATTAATCTGGTTAAAGCAAATATGCTATATGTTTTAAAGGTGGGTATATCACAAAGGGCGTTAAATACTATAAAGCGTTTAGCCGCTTTCAAAAATCCGGAGTTTTACAAAGCGCAGGCCATGCGTATGCCGACTTATAACAAGCCGAGGGTAATATCCTGTTCCGATGAAACAGAGGAGTATCTGTGTTTGCCAAGAGGCTGTGAAGAAGACGTAAAAGGTTTGCTAAATGGATATAAGGTTGATATTGACTGGATGGATAAAACCAATTGTGGTAGAACTATTGATGTTGAATTTAACGGAAAGCTCAGAGAAGATCAGCAGCTTGCATTAAATGAGCTGATAAAATATGATAACGGTGTACTTTCAGCAACCACAGCCTTTGGAAAAACAGTTGTTGCAGCTAGGAGAGTGTTGCAAAACTATATTAAGAGGTCAACAAAGTACTTATTCGACTACAACCGGAGGCTGTTCAAAAAGCTCCAGATGCAAGGCGCGGCAAGGCTTCAAGCGGAGGCGTACTCCTTGTACGTTGAGCATTGAAGCCGCCGCCGCAACGCCGCAGATGGACTTTTTCAACAGCCTCCTAGGCTTATTGCCAAACGAAAGGTAAATACACTTGTGTTAGTACATAGACAACAACTGCTTTCTCAGTGGGTTAGCAGATTATCGGTTTTTCTAAATATTAACGAGGGATTACCGGTATTAGAAAAAAAGCGGGGCAGAAAAAAGATCCAAAGACTAATTGGCCAAATCGGGGCAGGAAAAGACAATTTAGGTGGCATTATTGATGTCGCAGTTATGCAGTCTTTAAATAGAGGCGGTGAAGTTAAGGAATGTGTTAAAAATTATGGAATGGTAATTGTCGATGAGTGTCATCTCATTCCGGCCTTTAGTTTTGAGCAGATATTAAAAAATGTACAACAAAAGGCTTAATGGCTACGCCTCAATTGGGTATAAAGCGAAAGGAGAAAATGTTGCAGCAGAGTCGGTAGATATTATTTTTGACAAGAACAGCTTTTTACCGGTTTATATTAACGATATTGTGAATGCTTCAAGAGAGGTCTTAATAGTCAGTCCATTTGTTACTAAAAGGCGAGTTACACAAATGCTTCAATATTTAGGTGCAGCAGTAGGCAAGCAGGTTAAAGTAATTGTAATAACAAGACCGGCTGAAGATTTTGAAGAGAAGGATAAGTCAGCTTTGGAAATTACTTTGGATATATTGAAGAATGAAGGAATTAATATGTTATTTAAATCAAATATACATCAGAAATTTGCAGTTATTGATCAAAGTATAGTGTGGTATGGGAGTATAAATTTACTTAGCTTTGGGAGTGCTGAAGAAAGTATCATGCGGCTTGAAAGCCCCAATATTGCAAATGAATTGATGAAAAGTATAGATAAGTGACTTTAACTAAGCTTTATCAGGAAGCATGGGAACTGGCTAAGAAAGCTGCGGCCCTTGTAAGCGGAGGGATAATGTGAGCAGACATAATCTCAGTAAAAGAGTTTTCTGCAATTATATTTTGTAAATATTTGTGGCCCCGTTACAAAAATGTAATGAGGCACGCAGGTTAAGATTAGTAACAGATCTAAAGCTAGTATTAGTTATCAGGTTGGTGACAGTTTTGAGACTAGTATTGATTTATTAGTAAAAACTCAGAGATGTGGTTGTGGAGCAGATTGTGTTTTTTGGAGGACGTATTAAGATTTGTGTAAATGGTTAAACTCAACTAAAAGGAGTTGGCCATTTATGGAAAACATGCAGGATAAGACAATAAGGGAACTTGCTAAAAATTGCCAGACAGTAGAAGACGTTCATAATCTTTTAAAGAACCTATTCAAGAACACCCTGCAAACAATATTCGAGGCCGAGATGGATGCCCATCTTGGCTACGAAAAACACAGTGTGGAGGGTAATAACTCCGGAAACAGCAGAAACGGATTTAGCAAAAAGGCTATCAAAACAAAGTTTGGCCAGACAGAGCTTAAAATCCCCAGAGATCGTAACGGTGAGTTTAAACCCCAAATTATCAAGAAATACGAGACAACTTCAAACCAGCTTGAAGAACAGATAATTGCCATGTATGCCAAGGGCATGTCAACCCGTGATATAGAAGACCATATGAGGGATATCTACGGTATTGATGTTTCTGCGACCATGGTCAGCAAGGTGACAGATAA
>LADN01000079.1 GCA_000961585.1 Peptococcaceae bacterium BRH_c4a | reverse complement strand
GGGTAGGCGGAGCGATTTAAGTCCGGCCTGCATTACCTCCTGCTGCAACTGTCTCTAAACTCGGTCGCCAACGGAATGCCGACCGCCTCCAACGCCGCGTCCTTGCGTCGATTCCGGCTTCCGGCTGCGTCCTGCAGCCGGCTCGGCATTCCGTAGGCTCGGTCGTTAAGAGACAGTAGCAGCCTCCGGTACATTCCGCACGGACTTAAATCACTCCCCCTCACTGCATGTCGCTTGAGGGTCGCTATTAAAGCAGGCTGTCACTATTCTGGCTTCCGCCGTCTACAAGACGGCAACGCCCGTCAGGGCGTTTTTTTATGGTATAGCTTCTCAGCCTAAAATCAGGTTTATTTTTTCTTTTGACTTTTCTACAAATTCATCCGTTTCAGCGGGTGTTAATTGTTCGCCTGACTCCAGGGTTTTTAGTATGTCCAGGAACCATTTTACAAGTAGGCTGTTTATTCTGGAGTATTTTTGGGCGGCCCCTTGGGGTTCGGCTTCTTTTCCTCCCCAGATTCCGTTCATGCGAATGAACAGGTGGTTGGTGATGCCCCTCATTACCCGGGCCAGGGCCGCCACCCCCGGATCGCTGAAGGCTGCCGTTCCTTCGTAGGCGCCGGGGTAGGGGGTCTTTAGCCGACCTTCCATGTGCAGATTTTGATAGGCGGTGCTTCCCTTCAGTATTATCTGGTGGTGGTAGAGCACGTTGGCCGTGACCGGAAGGTTATTCAGCAGTTCGTTTCTCTGCAGAAACTCAAGGTTGGTGCGAATGTCTTCCGGTGTTGAGTCCGGCTCAAACATTATAAAACCTATATTTGGCTCTATGCCTTGCCTGCGGAGTATTTTGACGGCTCTCTCATTCTGGGCCACGGTGGTCATCTTGTTCAGCCTTTTCAGGGACTGGTCCCTGCCGCTTTCCAACCCGATAAGCATGTGGCGTAAGCCAGCCTCCACCAGAGCGCCTATTGTTTCGTCGTGGATGTCGTTTACCCTGGCCTCGATACCAAAACTGATGTTGCGGGGTTTTAGAAGGGAGGCGATGCTAAGGGCCCTTTCCTGGCCCATCCGGCCGGGGCCGAAAAAGTTGGGGTCGGTGAAGTAGAAATTTTTTGCTCCACGGTCATATATTATTTTGTCCACCTCGGCGGCTATGTTTTCCGGGCTCCGGCCCCGCCAGGCGGCTCCCGGGCCGTAAAAGGGGCTGACATAGCAAAAGGTGCATCCTCCGTAACAGCCCCTGCTTCCGAGAAGGTTCACTTCCGGGATGCGGAACATGGCCCCGGTGCGCACGGGAAATGGAAGGAGGTTCAGATCTTCCACCGGCTTCCGGGGAAGAAAGCGTATTTCACCGGAAGGGCTTCTTTGAGCTATACCCGGAATATGCCCGCAGCCTTCCCGGCGGGATATGGCCCGGGCCAGGTGGGCGAAGGCAGTCTCAGGCTCTCCGGCGATCACGGTGTCAACGGCCCGGCAGCCATGTAATATTTCATCGAAGGCAAAGGTGGGGTAGTAGCCGTATGCGGTTATGTGGCCCGAAAGACCCTGGTTTCTGACTGTCTCAAGAAGGCCGAACAGCTCTAAATCAGCCTTCCACTGGTAGATTATGTGGACACCCAGTATATCCGGGCGCATGGAGTCCACCCTTTGCAGTATTTCTTGGCAGGTCAGCCCGTCAAGGTATCCCTCCGCGATTTCCACTTCATGCCCTTCGCTTTGCAGCATTCCTGCCGCGTATCCGGTAAGAAGGCAGGAGGAAAGGGGGGTGTTGGCGATGTCGTTGCACTGGCAGGGCTTGATGTCGCGCGGGTGCTCCAGCAGAAGAATCTTCATTTTATCACCTCAATCCCTGCCACATGAACACATTCCGGCAGAGGTGCTTTGTTTCCAGCCGGTATCTCATGGTGTCAAACGGCTCCGGGTTGTAATAAACGGGGTAAAGCAGGTCTGTGCCGGGCCCTATCACTCCGCTGGCCCTGGCCATGGAATCGATGGGGGTGCCGGGTAAAATGCGTATATTGTTCAGCACCACAGTCCCGAGGTTCTTTTTTTTGCCGTGCAGGTTGTAGATGCGATCCAGCAAGCCAATGCCTTTTTGTATCGTTTTTTCGGTCTCCCCCGGAACGTTTACCATGAAGTGGTAAACGCTTATCACGTCACTCCCGGAGGCAAGCTCCGCCGCCTTTAATATGTCGGATTCTGTGAGCTTTTTACCGAGCACGTCCAGTGACTCCTGGCAAAGCCCGTCGGGGGAGAAGGAAAAGCACTCACAGCCAGCCCTCTCGAAAAGGGCTATATTTTTTTCGTCCAGGTTGTTTTCCCGGAAGAAGCCGCTCCACCTGACCTTTAATTTCCTGCGGATTAATTCCAGGCAGATCTCTTCCAGGTGGCCCCGGGGGATGTTGACCACCGGGTCGGTGAAGTGGAAGGACCCGATGCCGTATTCCTTGTGCAGCGCTTCTATCTCGTTCACCACCGCCGACGGAGGGCGGCACCTCAGCCTCTTCCCTTGCAGCTTCGGGTAAACACAGTAGGCGCAGCAAATGTTGCAGCCCCGCTTGGCCTCTATGCCTATGGGCGGAACATAGCTGTTGCCGCCCATGTAAAGGGACGGGTCCAGAAGTCGCCTGGCGGGGGGGACGTAGTTTTTCATGTCGAAGTCTCTGGACGGGGGCCTGACCCGCACCTTTTCACCTTCCCGCCAGCAGAGGCCTTTTACTGCGGGAGGGCTTTCCAGAGAGGACAGAAGGGAAGGAAAGGAGATTTCCGCCTCGCCAACAATGCCGTAGTGTATCTCGGGCAGCTCGGACATAAGCCTTTGGGGAAAAAGGGAAAAGCCGGTGCCCCCTACAATCAGCCTGGCCCCGGGAAGTACAGCCGATATCAGCTTTACGGTAACGGCAAAGGGAGGGACCAGAGAGGTGGTTTTATTGCCCAATGGATCGATATTCCGCAGGGATAAGCCCACCACGTCCGGCCTAAAGCTCAAAAGTCTTTCTTTGAGCGCCCCGTAGGGGTCGGCTGCAATATTCATATCCAGTATGTCCGCCTGATGGCCTGCATCTTGGATATGGCCGGCCAGGGAGACAATGCCTATGGGATACACTTTTTCCGCTGACGGCCCTTCCACCGAGAGGGCCTGAACCATTAAAACCCGCATATCAATTCACTCCAGAAGCAATAGTGCAAAGTATTTTACGTATTCGTCCCTGTTTTCCAGCGTCCTCAGCGTAAACCCTGATCGCCTTGCGGTTTCGTACACGTCTATTCCGGCCCCTTCCATGGAAGGCCTGGAGTCCCGCGTGTTCCGGCAAACGCCGTCAGGGGCGCAGGGGTCACACAGGGAGCAGGGGCCGGCCCAGAAGGAGAATGCCTTGTAGAAACCTTCCCGGAAGGCTTCCCTTTCGGCCTGCAGCACCCGCCGCTGAAACTCTCCGGTGGGGGGTTCCCCCTCCAGTAAAAAGGCCCGGGTAAAATCTTTAAGAAGATCCACGGTTTTTTCAGGAGTGGGGCTGTCAGGCGGACAGTGGGGCTTGCCGTACATTTGGCACCCGTAGCGGCAGCGCAGGTCCGCCCAGCCGGGGACGTGAACGGCGCTCACCGGTATGGGGCGGACGGCGCGAAACTCCAGCGCCCGGACTTTGGCCGCCAGCCGTGTGGCAGCATCCAGGCGGAGGTCTGACAGTTTACTCCCGGTCTTTGAGGCTATAATCAGGGCGGTATCGGTTTTCAGAGGGATCAGGCCTGTTGTGCAGAGCCCCAGCCCGCCCAGTTTATCCCGCACCCATTTTTCTGAAAAGATCGTGCCGTTATAGGTGTTTACAAACATGTTGAGGTCCGACAGGGCAGCCTTTTCCGGGCAGTGTTCCGGGAAGAAATCATGGATCAGCAAAAACCCGTCCTTTTTCAGGCATTCCGATGCCCCGGACAGTATATGGGGGACCTCGGCCTCGGAATAGGCATGTATTATATTTGAAAGTATGATCAGATCAAAGCTCCTATGTAAGGGCCAGGGGTCCAGTATGTTGGCCGGGAGGAAGGCGGCCCTTTTTTCCAGGCCTTTTTTCTCCAGCAGCTCCCGTGTGTAGTCCAGCACCTCCGGAAGGTCCGCAAGGGTGGCTTTCAGGGACGGGAAGTGTTCCAGGAATCCCGCAGACACGGCGCCTGAACCGGCCCCCACATCCAGTATCTCACCCTCCTGCAGGAGGCCTTCGAATATGGGGAGTATCTCCCTGACCTTTGTCCCGGCTACGGCGTCCATGGCGCTGATGTACTTTCGCACCCGGCGCTCCAGGTGGTCCGGGCTGTGGCCGGTGGGGTAGATGGCCCTGCCGCCGCTTATTATGCATTCCTTCAGGCTCTGCCAGCAGGTGGCCAGGTATTTGCGCCAGAGAATGGAGTCTCCCTGGTAATCTTCTTTGCCCCTTACGAGGTATCTCCCGGAGATTTTGGTGTTGAAGAAATATGGCCCGTCTCTGCCCAATAGCCCCAGGGCGCAGAGGGATTGCAGGAAACGCAGCAATCCCCGGGGGCTGGACCCGGTCAGCCCGGCCAAGTCCTCAGCGGTCTTTGCCTCCGGGTGCAAAAGGGTGAAGATCTCCAGCTCAACCGCGGTGAAAATTACTTCTGAAAACCAGTACCCCGTGGCCAGGTTCTCAAGGTACTGCGGGCCGGTGTCCTGGGGGTCGTGGTCTGGGAAAGGAGTTTTCATTTTCCGTGCACCTTTCAGTCGTTTCTGGATACACCGGCGTCATCGAAGGTGAGCATTTTACTTATCACATTGGACGCCGCCTGCACTATATTCATGGCTAGGGCCGCCCCGGTGCCTTCTCCCAGGCGGAGGTTCAGGTTCAGCAGGGGCCTTAAGCCCAGTTCCTCCAGCATGAGCCGGTGTCCGTGCTCCAGGGACTGGTGCGCCGCAATCATGTAGTCCGCCGAGTGGGGGGCCAGGCCCCTGGCGATGAGCGCCCCGGCGGAGGAGATGAACCCGTCCACCAACACCGGTATTTTGTGGTAGGCGGCTCCCAGTATCACCCCGGCAATACCGCCAATCTCGAACCCTCCCACCCTGGCCAGCACATCCAGGGGATCTCCGGGGTCGGGCCTGTTGATATCCAGCGCCCTTTGTATGACATCGATTTTGTTTTCCAGGGCTTTGTCGCTGATACCGGTTCCCCTTCCGGTCACTTCACTGGCGGTGCGGCCCGAGATGGCGGCCAGGATGGCGCTGCTGGGGGTGGTGTTGCCTATGCCCATATCCCCGGTGGCCAGAAGGTCAATCCCTTCCTCAACCAGGTTTCCGACTATCTCAATACCGGCCTCCAGGGCCTGCCGGGCCTGCTGGAGGGTCATGGCCGGGCCCAGGGCCATATTTTGGGTTCCGTGGCTCACTTTGCGGGAGAGTATTTTTTTCTTATTGACCAGATCGGTCAGGTCGGCGGCAACACCCATATCCACCACAATCACCTGCGCCCCGGCCGCCTCGGCAATTACATTGATGGCCGCTCCGCCGGCCACGAAGTTGTATACCATCTGGGGGGTGACCTCCTGGGGAAAGGCGCTTACCCCCTCCCGGACCACTCCGTGGTCTCCGGCCATGGTGATCACCGCTTTTCTTTTTACAGAGGGCTTTAAACTTTGCTTTATGGCGGACAGTTGCTCGGCAAGGGCCAGCAGTTCCCCCAGGCTTCCGGCGGGGATGGCCAGGTTGTTCAGGTGGTCCCTGGCCTTAAGTCGCCATTCCGGGCTGACCGGCTCTATGCCTTCTAAAACGGATTTCAGGCTCAATCCCATTTTCCAACCTCCAGTGCTAGAAAGCCAATTATTCGATGTAAATTAAGAGATGCCGAAGTACCTGGCGGCGATCTGCGCCGCGCATTCTTTTCCGCAGGTGCAGCAGTGATCCTGTCCATGGTGCTTTTTGTCTCCCCATTTCGGCGGGTCAATTGAGAGGCCGATCTGCCTGTCATAATCAAGGGCCACCCTGGCCCGGGCCATTTGCAGGTCCCTTTCCAAGGCCCTTTTGTCGCCCCGGGCCAGGTCGGCGGCGTGGGCGGCTATGCGGGCGGCGATGACACCATCTTTTACATCCTCCTCGGTGGGAAGTCCCAGGTGCTCCGCAGGGGTGACGTAACAGAGGAAGTCGGCGCCGGCTGCGCCTGCCAAGGCTCCGCCGATGGCCGAGGTGATGTGGTCGTAACCCGGCGCCACGTCGGTGGCCAGGGTGCCCAGTATAAAATAGGGCGCTCCGTTGCACAGTCTCTTTTGCAGCAGCATGGTGGATTCGACATGGTGCATGGGAACGTGTCCGGGACCTTCAACCATCACCTGCACCCCTGCCGCCTGGGATCTTGCCACCAGTTCGCCCGCAATGATCATGCCCTGAAGCTGTGCGCCGTCCAGGGAGTCGGCGGTGGAACCGGGACGAATGGAGTCCCCCAGGCTCAAGGTGACGTCATATTCTTTTAAAATGGCCAGCAGCCGGTCAAACTGTTGGTAAAGGGGGTTTTCCTTCTGGTTGTGGAGCATCCAGCCGGTCAGGAAGGCCCCGCCCCGGCTGACCACGTCGGTAACTCTCCCACTGGCCTGCAGCCGCCTGATTACGTCAAAGTTCAGGGCGCAGTGGATGGCCATGAAGTCAATGCCTTCGGCCGCCTGCTTTTCAACGGAGGCAAACATATCCTCGGCGGTCATGTCTACTATGGCCCCGTGTTTTTCTATGGCCTCGATGGCCGCCTGGTAGATGGGTACGCTTCCCAAGGGCACACCCGCCTTTGCCATGGTCATTTTTCTCATTCCGTCTATGTCCCCGCCGGTGCTCAAATCCATCAAGGCATCGCACCCTGCGGCCTCGGCCACCGCCAGCTTTTTTTCTTCCATGGCTATCCGGTCACGCTCGCTGGAGGTGCCGATCAGCGCGTTTACCTTTATGCGCAGTCCCTGGCCGATGCCGCAGGCGTTAACCGGCTTGCGCAGCTTGTTTTTTGGTATGACAATTTTCCCCGAGGCCACCCCGGCCCGGATAAATTCCACGCTTAATCCTTCCCTGTCCGCCACCATTTCCATTTCGGCGGTAATCTTTCCCATACGGGCTGCCAGAACCTGTGTCATAATAAGTCATCCTTTCCTTATTAGCATGTTTGCCGGGCTGTGCCCAGGTATTCCGAAACCACTTTCATGGCGCAGTATTTACCGCACATTGCGCACCCTTCCGAGGCGTCGTCGCTTCTTTCCTTCCTGAGCCTGCCCGCCCGGTCGGGATCGATGGAAAGTTCGATCTGCTTCTTCCAGTCCAGTACTTTTCTGGCCTGGGAGATTTCCAAGTCCCATTCCGCAGCCCCGGGCAGTCCCCTGGCCAGGTCGGCGGCGTGAGCGGCTATGCGCGAGGCCATTACCCCCTCCCGCACCTGGTGGGCATCCGGCAGGGAAATATGTTCGGAGGCCGTGACATAACATAAAAATTCGGCGCCCGCCCAGGCGCTTATAGCCCCTCCAATGGCCGCGCTGATATGGTCATACCCGGCTGCGATATCGGTCACCACGGGGCCGAAAACAAAGTACGGGGCCCCCTTGCACAGGCTTTTTTGCAGGGTGACCGTGGCTTTTAGCTGGTTTAAGGGCACGTGTCCCGGCCCTTTGACCATTACCTGAACCCCGGCCTCCCTGGCCCGCCTGACCAGTTCGCCCAGCACCACCAACTCCTGTACCTGGGGTCCGTCCAGTGAGTCGGCCAGGCATCCCGGCCTCATGCCGTCGGCCAGGCTGATGGTGGCGCCGTACCTGCGGGCTATTTCCAAAACCCTGTCATAGTTGGTGTAAAGGGGATTTTCAGCCTGATTGTAGATCATCCAGCCGATGAGGTGCGATCCGCCGTAGCTCACCAGAGGATCAATCCTGCCGTCTTTTTTTGCCCGCTCCACAATGTCCATGGTGGTGCCGCAGTGCATGGCCAGGAAGTCAACCCCGTCGGAGGCATGCCGCTCAATGACCGCAAATAGATCTTCCACCTTCATCTTGGCGGTGGAGCCGTACTTTTGGCCGGCTTCGGCCAGGGCCTGGTACAGTGGAAGCGTTCCCACCGGCACCGGGCTTAAGGCAAGGGCCGCCCGGCGCATGGCATCGATATCGCCGCTTACGCTCAAATCCATGATGGCGTTGGTTCCCGCATCCACTGCGGCCGTGATTTTTGCCAGTTCCTCCGGGATTGCGGCTTCCCCGCCATGAAGGCCGATGCTGGCGCTCACTTTGGTTCTGAGCCCGGTTCCGATTGCCACCGGGTTAGCAATACTGTGTCTGACATTGCGGGGTATTACCATTGTTCCGGCGGCAACCCCTTCTCTGATAAATTCCGCAGTTACTCCTTCGCTTTGGGCCACTTGCCGCATTTCAGCAGTGACTTCCCCTTCCAGGGCTTTTTTGAGCTGAGTCATGTTCTTCCCTCCGGTTACGTTTTTAAGACAAAAAAGTCCCCAACCCTAAGGTTGAGGACTTTTCCATCATCCCCATGCACAGATAAAAGGCAGGTCTCCTGGCTAACGGTTCATTGTTTCTCTCAAACCTTCCCGGGTTTACCCAGTGGTATTACCTGAGGAAACTCACCGACTACAGTGGTGGGTCCGCGCCGATTCGGAAACCTTTTACTGCGGTTCCGTCCGGACTTCCCTATTCTCCCATGGTGGGCACCTTTTACTGTTTATTCGTTTTTTATAAAGCTAAATATTTAATACTCCGTGTTTTATAAAAATCCTTTTGGTTTGCAAAATGTTTTTTATCGTTTAGGAAAGTATATGCCACATTAAAACATTAAAGCGCTAAAGCCTTATCGGCACTAGTTCCTCCGGGGGTCGCTCCGGGGTCACTTGAGGGTCGCTGCATTGTCGCTAATGGGTAGGCGGAGCGATTTAAGTCCGGCCTGCATAACCTCCTGCTGCAACTGTCTCTAAACTCGGTCGCCAACGGAATGCCGACCGCCTCCAACGCCGCATCCATGCGTCGATTCCGGCTTCCGGCTGCGTCCTGCAGCCGGCTCGGCATTCCGTAGGCTCGGTCGTTAAGAGACAGTAGCAGCCTCCGGTACATTCCGCACGGACTTAAATCACTCCCCCTCACTGCATGTCGCTGTGGGGTCTCTGGAGGGTCGCTTTTAAGGCATGCTGTCACTATTCTGGATTCTGG
>LADN01000017.1 GCA_000961585.1 Peptococcaceae bacterium BRH_c4a | reverse complement strand
CCCCCTCACTGCATGTCGCTGTGGGGTCGCTTGAGGGTCGCTTTTAAGGCAGGCTGTCACTATTCTGGCTCCTGGCTTCTGGCTTCTGAATTCCGCCGTCTGCAAGACGGCACCGCCGATAAGGCGGTTATTTTATTGTTTAGCTGTCATGGAGCCCACCGGGCAGGCCGAGGCGCAGGCGGCGCAGCCGTCGCAGCCGCTTTCCCCCAGGGGGGCGCCCAGGAAGGTGGTGATCACCCGGTCGAATCCCCGGTGGGAAAAGCCCAGTATGCCGGCTCCTTTTTCCTTGCAGGCCCGGACGCACAAACCGCACAGCACGCACTTGTTAGGGTCGTGGGCCACCTTTTGGGCGCTGTCGTCAACAGGCAGGTTGCGGTTCAGCTTCTCCAGCCTGGCCGGCTTGAGCTTCAGACCCCTTTCCTTGGCTATCTGCTGCAGGGAGCAGCTGCGGTTCCGGGGGCAGGACCTGCACTCTATCCGGTGGTTTGATATGATCATTTCAAAGCCGGTCCTGACCAGCCGGTCAACCCTCTGGCTGCGGGTGCTGATAACCATCCCCTCTGCGGCGCCCTCGGTACAGGATGTAACCGGGCGGGCATAGCCTTCTATCTCCACGAAGCAGAGTCGGCAGGAGGCGGAGGGTGAGTGATTGTCCCGGGCCGAGCAGAGGTGCGGGATGTAAATGCCGCTGTCCATGGCGGCCCACAGTATCTTGTGGCCGGCCATGGTTTCTATTGTTTTGCCATCAATGGTTATTGTAATCTTTTCACTCATTGTTCCACCTTCTCTTTCCGGACCACTTCATCTGGAGGTGAAACCTTAACGACCGCCTTGTATTGGGGCGGGCAGGCCACCATACAGCTATCGCACTTGACGCATTTTTCCTGGTTTATTACCTTGATTCTGTCTTCGTCGCTGTATATGGCCTCCACAGGGCAGCTGCCCACGCAGGCGTCGCAGGAGCGCTCGCACTTGTGAGGCAGGATGTAATAAGCTATCAGATCCTTGCACATCAGGGAGGGGCACCGTTTTTCGTTTATATGGGCCTCGTATTCATGGCGGAAATATTTGATGGTGCTAACCACGGGGTTGGGGGCGGTTTTCCCCAGCCCGCAGAGGGATCCGGCCTTAATATCCTCGGCCAGCTCCAGCAAAAGGTCTATGTCGTCCGGCTTGCCCTGGCCCTTTGTGATTCTCTCCAGTATGCCCAGCATGTGTTTTGTGCCCAGCCGGCAGAAGGTGCACTTCCCACAGGATTCTTTCTGGGTAAAGTCCAGGAAAAAACGGGCTATTTCCACCATGCAGTCATGTTCGTCCAGCACCACCATGCCTCCGGAGCCCATCATGGCCCCGGCCCTGGTCAGGGTGTCGTAGTCAATGGGGGTGTCCAGAACCTCTTTGGGCAGGCAGCCCCCCGAGGGCCCTCCGATCTGCACCGCCTTGAAAGTCTGGTTTCCGGCTATGCCGCTGCCCACATCGTAAATAATCCGGCTCAGGGTTGTGCCTATGGGCACTTCGGTCAGGCCGGTGTTGACCAGCTTGCCGGCCAGGGCAAATATTGCCGTGCCCGGGCTGCCGGGGGTGCCCATGCTTCTAAACCACTGGGACCCTTTTTGTGTTATGAAAGGAACATGGGAGAGTGTTTTTACATTGTCTATCACTGTGGGTTTGCCGTTCAGCCCTGACTCAGAGGGGAAGGGAGGGCGGTGACGGGGCAGTCCCGGACGGCCTTCCATAGAAGCTATGAGCGCTGTTTCCTCTCCGCAGACAAAGGCGCCGGAACCCTGGAAAATCTCTATTTCGAGGCTGAAATCAGTACCCAGCACCGATTGGCCCAGTATGCCGCACTGAGCCGCCTGTTCCAGAGCTTTGGCCACCCTTTTCACCGCCAGGGGGTATTCCGCCCGGATGTAAAAATATGCTTTGGACGCTCCCGCAGCGTAAGCTGCAATGGCCAGGCCCTCCACCACCAGGTGGGGGTTGGATTCCAGCAGGGTGCGGTCCATGAATGCCCCGGGATCGCCCTCATCGGCGTTGCAGATGACGTACCTTGTTTTTTCGGGGGCCTTGCCGCAAAGTTCCCACTTATTGCCAGTGGGAAAGCCCGCCCCGCCCCTGCCCCGCAGCCCCGAGGACTTTACTTCTGCAATAACCTGATCCGGGCTCATGGAAAGAGCTGCCGCCAGTCCCTGATAACCGCCCACCGCCAGGTAGTGATCAATATTTTCGGGGTCGATGAACCCGCAGTGTTTCATTACATGCTTCTGCTCCACCGTGCCTCTTGGGAAATCCTCGAAGGTGGGGATATAGTCGTTGGGCCCGGTGGCGGCCAAGGCAAATTCCACGCAGGGATCGCCTTCCACCAGGAAGTCCTGGACCAGGCGGGAGGCCACCCCCTGATCCAGGTAGCCGTAACATATACCGGGAAACCCCGGGTGGTAGATTACCGCCATGGGCTCGGCATAGCAGTGTCCCATGCAGCCCACCTCTATCACCGAGGCGTCCAGCTGCAGGCGGCTTATTTCCTTCCTGAAAGATTCCAGCACCTCCACAGCCCCGGCCGCCCGGCCGCAGGTGGCTGATCCCACCGTTATAAGAGTCTTTTGTTTAAGGGATTCCCAGTCTCCGGCGACCCTGGACCTTATTGTGTTCAGGGTTACGGAGGCGTTTTTATTTTCGCTCACTGTGGCACGCCTTCTTTCTTATTGGCTAACTGATGGGAAAAAAGCATCCCGTCAACCTTTGTGGGCGTCATTTTTCCTATTACCGTCTCGTCCTTCACCAGCACCGGAGCCATTGTGCAGCAGCCCACACAGGCCACTCTTTCCAGACTGAACTCCCGGTCGGGGGTGGTCTCGCCCACCTTAATTTTAAGCACCCGCTCCCAGGACTCCATGATTATGTTGCCGCCCTTCATGTGGCAGGCCGTTCCCATGCATACCTTGACCCTGTGCCTGCCCGGAGGGGTCAGGCGGAATTGGTTGTAAAAAGTTACAATACCGTAAACATCCACCGCCGGTATTCCGAAATGACGGGCGGCTTCCTCCATGGCCGGGGCCGGGACGTAACCCAGCCGGTCCTGTATTTTTTGCAGTACGGGGATCAGGGAACCCCTGGCGGTATCGCAGCCTGCCGTTATTTCCCGGGTTTTCTCCGCAGCTTCCCTTATTTCTTCCTCAGTTAAGATCAACTGGCATTTCTCCCTGCATCGTTATTTAGCGTAATTATTAAATAGTATAGCATGAAATTATGCAATGGAAAACATTATTTAAACCTAAAGGGGCCGTATTACTGAAGCCGGCCCCTTTAGGTTTTTCCACATTATAATTATATACCTGTACCGGTATAAATCAAGGGGTCGAATGTTCCAGAGAATCCAGATAACTCACCGCATTCAGGGCTGCCGTCAGGCCCTCTCCCACCGACTTGGCCACCTGATAGGGCTTTCCGGTGCAGTCACCTGCGGCGTAAAGTGCGGATATGTTTGTTTCCATCTTACGGTTCACCCTGACGAACCCATCTTCAATTTCCATCCCGCGGACGAGTTCGGTGGGCGGGTAGGTTTCTCTGAAGATAAAGATACCGTCGGTTTCAATGGTTCTGGTTTGGGTCTTCAGCGTCTTAACAGTTCCTTCTCCTGTTATCCCCACAGGCGCATCCTTTGTGATGACCTCAATATTGTTCTTTTTAAATTCCGGCACGGTGGCCGCCATTGCCACGTAATTAATTCTTGTGCAGAAGTCCGCAAGAAATCTGGCCTCTTCGGCCCCCTCACCGGTGTAGTCTATTACAGTGACAGTTTTACCCTGGTAGAGTGGCCCGTCACAGGTGGCGCAGTAGCTTACACCCCTGCCCACGAAATTTTCCTCTCCATTAAGCCCTTTTTGGGCGGCCACCCCGGTGGCCAGGATTACCGATCTGCATTCATAAAGTGAGTCCTTGACCTGAAGGGAGAATAGCGGGTCCATGGGGTATATGTTCTGCACCTTGTCCGGCAGCACAGGTATCTTAAAATTTTCAACATGCTTTAGAAATTTTTTATACAGTTCATCTCCGCTGATGCCCGGAAAACCGAGGTAATTGTCCACCTTCGGGGACCGGTTGACCTTTGACCGGCCGGAAGGGCCTCCCAGTATTATCACGTTTTTTCTGCGCACCCAGGCGTTTACAGCCGCTGACAGCCCCGCCGGGCCGCCGCCCACCACGCAAATATCGTATATTTGCCCACTCAATATAATCACCCCCTATTATATTTTTTCAAAAACCCTTTAGTTAATCCTCCCGAAAATTCAATTAAGGTATTCTATGACGAAATACGTTATCCTCCGATATTTAGTATTATCATGCCAAAGAATGAAAAAAACAGGCGTGCCCGACCATAAACGGGGAAATGAGAGTAATGCCTTTGTTATGCCGGCGCCCAGGGGGGACCGGATACAGTCCGGGATAATAAGGCGCCGGAAAGAGGGTGGGGCCAGTGGAAAGAGGAAGTCTTTGGGGAGAAAAACTGCTACGAGGCCTCCATTGTGGACATAACCAACCGGGCCGGGGCGGCTTTTTTATCGTTTAGGAAAGTATATGACACATTAAAGCATTAAAGCTCTGAAGTACTGAAGCACCAAACCATTTTTATGTAGCCCAGAGTTTTTCTGGGGTCACTCCGGGGTCGCTTGAGGGTCGCTGCATTGTCGCTAATGGGTAGGCGGAGCGATTTAAGTCCGGCCTGCATTACCTCCTGCTGCAACTGTCTCTAGACTCGGTCGCCAACGGAATGCCGACCATTTTGGAGGTTGGAGGCCAGAGGTTAGAGGTTAGAAAACTTGCAGGAAATGACCTCAGAGCCATTTCTAGCTTAATCCGACTTCCGACTTCCAACATCTAACCTCCAAATTCGTAGGCTCGGTCGTTAAGAGACAGTAGCAGCCTCCGGTACATTCCGCACGGACTTAAATCACTCCCCCTCACTGCATGTCGCTGTGGGGTCTCTTGAGGGTCGCTTTTAAAGTATGCTGTCACCATTCTGGCTTCTGGCTTCTGGCTTCTGGATTCCGCCGTCTGCAAGACGGCACCGCCGGCAAGGCGGTTATTTTA
>LADN01000087.1 GCA_000961585.1 Peptococcaceae bacterium BRH_c4a | reverse complement strand
TCATTACGTGCCCGGTTGTTGAAAAAGCGGTGCAGTCCGAGCTCATGGTAAATCTTTAAGATTGCGGCATAACCGAAATTTCTTCTGTTATCAGTTCCTTGGGCGAGCTGTTCATCCATGTTGATGGTCAGTGTTAGCTTTTTCTTCGTGATATCTTCCTCTGTCATCTTGCGGGCCACTTCTTTGAAATGAACGATGGGATCGTCATATTCCTTTTCCAGTTCATCCAAGTAACCCAGGGACTTGACGGTTCGATCAGTCGACACATTGGTCTCAGGATTTCTGAATTTTTGCGCTATAACAAGATAGGTTCTTCCTGATTCTTTTCGATACGTTTTTTTGAGATACATACAAGAAGCCTCCCATATCTCATAGTTGTAACCATATCTTTATTATAACATATTGTGCCATATTATGCCACACAAATATGACGTAAAACTAAAATAAAAAATCCCCTTGCAGCCTTATACCACAGGGAGATTAGGGTTTGCACTTTTCAATTATGCTGTCAAACTAACGATGGAACATTACAACGGGTATAAACTCTGGGATGCATAGATGTCGCTTAATTTGACAGCATTGGCTGTTTAGGTATTTTAGCATTATATGGTTTTCATTTCAAGACTACCCGATTGCAACTAAATTGTCTGATAATTTGATTTATGGTTAAGAATATATTTTTAATAGGTAAACAAAATGTTATAATATAATGTAAAATAAGGTCAGAATAGGCGGGCTTATTGTTTTAAAGTGAGACTGAAAAGAAAGGATAAGTCAACTTGCTGAATACGGGCAGGAATGGTATTATTTTCGACTTCGACGATACGCTGGTGGAAAATGCGGTCTTTTTTGAGATTTCCAGGAAAAAGTTTGTCCTGTTCATGGAGGGACTTGGTTTTCATTCGGAGGAAGTGCTGGTAACCCTGGACCGCATTGATATAGAAAACGTCACTAAGTGCGGGGCTTTCCTCAAGGAATGCTTCCCCGGCGCCATGGCCCAAACCTACGATCATTTCTGCGCCGTTAACGACATCCTGCCCCGGCCTGATTTGCGCAGGGAGGCTCTGGATATAGGATGGTGGGTATTCCGCCAGAAGCCTGTTCCCGTTAAGGGATCAAAGGACGTTTTGGAGGAACTGGGCCGCCGGTATGATTTATTTTTGGCCACCAAGGGGGATCCCACCGTTCAGTGGCAGAGAATAGAGGACAGCGGCCTTAAGGGGTATTTCAGACAAATATATGTTCTCAAAAACAAAACAAGGCAAGAATATGTAGATATTGCCCAAAAGAATAATTTTTCAGAGAAAAACTCCTGGGTCATTGGCAACAGCATTAAGTCCGACATAAACCCCGGAATACAGGCGGGATTGAACTGTATCCATATTCCGAACAGGTATACCTGGCATTTTGAAATGGAGGAGCCCGTGGGTGAATACCTGACTCTGGACTCCCTTGGATTGGTTCCTGATCTTTTGCTGAGAAGGGAATTGTTTGGGATACATCCCCACAGTCGGTTTTTTAAATACGGGTTGTGAAGGGACATCCCTTCACAATGTATTGCAGTGAGGGAGGAGAATGGTGCTTGAGCCGACGTGTTTTACTGGTGGTGAACATGCTGAATGACTATATAAAAAAAGATGGTGCTCTGTATTGCGGGGAGGCCGTTATAAATATGGTTCTCTTTGTGCAGAAAAAAGTCAGTGAGTTTGTGTCGCTGGGAATGCCGGTTATATTGATCAGGGATGCTCATGACCCGGAAGACCTTGAGTTTCAGAGGTTTCCCCGTCACTGTGTGTACGGTACCGAGGGGGCCGAACTGGTAGATGATCTGAAGAGTATCCTGGAAGAGTACTCCTTTGCCATCAAGGTGCCCAAGAACAGGCACAGCGCCTTTTACAGGACCAACCTCCATGGCATTCTCAGGGATTTGAACCCGGAAACCGTGGAAGTGGTGGGAGTATGCACCAATTTGTGCGTTCTTTATACGGTGGAGGAGTTATGCAACAGGGACTACAAGGTTGTGGTCTGTAAAGATGGAGTGGCATCCTTTGATACTGACGCCCACCTCTGGGCCATCAAACAAATGTCCCAGGTATTGGGCGCTGAGGTGCGCTGACTTTTTAACGGTGAATTTAATAACAATAATCCAAATTCAATGTCAAACACCTTAAAAGGTGACGGATTAGTTGTGAAAATGGCTGTTTAATAAGATTTTTGCATCTGGACAAACCCCTGAGGTTACCATACAATAAAATTACTTTTTTGGCGGGAGCTTTGAAATGTTTATAAAGACTAGAAATACAGTTAAAAAATACAGGCAGGGAAATATTCCCGCAGCATTCGGAACAGATCTATGGCTTTCCGGAGCCACTGATGTTCCCAATCTGCTGCTGAGATATTATAAATACATGGACATTACAGACTCCGAGATGATGACCCTGATTCAATTGTTCCGGCTGCGCATCGAGGACAGAGACCTTCACCCGGGTATCGAAACCCTTTCCGAATGTCTCTCCACAACCCCGGCCGAGGTGGAAATGAACCTGAAATCACTGTTTGACAAAAAAGCCATCATAGAGACTCTGTACTATGACGAGACCAGGGATGTCGTGATCACAGGCTATGACTTTGAGCCCCTTTTTGAAAAGCTTTCGGACTACTGGGCCTGTGCCCGGGCCAAGGAGATAGAAAAGGCCGGGGCAAAACTGGACGGGCACTCAAATAAGGGTGCCAGAAAAGATTTCACGTCAGTGTGTTACAAAAGTTTCGAGAAGGAATTCGGAAGGCCGCTGTCACCCATAGAAATGGATAAAATTACCCAGTGGGTTGAACATACCAACCCCGAACTGGTGCAGGAGGCCCTGAAGAGAGCGGTGCTCATAGGAAAATGGAATTTCAGATATATAGATACAATCCTTCTGGAGTGGAAGAAAAACAATCTCAATTCCATCGGTTCCATTCAGGAGTACGACAGACAGTACCAGGGCAGAAAAGGCTCCAGGGAAACCCGCAAAAAGGATGCGGACAAGCCCGAAGACGGAGGTTCGGATAACAACAAGCGAAGGGCCCTGATTAAAAAACTGTATCTGACGTAACAGCCGGACCATAAACCGGCTTTTTATTTGTGGTCATCAGATTGAGGTATTTTCAGTTTAGGGTGTGAAGAAAGTGATTCGGAATGATGCTGGCCAGGTCGAAACTTACAGCAGGGGTAAAAAAGAACTTCGCTGCGGCATAACCACCGGGGCCTCGGCTGCCGCAGCCTCCAGGGCGGCAACGCTTCTTCTGTATAGGGATCAGTATAATACCCTGGTGAGCGTTGTTAATCCCCAGGGAGTATATATAAGTGTTCCGGTGGAAAGCGTCCGGCGCACCAGCGGGGGCGCCAGGGCTGCTGTTATTAAAGATGGCGGCGATGACCCGGATGTTACAAACGGACTGGAAATAATCGCCCATGTGTCGCCTGCCCCGGGAGGAATTTCAATCAGGGGCGGGGAGGGTGTGGGCACTGTTACTATGCCGGGCCTGCCTGTTGCGGTGGGGGAGCCGGCCATCAACCCTGTGCCTCTGAAAATGATCAGGGATGCCGTTGCGGATCTGCTGCCGGAGGGAAAAGGAGTGGAAATAACCATCAGTGTCCCGGGGGGAGCCGGGGCGGCAAAAAGAACATTAAACCATCGCCTGGGTATAACCGGAGGTATTTCTATACTGGGCACCTCGGGAATTGTCAGGCCCATGTCGGAGGAGGCGCTGAAGGATTCCCTGGTGCCCTTTGTCAGTAAGGCTTCGGCATTGGGCTTTAATCGGGTGGTTCTCACCCCCGGGGGTATGGGTTACGCACAGGCTGTGGAAAAATATGGCTTTAAGCCGGAATGTGTAATAGAGATGAGCAATTATGTCGGCTTTATGCTTGAACAATGCGCCGACGCTGGTATGGAATCGGTGCTGCTGTGGGGCCACATTGGAAAAGTGGCCAAGGTGGCCGGGGGCATTTTCAACACCCACAGCCGGGTGGCTGACGGACGGAGGGAAGTATTGGCGGCCCACATAGCTTTGTATATGCCAAAAAAGGAATTGATTGCCGAAATATTGAATATAAACACCCTGGAAGGTGCGGTAAAGCTGCTTGAGGACAGAGGGCTGCATGCTGTATTTGAAAACATAGCTGCCAGGGCCAGCCGGAGGGCCGAAGAATATGTCTGGGACAGGATCAGGGTGGGCACCGTAATGACGGCCCGGGACGGACGCATACTGGGCATGGACCGTTCAGCCCTTGAATTGGGGGAATTGATGGGATGTATAAGATTAAAATAATCGGGGTAGGTCCCGGGGGGCCCTCGTTTATTACCCCTGAGGCCGTGGCGGCCATTGAAGGGGCGGATGTAATCATAGGCGGCGGAAGGCACATGGAGATATACGCCCCCCCGGGCCGGGAAAGTCATGTTTTGTCCGGCAATCTTGAAGAGATACTGGATGCGATCAGGAACAGGGGAGAAAAAGAAGTGGCCGTGCTGGCCACCGGAGATCCCGGAATGTACGGCATACTAAAATATCTGAGGACCCATTTTAACCCTGAGGATATTGAGGTAATCCCGGGCATCAGCTCGGTGCAGCTGGCCTTTGCCAGGCTTTGCCTGCCCTGGCACGACGCTGTTATATTCAGCGCCCACGGAAGGCCTGCGGAAAAACTGGCGGAACTGGCCGGAAATGTTGGCAAGGCCGCTGTTTTGACCGGGACGGACAACCCCCCGGAGAAGGTTTTTGAAATTTTCGGGCAGGGTGGGGCCCAAAGGGAGTATTATTTTTGTTTTGACCTGAGCCTGCCTTCGGAATCAATAATAAAACTGTCGTCCGGGGATGTGTTTCCGGATGATTATAAAGGAAGGCATAACTGCGTTATGGTGATAGTTGATGAGTGATTTGACCGGACTAAGCCTTCCGGGGATACCGGACCGGCTTTTTATAAGGGGAGACGTTCCCATGACCAAAGAGGAGATAAGGGTTATAACCCTGTCCAAGGCCAGGCTGGAACCAGGGATGGTGGTCTGGGACGTTGGCAGCGGAACGGGATCCATATCGGTGGAGGCCGCCAGGATGACGCCGGGGGGGAAGGTTTATGCAGTGGAAAGATCTCCTGAGGGATGCAGGCTTACCAGTGAAAACTGCACCCGGTTTTCTGTGGACAATGTGGAGGTGGTGGCGGGCAGCGCCCCTGAGGCTCTTGTCCGTCTTCCCAGGCCCCACAGGGTATTTGTGGGGGGGACCGGCGGTAACATGAAGGCTATTCTGGAAGAAATAAAGGTTAAATTAATGCCCGGGGGCAGGCTGGTGATCAATGCGGTTACCCTGGAAACCATTACCAGCGCCCTTAATTTTTTAAAGGATGGCTGGGAGACCGAGATAGTGCAGGTGAGCATCAGCAAATCTCAGCTGATGGGCGCCAGCAGGCTGATGAAGGCATACAATCCTGTTTTTATAATTGCGGCGTGGGGGTGGAGTTAAAGGCATGGCAGGTAAATTCTATGGGCTGGGGGTGGGTCCCGGCGACCCGGATTTGATTACTGTAAAGGCTTTACGCATACTTCGGGAAGCTGACGTATTATGTGTTCCCAGGTCTTCTGCGGACAAAGAAAGCCTGGCTCTGCAGGTGGTGCAGGGGGTTATAGAAAAGGAATTTGAATTTCTTGATCTTTCATTTCCCATGTCCAGGGACCGTTCGGTGCTGGAGGAGAGCTGGGCCGCAGCCGGGGAGGCGGTGGCCAAAAAGATTCTGCAGGGGCGGGGGGTGGCCTTTGTAACCATTGGTGATCCCATGTTTTACAGCACCTACGGCTATCTCCTGGATTATGTAAGAAAAAGTTATCCTGAAATTGAGACCGAAACCGTTCCCGGAGTTATGGCCATGTCGGCCTGCGCATCTCTGGCGGGAATACCTCTGACCGAGGGGGACGAGAGCCTGGTGGTGCTTCCCGCAGCATATGGCCTGGAGGAACTGGAAGAGGCTTTAATAAAATTTGACAACGTGGTTTTGATGAAGGTAAACAGAAAAATGGAAGAGGTCAGGGGGCTTCTGGAAAGACTGGGCATGCAGGGAAAGGCTCTTTATTTCAGCCGCTGCGGCTATCGTGACCAGTATGTTACCGGCAATCTGGACAGCCTGGAGGGCCGTAAGCTTGATTACATGTCTCTGCTCATAATAAAAAAACGCCCTGACGGGCGCTTGGGAATCCAGAATCCAGAAGCCAGAATCCAGAATGGTGACAGGCAGCCTTAAAAGCGACCCTCAAGAGACCCCACAGCGACATGCAGTGAGGGGGAGTGATTTAAGTCCGTGCGGAATGTACCGGAGGCTGCTACTGTCTCTTAACGACCGAGCCTACGGAATGCCGAGCCGGCTGCAGGACGCAGCCGGAAGCCGGAATCGACGCAAGGATGCGGCGTTGGAGGCGGTCGGCATTCCGTTGGCGACCGAGTTTAGAGACAGTTGCAGCAGGAGGTAATGCAGGCCGGACTTAAATCGCTCCGCCTACCCATTAGCGACAATGCAGCGACCCTCAAGTGACCCCGGAGCGACCCCGGAAAAACTCTGGGCTTGCATAAAAATGCTTTGGTGCTTCAGTGCTTCAGCGCCTTAATGCTTTAATGCTTTAATGAGTCATATACTTTCCTAAGCGATAAAAAAACGTTTGAAAAAAAATGCGTATGCACTTCCTAAATTGTGACATACTTACGGGGAATTTGGGGGGGATTGTTATAAATGATATATTTTATCGGGGCCGGTCCGGGGGACCCGGATCTTATCACTGTTAAAGGGGCAAAGCTTTTAGCCCGGGCCGATGTGGTCATTTATGCAGGGTCACTGGTTAATCCGGCTCTTCTGGAATTATGTAAGCCGGACGCCCGGATATACAACAGCGCTGGAATGAACCTTGAAGAGGTGCTGGAGGTTATGTTCCAGTCCCGGTCAGAGGATAAAATGGTGGCCCGGGTGCATACCGGAGACCCGTCAATCTACGGCGCCATTCAGGAACAAATGGATGCCCTGGCCCGAAAGGGAATTGAATTTACGGTCATACCCGGAGTCAGCTCGTTTTTTGCCGCAGCGGCGGCCATACCCCATGAGCTGACACTGCCCAATGTAACCCAGACGGTAATACTCACCAGGCTGGAGGGAAGAACCCCGGTGCCTCCGGGTGAAAAACTCTCGGAACTGGCCGGGCACCGCTGCACAATGTGCATTTTCCTCAGCGTCAGCCAGATTGACAGGGTGGTGGAGGAGTTGCTGGGCGGGGCCTATACCGGAAAAACACCGGTTATGGTGGTGGAAAAAGCCTCATGGCCCGACCAGAGGGTTATAAGTGGCTGCCTCGAAAATATAGGGGAACTGGTGAGGCAGTCTGGCATTGCCCGGCAGGCGCTGATCATGGTGGGAGAGGTTTTCGGGGGCGGTTATTCCCGCTCAAAGCTTTATGACCCCGGCTTTTCCCATGGCTTCAGGGAGAAAAACAGATGAACGTGGCCATAATTTCCCTCACCGGAAAGGGCGCCCAGTTGGGAATAAAGATCTCGGAGTTACTGGGGAAAGCCGGTCATCAGACAGACATGTTTTCTGTTCCGGAGGCGGCCCGGGGAGTTCCCGGGGTTGTACCTATGAAAACAACCCTAAGAGCCACCGTGGGAGATATATTTTACCGGTACGGCGGTCTGGTTATGATCATGGCCATGGGTATAGTGGTACGTACCCTGGCCCCATATATAAGGGATAAAAGAACCGATCCGGCCGTGGTGACCCTGGACGAAGGCGGGAATTTCGTCATCAGCGTTCTAAGCGGACACGTGGGCGGGGCCAATGATCTTGCCCGGCAGCTGGCGGCAGGCCTGGGGGCGCAGGCGGTAATAACCACGGCCACCGATGTTAACGGGGCTCCGGCGGCGGATGTGCTGGCCAGAGACTTAAAGCTGCAGCCGGAATCCCCGGAGGCCGTGAAAAAGGTTAATGCCGCCCTGGCCCGGGGTGAAAGTATATACCTGTACACACAGTACAGCCTTCCACTGCCGGAATCGGATCAGATATGTGTAAGGCCCTGGGACCGGCTGGATGAGCATGTGCCCGGCTGGAGGGTGCTGATTACCGGGATGATCAATATTAAGGCGGGAGACAGGGATCTGCTGTTAAGGCCCAGGAATATAGTGGTGGGTGTCGGATGTAGGCGGGGGGCCGCCTGCGGTGATATAATAGGTGAAATCAAAAAAAGCCTGGATGCGGTCGGGCGCAGTTTACAGTGTGTGAAATCAATTGCCACGATAGTGAACAAGACCTCGGAAGAGGGACTTGTCAAGGCTTCCCGGGAAATGGGAGTGCCCCTGCGGGGATTCGGTCCCGGGGAAATTAACAGTGTCATGGAAGTTCACGGTCTGGCTAAATCCGAATTCGTAATGTTGAAGATGGGAGTGGGTGGAGTATGCGAACCGGCAGCGATGCTGGCATGCCGGAAGGGGAGGCTGCTGGCTCCGAAAATAAAAAACTCGGGGATAACGGTGGCGCTGGCAGAGGAAGAATCCGGGTGGTGGGACTAGGGCCGGGGTCGGCAGACCTTCTCAGCCCCAGGGCAATGAAGGCGCTGAGGGAGGCCCGGGTTGTGGTGGGTTATAAGACCTATATAGAAATAATCCGTGACCTGATCAGGGATAAAAAGGTGATCAGCACCGGCATGACCCGGGAGGTGGAACGTTGCGCCGCCGCCATAGACCAGGCCGCAGCGGGCATGGACGTGGCCTTTGTTTCCAGCGGTGATCCCGGTGTTTACGGTATGGCCGGCCTTGTTTTGGAGATGCTGCACAAAGATGGCCTGGAGGGGAAAATAGATGTGGAGATAATACCCGGAATCACGTCGGCCACGGCCTCGGCTGCCAAACTGGGCGCCCCATTGATGCATGACTTTGCTGTCATAAGCTTAAGCGACCTGCTTACACCGTGGGAGGTTATTGAGAAAAGGCTGGAAGCCGCCGCCCAGGGTGATTTTGTGGTGGTAATGTACAACCCGGCCAGCCATAAAAGGGTGGATCATATAAAGAGAGCCCGGGAAATTATGAAGGGGCACAAGTCGGGAAGCACTCCCGTGGGTATAGTCCGCAATGCTGACAGGGAAGACGAGTCAATAATTGTAACGGACCTGGACAGCATGCTGGATTTCAGCATCGACATGCTTTCCACCGTTATTATAGGCAGCAGCGGAACAAGGAAGCTGGGGAAATTCATGGTAACCCCCAGGGGATACAGTATATGATTCTGGTCATTGGGGGGACCTCGGACAGCAGGGTTATTGCAGAACTTCTGGCGGCGGAGGGGGCCAGGGTGCTGGTAAGCGCAGCCACCCGCTACGGTGCGGATCTGGCTGTCGGGGACGGCATAGAGGTCATCTGGGGCCGCCTGAACCGGGAAGGGCTTACCAAACTACTTATTACCAGGAACGTAAAGGTGTTAATTGACGCCTCCCACCCCTTTGCCTCGGAGATTAGCGCAAATGCCGCCTGGGCCTGCGGCCAGGCAGGAGTTCATTACATTCGCTTCGCCCGCCCCGGGATACCGGATAACCAAAGCCCTGTTTTGGAATGGTCGGAAAATTACCATGCCGCCGCCCGGAGGGCCTGCCATTTTGGGAAAACTATTTTTCTTACCACCGGTAGCAAAACGGCCGGTATATTTTATGAAACTGCCCGTGAGATGGGCAGGAGGGTTGTATTAAGGGTAATCCCTGATCCCGATGTAATCAAAAGTCTGATTGCTATTGGCATAAGTCCCTCGGACATTGTAGCCATGCGCGGCCCCTTCGGCGAGGAGATCAATGTGGCCCTGCTGAGGCATTTTCAGGCTGATGTCATGGTGTCCAAGGAAAGCGGAGATGCCGGAGGCCTGGGTGAGAAAATAGCGGCTGCAGAAAAGCTGGCGCTGCCTCTACTTGTGGTGAGGAGGCCGCCGGAGCCGGAAGGGGCGGCTGTAACGGCCTGGGAAGCGGTGGAAAGGGCTCTGGGATGCCTTTTATAATGAACTTAATAATGTGAGAGGTGTTACATGAAAACGGGAATAGTATTGCTCGGTCACGGAAGCCGGGCGCCGGAGGCCCAGATAACGGTAAGAAAGCTTCTGGCCCAGGTAAGGGAAGGGAGCAGTTTTGATTATGTGGCCGGGGCGTCGCTGCAGTTCAACCAGCCAGACCTTCCGTCCGCTCTGGAATTGGCCGTTTCAGCAGGAGTGGAAAAGATAATAGTGGTTCCTTTGTTCCTGTATATGGGGCTGCATATGAAAAAGGACATTCCGGAGATAATCGGGGAAGAAAGACAGAAATACCCCGGCGTACAGATAGTAATGACCGGTAACATAGGGGCGGACAGAAAACTGGGGGAAATAATTCTTGAGAGGATCGGGGAGGCTGGCTGAAAATTGGATATTATAAAAGACCCCGGGCAGATAGAAAGAACCAGCATGTCCATCATAGAGCAAAGCCTTCCTGATCTAAAAAACTTTCCTTCGGTGGAGAGGGATATAGTAAAGAGGGTTATACACACCACCGGAGACCTGGGCTGCATATATCTGGTCAATATTTCACCCGGAGCAGTGGAGGCCGGACTGGATGCCATCAGAAAGGGGTTTTCTGTACTTACAGACGTCAACATGCTCAAATCCGGGCTGATCTCGGGAAGGATGGATAAGTTCGGCGTAAGGTCCCACTGCCTCATCAGTGACCCCGAGGTGGTGCTGGAGGCAAGGGAGAATGGCCTGACCAGGGCCATGGTAGCCATGAAAAGGGGAGCCGCCATGGCGGATAACGGCATTATAGCAGTGGGAAACGCTCCCACTGCCTTGTTTGAGCTTTGCCGGATGATCAGGGACAAAGAGGCCCACCCGGCTCTGGTGGTGGGTACCCCGGTGGGATTCGTGGGAGCGGCCGAGTCAAAGGAAATGCTCATGGAAACCGGTGTGCCATATATTACCATGCCCGGCACCAGAGGAGGAAGCACGGTTGCCGCTTCCATAGTAAATGCCCTTCTGCTGCAGGCGTAGGATTTTATCAGACAAATTCAGACTGTATGATGCAAACTATATTGATCTGTGAAAATTATGTAGAACGATTTTAATCCCTCTAAGAGAGGGATTTTTTGTTATTTCCAGAATGTAATGTATGACAGTGCCATATATGCCAATATATCCCATGCATACTGTCTGCGGGAATAAGTTAAAACTATTCTTTGGGAAGAAAGGAGGATATATGAGTATCAGTTTTGCCAGGGCCGTCCTGGTCATTGCCCTGTTAACGGTATGTACGGGGTACGTAATGGGGGCGGCTGCCGGGGAAGATAAATACAATGAAACCTATGAAAACCGGAAAATGGTTTTCCATACAGTTCAGGAGGGCGAAACGCTTTACGGCATAGCTGATAAAAATGGTGTTTCACTGCAATCGCTGATAAGGGCAAACAAGCTTTCCAAAACCGTGATACACCCCAAACAGGTGCTGGTCATGCCGGGTGTGATCCCGGACTTTGAAATCGCCCTTTCACGCGGATTTACCAGGGATGATATTATGCTCCTGGCCAGAGCCATTTATGCGGAGTCCCGGGGGGAAAGCTTTACCGGGCAGGTGGCGGTGGGGGCCGTCATTCTGAACAGGCTGGAGAGCCGGGAGTTTCCCAATACACTGAGGGAAATAATAATGCAGAAACATAGCGGCACATACCAGTTCACTCCGGTCCAGGACGGGAGTATCAGACTGGATCCCGATGATACCGCCATATGTGCCGCAATTCAGGCCATGTCCGGTCTTGATCCCACCAACGGCGCCCTGTTTTTTTATAATCCGGAGACCGCCAGCGACCAGTGGATCAAAACCCTTGAGGTTCAGGCCCGCATCGGAAATCACGTATTCGCCTCAAAAACCTGATGCTGCAGTCAGCATGGCGATTCCAACGAATTCTGTTAGCGGTAAGCTTTAAGCCTTAAGTAATTGAGATTATTTCTGGGGTCGCCCTGTGGCCGGTGGAGTTGCGTTAGCGTCACGCTTGCGTATTCTGGCTCCTGACTCCTGGCTTCTGGATTCCGCCGTCTGCAAGACAGCAACGCCCGTCAGGGCGTTTTTTTATCGTTAAGGAAAGTATATACCATATTAAAGTATTAAAGCGCTAAATCGCCAAAGCATTTTTATGTAGCCCAGAGTTTTTCCGGGGTCGCTCGTTAGTTTGACAGCATAATTGAAAAGTGCAAACCCTAATCTCCCTGTGGTATAAGGCTGCAAGGGGATTTTTTATTTTAGTTTTACGTCATATTTGTGTGGCATAATATGGCACAATATGTTATAATAAAGATATGGTTACAACTATGAGATATGGGAGGCTTCTTGTATGTATCTCAAAAAAACGTATCGAAAAGAATCAGGAAGAACCTATCTTGTTATAGCGCAAAAATTCAGAAATCCTGAGACCAATGTGTCGACTGATCGAACCGTCAAGTCCCTGGGTTACTTGGATGAACTGGAAAAGGAATATGACGATCCCATCGTTCATTTCAAAGAAGTGGCCCGCAAGATGACAGAGGAAGATATCACGAAGAAAAAGCTAACACTGACCATCAACATGGATGAACAGCTCGCCCAAGGAACTGATAACAGAAGAAATTTCGGTTATGCCGCAATCTTAAAGATTTACCATGAGCTCGGACTGCACCGCTTTTTCAACAACCGGGCACGTAATGAAAATTTCAAGTTCAACACGAATTCCA
>LADN01000031.1 GCA_000961585.1 Peptococcaceae bacterium BRH_c4a | reverse complement strand
TGCCGACCGCCTCCAACGCCGCATCCATGCGTCGATTCCGGCTACCGGCTGCGTCCTGCAGCCGGTTCGGCAGTCCGTACGGCTCTGTCGCCAAGAGCCAGATAACAGCCTCCGGAACATCCGCCTGGACTAAAACCCCTCCCCCTCACTGCATGTCGCTGTGGGGTCTCTTGAGGGTCGCTTTTAAGGCAGGCTGTCACAATTCTGGATTCTGGCTCCTGGCTCCTGGATTCCGCCGTCTGCAAGACGGCACCGCCGGCAAGGCGGTTATTTTACCCCCCCGGCCAAAAATTATTAATCAACTATTGCCTAATTCTAACAACTGCGCTAAATTTATTCAATAATATATTTTTGTCTCCTGTCTCCTGTCTCCTGTCTCCTGTCTCCTGTCTCCTGAATTTTTTTTCCAAAGCCATGGAACTTTCCCCGTCAACCCATTGTCTAACGAAACAGGGAAAAGGGAGAAACCAACCCTTTTTAATCCCGGCCTGGAAGGAATATGGCCTCTGGTGTAGAATATACCAATTTGGCCCTATCCGACCGGTCAGTTGGTTGGCCAGGTGCATCAGCACCATATTTGAAGCAGACATCATGGCCATAACACAGCAAATTCTGCGAGACCTTGATGAGGGGGGGATGGCTGAAGGCTTTGCGGCATACCGGGAGGAGGTACCCGCAAAAACAAAACCCATTTTTAAATTTTTAATTTTTAAGGAGGAAATTCGTTGAAAAGGAACAAAAAACTGATCTCAATCATTATGACATTGGCGCTGCTGGCCACCTTGCTTGTGCCTGTGGGCGGCGCATTTGCGGCTGATCCCGCCACCAAGGTTGTCTCTGCTGTGGCCAGTGTAACAACAGGCGACCAAAAGAACCTGGGTTATATTGAAATTTCCGATGGCACCCAGATTCCTGCTGCTGCGGATACAGTCCAGGTCAGCATTGAGCTTCCCTCGGGAGTCAAGTGGGACTCAAACAAACTTGCGGCGAACGCTGCCGACCTTGCCAACTTTATCAAGACAACTGCCGGTGGCGCCATAGGGTCTCTGGCCTTTGTGGAGCACAACAGCAGCACATTGACCTTTAACATCACCGGTCCTATCACCGTTGCTGGGAACGGTGTGAAGGTCGACCTTGACTATGTCAACGGCGGCAATACCCTGTCCAGCAAAGCTAACGTGGATTCAAGCTTCAGCGGCTACATCTCCGCAAAAGTTACCGTCACCGTACTGGGCGGCGGATACCAGAAGTGGACCCAGACCAGTGAGCATGTTGTCGGTAACGTGGCCTCCGCCGCTTTGACGGCAACCGCCAAGACACCGGAAATCTTAGGTTCCGCTGGCCTGGCAAAAAATGCGGCCACTATAACCATCGAAGAGAATAAGCCAGGAGTATTCGCCGCCCCCGAAACTGTTACCCTGACAATAGTGTCAAGCGGTGTTACTTTCAATGCTGCGCCGGCAGCTACCGGAGTTAACACCCTCGATGATGATAATGCTCCGGTTTTAGCGGCTGACAAGAAGTCGGTTGTGTATACCATCGGTGCCTCGTCAGCAGGCATTAAAGGAAAACTGAACATTACACCCGTGCTGGATGTAAGCCCGGCTGCCACCGGAGACCTTCAGATTGAAGTGTCCAGCTCGAACACCAAGCTGGCAAACACCATTCTCACCGTAGCCAAACTTGGCGAGGGCGAGTTCACAATCAAGAATGAAAGCGTCAGCGACAAAATCGGCTATCCCGGAAAAGGCGCTGTGGTCGTGGGGACCATTGTTATTGAGCAGAACTTTGCCGGAGCGTTTAAAACCAACGGCAACTTGGTATTTACCCTGACCGGCGCCAAGTGGGCCGCTGCCAACGTCAACCTCGGAGTGTTCACCGCCGGCGGAAAATACAGCGATGACCGCAGCATATGGTACAGCGTAGGCGCTGGCGCCGCGACAACAACCAAGTTCAATAATCTGCCGAATGTGATTATCGACGCCGATGCAGCTCCCGGAGACCTGAAAGTCACCGTCAGCGGTACTGCCGGTCCGTCCGGTGATGTGACCATAGCCACCATAGTGGCCGCAGCCACTGTTACCGCCGACAAGCCCGAGGTTCTCGCCAACAGCCTGAACCAGGCGGCAGGCAACATCACCCTGACCGAGACCAAGAACGGCGCTTTCACCAATGCCGCTGCATTCACAATGAAGGCCCCCAACGGGATAACCTTTGCGGGTACCCCCACCGTCAAGGTGAACGGGACCAAGCAAAACGTAGCTAAGGTTAATGACAGCGAGTATAACGTGGCTGCCATGGCTGCTTCCTCCACCATTGACAAAGTGGAAATCTCCGACCTCAAGTACAATGTTGACTCCCGCTTTGTGTCCAGCGACATTGCCCTTGAGCTTTGCGGAGCATACCTGGTAAGCGCCAATGCCGGTTCATTAAACACCAAGACCATATTCAAGGTCGCTAATGCTGTTGGCGTATCCGCCACCAAGAGGGCTGCCTCCTTTGTAATCGGCTCAACCGATTACACTGTAAACGGCAACACAATGACCATGGATGTGGCTCCCTTTACCAAGGACGGTCGTACCTTCCTGCCCGTCAGGTACGTTGCCCAGGCCCTGGGTGTGTCAGATGCCAACATAATCTGGGACGGAGTCAATGAAACCGTGACCCTGCTGAAGGGCGACAAGGTTGTCCAGCTGAAGATCGGCAGCAAGACCCTGCTGGTCAACGGCGTATCCATCACCATGGACGTATCCGCTGAACTCGTCAGCGGCCGCACCATGCTTCCTTTCCGGTCCATTGCCCAGGCTCTGGGCGCCACTGTAGGCTGGGATGAAGCAACTCAAACCGTAACCATGGATCTGAAGTAAGAATTAGTTCGGATTATAACCCGGGTTCAATTGAACCCGGGTTATTTCTTGGGAGAGTGGTATTCTTGAAAAAAAACATAAGAAAAATAGCATTGCATATATTGCTGACCATATCCGTATCGCTCACTGCAGCTGCAGCTGCATGGGCAGGAGAAGTGAAGGGTGCGGAAATTACATTGGAAGAGGCAATAGGTCTTGCCTTAAGGAACAGTAAGGTAATTAAGCAGTCGGATCTTGACAGGGAAAAATCCAGGAAAAATAAGAATAGCGCCGAGATCGGCTATGAATCGACCCAGGCGTCAAAGAGCGTCCCGGGAACCGGCTATTTCATATATGACAGCGCTACAGAGGGATCGCACAACGCCTATTTAATGGCAAGCACTGATTACGAAGTTAAGCAAAGGCTGTATGATGTCAGCAAAGATGGCGTTGCCTTAAAAGCAATTGAAAAGTACTGCGCTGTTTTGGAGAGCATAAAGAAGCTGGATCTGGCAAAGGTAAATCAAAAGAGAGACAGTATAAACTATGATCTAGCCTCCCTGCGCTATCAACTGGGGATTATTGCCATGCAGAGCTTTTTACAGGCCGGGGTGCAGCTTGATTCCAGCAAGTCGGAGGTTGATAATGCGGAGAAAACATTAATAACCGCATACAAAGCATTTAATGAACTGGTGGGCTTGAAGCAAGGAGAGCGGCCTGTTCTTAAGGATGAAATAACATTTAAAGGCACTGAGGTTGAAGATATAGAAGCCAAAATATCAGAAATACTGTCCGTGGATCCCACACTCACCAATGCTAAAGCAAATGAGGATTTATACAGGAGTCTGATTGGGGCGTACGACAGTGACGGAATCAAAAAAATAGATGCGGACAAGAATAAAATTTCCACAGAGCAGTTGACAGAAGGCAAAAGGGAGCTTGTCAGGAATCTTTATAACACTCTCATGTCGCTGGAAAAAGGATATCTGGTGGCCAAAAAGTCTTTGGATTTAGCCAGGGAATCTGATCGGGTCACAAAATTACAATACAGTGTTGGCCTGGCCTCAAAGGTGGATGTAGTTGCGTCTGAGGCAAGTCTGGCCTCGGCTGAACAAAAGTTGTTAAATGTGAAGATGCAGCACGTGATTATGAAGAACAAGTTTTATAAGCCATGGCTGGCAGGTAATTGATCCGATTACACAGAGGTATTTACACTCCCTGATAATCTTTATAAAAAAAGCCCCCGGACTGACTTGCACCGGAGGGCTTAATATTTTTTTATGGTATCTGGCGCACTATCTTGTCACAGTTATTGTTTTTCCGTCTCCTTTTATTTTTATCGCGGTAACAAATTTCCCCTGGTCAATTACATGTTCGGCGTTAATTGTATATTTTCCGTCAGTGGGATACTCAGGGACGGATTTAATGCGGGAAGTGATTTCTGTATGAGAATTGTCTATTACCCACCCGCCAATAAAATCAAAGAACCTGGACTTAGATCTAAAGTTGCCGTCGGTTGGGACAATTGTAATGTCTGCAGATGCTATGCGTGAAATTCCTGTGGCGGTTTCAACGGCATATGTTTCCAGATTGTCTACTATAAGCTCGGAATCACTGAAAACAATTTTTTCTCCAACTTTTTTATTGTTGGGATCTGTGGCTGGTTGGGAAGCAGTTGTTATCTTTACGGTTTTTGTGTTTTCATCCCACTCCACATTTGCCTGTAGCGCCTCAGCCACAAATCTTATGGGAACCATGGTGCGGCCATTTATTATTTGTGGTGGAATGTCGCTGTTTATTTCTTTACCGTTGACAAGTATTTTAATTGTATCTGCAGCAAAGCCTACGGAATATATTGACAGAAAAACCCCAACAAATAACCCTGTTATGAATCTCTTCATTTAATCCCTCCTTTCTTATTAAAATTATGCATTAATTTCTAAATAACGTCAATATGTCTTGCGGTACCGGGTACCTAAGTTATTCTTCACTCAGATGGGCGGATGCGGTATAATTGATATAATAACCCCAAAAGAAGGTGTCGAAGAAGGTGCTGAGTTGGAAGCGGAGGTAACCAGGCAGGCAAACGACGTGATCATGAAAGCGGTAGCCGGCGCATTCAAGGACAAAACGCTTAAAATATTCGGCCTGGACACACCCAGGATAAAAGCAGTCATACCGACAGTCCTGCCGGTGCTGGAAGTGAAAGAAAACAGGACGGACTACATTTTTCTGCTGGAAGACGACACCTTGCTGCATCTCGAATTCATGACCACAGTGACAGGAGAGGCACTCAAGCGCTTCGCCCTTTACGATGTCAGACTGATCAATCGTGATGACCGGGAAGTCAACACCGCCGTTGTTTACTCCGGGAGGATCAAAAAAGCTCCGGATCGTCTGGAAAAAGGATCCATCAACTATAAAGTCACCAACGTCTACATGAAGGATTACGATGGAGACGAGGAATACCGGAAACTGCAAGAAAAAATCAGCAGAAATGAATCTTTGCATGAAGAAGAAATACTGAAGCTGGTATTCCTGTCCCTGATGAAGAGCAGCCTGACCGAAGACCAAATGGCCTTACAGGCGGCGGAACTGGCTAAGAACATGACCGGAGAAATCAAAACATTCGTTATCGGCGCACTGGTGGCGGTAACCGATCGGTTCATGTCGGAAGACTATAAAAAAAGGCTGCTGGAGGTGTTGAAAATGACCCAGATCGAGCAGTGGATCAGGCAGGAAGGCATCAAGGAAGGCATCAAGGAAGGTATCAAGGAAGGTATCAAGGAAGGCGAAATAAAAGGCAAAATGGAAACCGCCAGGATAGCCCTGAAAAAGGGATTGCCGGAAGATCTCGTTGCGGAGATCACCGGCCTGGACCAGGAAACCGTCCGGAGGCTGAAGGCTGAGCTGAATTAAGCGGTAGTTGCGGTACCGGCGGTCATATCTAACCTATCCTATCCATACTATTTCCACACCTGCTTTGGTTGCAGCGGTCCGTATTTCCGGGTCTCCCGTGACTACCGGCGCTTTCAGTTCCTTTCCCAGCGCAAGGACAAAGGCGTCCGCATAAGACAGCCCGCCTTGTGCCTTAAACAGGGCGGCTTCTTTTACTCTGGGCCAGGAAACATCGGCAATGGTCAGAGAATCTTCGGCCAAAGTATTCTGTACAACTTCTTCAGCTGCCTGTTCGCCCTTTCTGCGCAGAAGGATGTAATAAATCTCTCCCAGGCTGATAATACTCATATAAAGTTCAGTTTCTTCACCAGCAACAATGCCGGCAACAATTTGGGCGCCTGTCTCTCCTTCAATAACCGCAAGGACGGCATAGGAGTCCAATACATATTTTTTAGATCTCAATATTTACTCCGCTCCCTCTCCGCCCTGCGCTCCTTGAGCAAAAGTTCCGTCAGGGGTTCCCTGTCCCCGCCGTACTTGCCTTTCATTTTCAAAAGAGGGTGTTTTGGCAGAGGCCGAAGTATAATGGCGCCGTCGTTTTCTTCGACTGCAAGCTGATCACCTTTTTTTAGGTTATAACGCCTGCGCAGGGAGACAGGGATGGAGATCTGTCCCTTTGCCGAAATAACAATTGTCGTCCTCATTTTTCTTACCTCCAGGCAATATCTTACAAGTTAAGGGCCAGACCCCGGGAAGACTCATGCTTTAGTGCGAGGAGTCGTCACCAGTTGCAGCTTTGAATCTAATGCATCTGCTATTCTGAGCAAATTTCTATAGTTCGGTAAAATCTCCTTTCTTTCTATTCTTGAAATCATTTGTTGGGTTAATCCTGATCTTTCTGCAACATCTTCTTGTGTTAAGCCTTTTTCTTTTCTGGTTTTTATTATTTGCGCAATTAAATCCAGTTCTGCGATTGCATGTTTATATGTAGTTGCAAATTCCGGGTCACTGTTGCATTTCTCATTTATTATTTTAGAGATGTCTATTTCCTGGAACGGCATTGTTAATACCTCCTTTTAACAAAGTTAATCCTTTAAGACTTCTTTCATCCGTTTTAGAGCTGTTTCAACCTCAAATAATTCTGCCTTCCCTTTTTGCTTTTTACAAGCGTGTAGCAGATAAATACAGCCGTTTTCAATTGCCACATAGAAAATCCTAATAGGAGCCTCACAAAATATTATTATTTGTTACTAATAAAATCATACATCATATATGATGTATTTTCAAGGCATATTGAAAGAAAATTTTGTCTGGATCCCTGGGGTCAGGCTTTACATTGTGAGATTCTAATAAGTAAGTGAAAGTAGCGCTCCGCACTTATCTGAGTATTCAACAAAATGCTTCTTCACTCAAATGGCCGTATGCGGTATAATAACCCCAAAAGAAGGTGCTGAGTTGGAAGCGGAGGTAACCAGGCAGGCAAACGACGTGATTATGAAAGCTGTAGCCGGCGCATTCAAGGACAAAACGCTTAAAATATTCGGCCTGGACACACCCAGGATAAAAGCAGTCATACCGACAGTTCTGCCGGTGCTGGAAGTGAAAGAAAACAGGACGGATTGCATCTTTCTGCTGGAAGACGACACCTTGCTGCATCTCGAATTCATGACCACAGTGACAGGAGAGGCACTCAAGCGCTTCGCCCTTTACGATGTCAGACTGATCAATCGTGATGACCGGGAAGTCAACACCGCCGTTGTTTACTCCGGGAGGATCAAAAAAGCTCCGGATCGTCTGGAAAAAGGATCCATCAACTATAAAGTCACCAACGTCTACATGAAGGATTACGATGGAGACGAGGAATACCGGAAACTGCAAGAAAAAATCAGCAGAAATGAATCTTTGCATGAAGAAGAAATACTGAAGCTGGTATTCCTGCCCCTGATGAAGAGCAGCCTGACCGAAGACCAAATGGCCTTACAGGCGGCGGAACTGGCTAAGAACATGACCGGAGAAATCAAAACATTCGTTATCGGCGCACTGGTGGCGGTAACCGATCGGTTCATGTCGGAAGACTATAAAAAAAGGCTGCTGGAGGTGTTGAAAATGACCCAGATCGAGCAGTGGATCAGGCAGGAAGG